>JAEYAL010000148.1 GCA_023404805.1 Actinomycetes bacterium | reverse complement strand
GGCCCGCGCCTCGCGAGCGGCCGGCGCCCAGCGGTCTTCGTCGCCGGCGATCTCGGGGCCCGCGACGCTCTCCAGCCACTTGGTGGCCTTCGGCATCCGCGCCCCATGGGTCTCGAGCGCGACCTCGCGGCTGCGCAGCGCCGTCTCCAGCTCGCCGACCGCGACGAGCCGCCCGTGCGCCGCGTCCGCGTCGGCGAACGCGTTGCCCGCCGCCTCCGCAGCAGCGGTGGCCTCAGCGGCCCCGCGCGTCGCAGCGGTCCGCTGCTCCGCGACCCACGCTTGCACCTCCTCGGTGGTCGCGCCCGGGCGGGGGACGCCCTCGTCGTCTGGACTGGCGCCGATCGCCCCCGCGAGGCGGTCGACGATCCCGTCCAACCGGTCTGCCGCATCGGCGAGCGTCGCCTTGGCCTCGTCGGCGCGCTCCCGCAGCCAGTGCTCCACCGACTTGTAGTGGTCGACGCGGAACAGCTTCTCGAGCACTTCGCGGCGGTCCTTCTCCGATGCGCGGAGGAAGCCGGCGAACTCGCCTTGCGGCAGGAGCACCACCTGGGCGAACTGGTCGGCGCTCATGCCGACGAGGTCCTGCAGCTCAGTGCTGATCTCGTAGAAGTCGGTCGACCGCGGAACCCACATGCCATCGACGAGCTCTTCCAGCGACGCCGACGCCTTGGCCATCGTCAGCCCTTCGCCACGGGCCTTCGGCCTGGTGTGATCGGGGCTTCGGCGCACGAGCAAACGGCGCCCGGCGACCGTGAACTCAAGCTCTACTTCAGGCTTAGTGTTGAGGTCTCGGAGGTCGCTGACGATGCGTTCTCGCGCCCGCCGCTCACGCTTTCCGTCGCCCCCGCGTGCTCCCGGGACCGTGCCGTAGAGCGCGAACACGATCGCGTCGAGCACGGTCGTCTTTCCGGCTCCCGTCGGACCGGTGAGCAGGAACAGGCCCTGCGCGGTGAGCTCATCGAAATCGAGGTCTTGGCGGTTTGCGTACGGTCCGATGCCTTCAACGGACAGGCGGTGCAGCCTCACCGCAGCGCCTCTTCCCGCCCAAACGCCTCGAAGGCCTCTTGGAGCAGCGCATGCTCCTCCGCGTCGGCGCCCGTGCCGCCCCGGACCTCTGCGAGGAAGCGCTCTGCGACCTGGAGCTCGCTGCGACCGCGGACGCGCTCGCCATACGTCTCGGCGGACTGATCGGCGCTTGCGCCGTCGCGCGCCGGCTCATGCGCGAGCTTGAGGATGTGCGGGAACCGCCCGCGCAGCTGCTCCATCGCGAGCTTGGGCCGCAGCCGGTCCGTCAGGGTGGCTTCGACCCAGGCGCGCTCAGCAGGAGCGTGCTCGTCGGCGGTCAGGAGCTCCTCGAGGGTGCCGCGGAGCCTCGCCATCGCCCGCGGCTGCGGTGTCGGGACCAGCTCGACGACCGGCGCCGCCCCAGGCTGGAGCGCGACGAGCGCGACGGACTTCTTGTCGCCAGCCTCGTCGAACGAAAACGCCAGCGGGGCGCCGCTGTAGCGCACGCGGTCGCCGAGCCCCTGCGGCCGGTGCAGGTGTCCCATCGCGACGTAGTCGACGCCCACGAAGAGCTCCCGCGGGACGGCTGCCACCCCGCCGACATCGATCGACCGCTCCACACCGCCGCCCGAGTCGCCGACCCCCTGCCCGCCAGCCACGACGCCGTGGGCCGCGACGACGACGAAATCCGCGTTCCGCGCATCGCGGTCGACGGCGATCTGGCTCATAGCGGCGCCGAGCACACCCGCGTGTGAAGGCTGGAGCGCGCCAAGCGCCGGCGCCGCGCTCGGCGGATCGAGGTACGGCACGCCGTAGATGGCCACACGCTGCCCGCCGGTCTTGCTCTCGACCTCGATCGCCGACGCGATCCGGTCGAGCCGGGTGCGGATGTGGACGCCGGCCGCCTCGCCTACGCGGGCGTTCATGCCCAGGCGGATCGCCGAGTCGTGGTTGCCGCTCGTGATCACCACTGGCACACCCGTCTCAGCCAGCTGGGTGACGGCTTCGTCGAACAGCTCGACGGCCGCGAGCGGGGGGTAGGCGCGGTCGAACACGTCGCCCGCGACGATCACCGCATCGGGCTGCTCAGCGCGCGTGAGCTCGACGAGCTGCTCGATCACCGCGGCCTGCGCATCCAGCAGGCTCGCCCCGTGGAGGGTGCGGCCCAGGTGCCAGTCGGCGGTGTGCAGCAAACGCATCGGGCGATCGTACGTCGCCCACCGGACGGGAACAGGCGTTCGGCAGGAGCCCCTGCAGGCGCGCTACTTCTCGGTGATCGTGGCGCGCACCGACCCAGTGAGGCCGTCGCCGCCGGTCGCCTTGGCGGCGGCGTCGGTGAGGCCCGCGAAGACGCGGTACTTGAGCTCGTGCTCGCCCTCGGTCTGGGCGTTCATCCGCCAGCGCAGCGTCCGGGTGCGGCCCGGATCGAGGCGGCCCGCCGGGTAGAGCGTGCTGTTGCCGAGCGGCGTGCGGTCGGGCGAGCCGTCGACGAACCACGCCGCGCGCTGCACCTGGTCGGGCAGATCGTCCTTGTCGGTCCGCAAGCGGCCCGGGTCCTCGGCCGAGGCCAGCGTCGTCTCCTCGTTGCCCTCGAGCTGCACGAGCAGCTCGGGCGCGGGGTTGGCGCCGACGTTCTTGACGGTCATCGAAAGGACCACGTCGTCGCCCGAAAGCTGGTTCGTCTTCGAGAACTTCGCTGGCGACACCTCGAGCTGCACGGGTTTGACCGCAGCATCGGGCTCGGGCTCCGCGACGCCGCAGGCGCCCAGGGTGAACGACGCTCCAGCGACCGCGCTCAGCGTGACCAGTCGCACCCCGATTTTGGTACGTCGGATTCCGTCGGCACCCACGCCGGGGGACTGTGATGAGATGGGCAGGGAGCTGCGCAGCACAGCGCGAACCCTACCCTGACCCGCCCGTGCCTTCGCATCACCCCGACATCCGGCGTCGCCAACTGCGGCGCTCCGGCCCGTTGCCGCTCCCGGTGCGCCGGGCTTACAGCGGTCGTGCAACGTCTGTGTCGGATATCTCGTACTGTTCCCGGTCGGTGACCCGAGCGGCACACAACCAGAAGGGCGGCGCATGAGCGTCGTCAGCCGAGCGATCGCTCCTGCCCGGGAGACGTTCGCCGAAGTCGGCAACATGATCCTGCTGACATCGCGGACGATTCAGTCCGCGATCCGGCCGCCGTACCCGTACGGCCCGGAGTTCGTCGGGCAGTTCCTGTTCGCGCTGCGCCTGTGCTGGCTGCCGCTCCTGATCTCGACGGTCGCGGTCAACTTCGGCGCCCCGGGCCTGCAGGCGATCAACTTCCTCAACCTGTTCGGCGCGCCGGACCGCCTCGGCGGCTTCTTCGTGCTCGCGGCCATCCGCGAGTTCGCGCCGATCGTGACCGCGATCGTGGTCGCCGGTGTCGCCGGCACCGCCATGACCGCCGACCTCGGCGCGCGCAAGATCCGCGAGGAGCTCGACGCCCTCCAGGTGCTCGGCGTCGACCCGGTCAAGAACCTCGTCGTGCCGCGCTTCCTCGCGCTGATGGTCGTCGCCTCGCTCTTCGACATCTACGCCGTGCTCTTCGGCGTCTCCGGCGGCATCATCGCGACGCTCGTCAACGGCGAGCCGCTCGCTCCGTTCTTTTCGACCTTCCTTACGAACGCCTCGATCACCGACCTGTGGGGTTCGCTGATCAAGTGCTCGCTGTTCGGCGCGATCATCTCGATCGTCTGCTGTTACAAGGGCATGACGGCTTCCGGTGGCGCCGAGGGCGTCGGCCGCGCCGTCAACCAGGCCGTCGTCATCGCCTTCATGGGCGTGTTCGCGTTCAACTACGTGTTCACGCAGACGCTCATCGCGACCCACCCCGAGCTGGCGGTGCTCCGATGAGCGCGGCAGGCTTCAGCGGACGGCTCAACCAGTCGGCGCTCGGCGAAGCGCTGGCGAGCGCCGGCGAGATCGTGCAGTTCGCGCTGCGGATCCTCAAGAACATCTTCACGTTCCGGGTCTTCCACTTCAGCGGCGAGCTGATCCGCCAGTCCGGCCTCGTGATCGTGAGCTCCGGCGCGGTGATCGTGTCGATGATCTTCGCGATCGGCCTCCAGTGCGGCATCGAGGGCGGCGCGGCCGTCTCTGCCGTCGGCGCGCCGGCCTACGCGGCCGTGTTCACCGCGTGGTGCGACCTGCGTGAGCTGGTCCCCTACGTGTTCGGCTACATGATGGCCGCCAAGGTCGGCACCGGCATCGTCGCCGAGCTCGGCGCCATGCGCATCTCCGAAGAGATCGACGCGCTCGAGGTGATGGGCGTCGACTCCGTCAACTTCCTCTGCTCGACGAAGCTCCTCGCCGCCTGGCTGGTGCTGCCGTTCCTCTACATCGCGGGCGTCGCGGCCGGCTTCTTCGGCTCGTACATCGCCGTCGTCGAACAGCTCGGCCAGGTGTCCTCTGGTGGCTACCTGCAGCTCTTCTGGCAGTTCCAGAACCCGCCCGACCTGCTCTTCAGCCTCACCAAGGCCATGGTCATGTCCACCGTGATCATCCTGGTCGGCTGCTTCTATGGCTACAACACGAGTGGTGGCCCGGTCGGCGTTGGCACGTCGACTGCTAAATCGATGGCCGTGAACATCGTGCTCGTGCACGTGATCGGCATGGTTCTCACCCAGGTCTTCTGGGGTTCCAACCCGCGAGCCCCGATCGGAGGCTGACCATGGACGAGACGCCACGCAACCCAGGTGACGAGTCGCTCGAGCCGATGCGCCCGGAAGACTTCGACGCGATCCCGCCGCGCCGGCCGGCCGCGCCGGACGACCGCGGCCTCATCGACGAGGCCGACGACCTGTTCCTCGAAGAGGTCGAGGCGCAGCCCGAGCCTGTCGGCGCGGCTGCTGCTGCTCCGGTCGGCGCCGCCGCCGCAACGTCGCCTGCGGCCGCCCACAAGAAGGGCGTCGTCGTGCGCGAGCCCGACCCGCTCCTCGAAGCCGACGAGTACGCCTACCACCGTGGTGAGACGCACGAGCTGACCGGTCCGTTCGCGATCGAGTTCAAGGGCGTCCACAAGGCGTTCGGCTCCAACAAGATCCTCCGCGGCCTGGATCTCGCGATCCCCGAGGGCCGCGTCTCGATGATCCTCGGGCCCTCGGGCACGGGCAAGTCCGTGTGCATCAAGCACATGGTCGGCCTGCTGTTCCCCGACCGGGGCGACGTGCTCGTGCAGGGCCAGTCGGTCCCGAGCCTGCCCGACGAGGACCTGTTCGAGCTCCGCAAGCGCTTCGGCGTCCTGTTCCAGGACGGCGCGCTCTTCGGATCGATGAACCTCTACGACAACGTCGCGTTCCCGCTGCGCCAGCACACCGACAAGGGTGAGCGCGAGATCAAGGAGATCGTCGACCGCCGCCTCAACGAGGTCGGTCTGATCCCCGCGCGCGACAAGTACCCGAACGAGCTCTCGGGCGGTATGCGCAAGCGCGCAGGCCTGGCCCGCGCTCTGGTCCTCGACCCGGACATCGTCCTCTTCGACGAACCGGACTCGGGCCTCGACCCGGTCCGCACGGCGCTGCTGTGCGAGCTCATCGAGGAGGTCCACGCTGAGAACGGCGGCACCTACATCGTCATCACGCACGACATCGCGAGTGCGAAGCGCGTCGCGGAGCACATCGCGGTCCTCTGGAAGGGGCGCATCGTGGAGTCCGGACCCGCCAAGGACCTGTTTGAGTCGCCGAATCCGTTCGTGCGCCAGTTCCTCACCGGCGAGGCCGACGGCCCCCTGGGGATGGAGTAGCCCGAGTGCCGCACCCCCTGGCACATGAGCGAGGGTCGCTCCGATGACCCCCTCCCGCATCGCCGCGCTCGCGGCGATCGTCCTCGGCGTGTTCGCGCTGGCGTTCGTGACCCTGCGCGGTGGCGAAGGTGACCAGTACACGCTGATCTTCGACGACGCCGGCGGCCTCATCCCGGGCAACCTCCTCCGGGTCAACGGCATCGAGATGGGCACCGTCAAGTCGATCGGCGTGACCGACGACCTGAAGGCGAAGGTCGACGTCGAGGTCACCGACCTCGGTCCGCTCCGCAAGGGCACCCGCGCGCAGATCCGCGCCGCGTCGCTGGGCGGCGTCGCCAACAAGTACATCGCCCTGCAGCTCGCGCCGAACAACTCGCCGAACCTGCCCGACGGCGCCGTGATCGGCGGCCAGAGCGAAGAGAACGGCACGACCCGCGGCATCGTCGGCCAGGACGAGTTCATCAACGCGCTCGACGAGAAGACGCGCGAGGGCATCCAGAAGTTCGTCAAGGGCCAGTCGCAGATCGTGGCGGGCAACTCCGAGAACCTGCGCAAGTCGCTCGAGGCCGCTCCGGGCACGCTCGGCGAGGCGCACGAGCTGGCCAAGGCCATCAACCAGGGCGACGACGCCCTGCGCGAGATCATCGTCAACGGCGCGGCCATCACGGGCGCGCTGGCCGAGCGCACCGACTCGATCACCCGCCTGACCGCGAACTCCGGGGTCGCTGCCCAGGCTGCGGCGGCGAGCGGCACCGAGATCGGCGAGGCCATCGCGCGCTCCCCGAAGGTGCTCGACGAGGCGACGGCGATCATGACCGAGCTGCCGGACACGCTCAAGGACGTCGAGGCGCTCATCACCACGGCCGACAAGGTGCGCGGCGGCGTCCCGGAGATGCTGAACCAGACCACCGACACGCTCACGAGCGGCGAGTCGACCATCGCGGCCGTCGCGCGCGCCCTGAACAAGCCCGGCGCGAACAACGACGCGGCCGACCTGCTCAAGGCGACCGTCGACGTCGGCGCGAACGCAGAGAAGGCCTCGAAGACCGTTCCGAAGGCGCTTGCCGACTCCGTGCCGCTGCTCGCCGAGACGCGCGCGTACACCCCGGACGTCATCGCAGCGCTGACCGGCCTCGGTCAGATCTCGGCCAACTACGACGGCAACGGCCACTACCTGCGCCTCTCGTCGGTCCTCAACGTCTTCCAGCCGAACACGAGCGGCGGGGTCAGCGACCTCGTCCCGCGCGACAGCTTCGTCAACCGCCTGCAGGGCCTGCAGACGACGACGAACCGCTGCCCGGGCTCGGCTGCGCAGGCCACCTCCGACGGCTCCGCGCCGTACACCGATGGCGGCCGCGTGAAGTGCAACACCTCTGACGTCCCGCCTGGGCCATGACCCGCCGCGCCGACAGCACGATCGCCCGCGCGCGTACGCGCGTGTTCCGCGGCAGCGCCGTGGCGGCTGGTCTCTGCGCGCTGGCCGCCACCGCCGGCTGCGGCGGCGACTCGTCCGAGGGTTACCAGGTGCGCGCGATCTTCGACAGCGCCTCGTTCATCGTGAAAGACCTCGATGTCCGCATCGCGGGCGTCTCGGTCGGCTCGGTCGACAGCGTCGAGCTCACCGATTCCAACCAGGCTGCGGTGACGTTCACGATCACCAAGCCGGGCTTCCAGGACATGCGCAAGGACGCGTCCTGCCAGATCCGCCCGCAGGCGCTGATCGGCGAGCGCTTCATCGAGTGTGAGCTCACGCAGCCGCGTCCAGAGGGCGCGACCGCTCCGCCGGAGATCCCGGCGATCGCGGAGGGCCCGTACAAGGGCCAGCACCTGCTGCCGGTCGAGAACACGTCGGTGCCGGTCGACCCCGACCAGCTTCTGAACATCAACACGGCATCGGTCCGCGACCGGTTCTCGATCATCATCCGCGAGCTGGGCGCTGGCGTCGCGGGCCGCGGCGACGAGATCGCCAGCACCCTGCGCAAGAGCAACGACGCCTTCACCTACACGAACCGCATCCTCAAGCAGCTCGGCGACCAGCAGGAGATGCTCAAGCAGCTCGTGTCTTCGTCGGATCAGACGCTGGCGTCACTTGCCAACGAGCGCGCGTCGCTGTCGGGCACCGTGTCGAACGGCGCCGTGGTCGCGAAGCGCCTGGCGTCGCGCAAGAGCGAGCTGCAGGCCAGCATCGCTTCCCTGAACTCACTGCTCGACGAGGTCAGCCCCACCGCCGATAAGGTCGACGAGCTCGCTGAGCAGCTGCAGCCGATCGCCGACGATCTGAACCGGTCCTCCACCGACCTGGCTTCGATCCTCGACCAGCTGCCCGAGCTCTCGCGCAACGGCACGAAGGCCATCGAGGCGCTCGGGCCGACGGTCAACCGCGCCGGCGACATCCTCACCAGCGACACCAACAACGCCCTGTTCGACCGCATCGTGAAGTCCTCTGCTGCCGTCAAGGCGTCGGGCTCCGTGCTGGGCGTGGCCCTCGGCGACTTCCGCACGACCGGCGGCCTCGACTACTTCCTGGATGCGATCTACGGGCTCGCGTACACGATGAACGGGCGCGACCAGAATGGGTATTACCTCCGCGGGGCGCTCATCAACGTCTCCGACTGCGGCGCCGTTCCGAACAAGCTCGCTTCGTGCTCGATCACGAACGCTCCCGGCCTCCCGATCGCGACAACTCCGTCCAGCGGCTCGAAGTCGGCTGCGACTGGCGCCGACGCGAGCGCGACCGGCTCCTCCGCAGACTCTGCTGACAAGGCTGCAGCTGATCTCGTCCTTGGCGGTGACCAGTGAGTAGCGCCGTCGGTGGACGCGGCAGCCGCATGAGCCCTGCGCTCATCGGTTCGATCGCCGTCCTCCTTGTCCTCATCACCACGTTCCTCGCGTACAACGCGAACCGCGGCCTGCCGTGGGTGCCGTCGCAGCTCCTCTACGTTGAGGTGAAGAACGCGGCCAACATCGTGCCGGGCAACGAGGTCCGCGTGGGTGGTACGCGCGTCGGCATCGTCGATGCCGCCGAGCCGAAGCGGTACCCCGACGGCACCATCACGGCGAAGCTCACGCTCAAGCTCGACCAGGGCACCGAAAAGCTCCCCGACAACACCACCGTCCTGATCCGTGCCCGCTCACTGCTGGGGCTGAAGTACGTCCAGCTCACCCCGGGTGATTCGACGAAGGTCTTTGAGTGGGGTTCCAGCATTCCGCTCGAGCAGGCGACGCCTGACCCGGTAGAGATCGACCAGCTCCTCAACACGTTCGATGACCCGACTCGCGCCGGGGTGGTGTCGACGGTCACGGCCTTCGGCAATGCGCTTGTCGGCCGTGGCTCGGTCATCGGCGAACTCATCGATGACGCCGACCCGCTGAGCGAGAACATCCTGCCGGTCGTGAAGGTGCTCGCCGACGACCAGGACGGTCTGGTGCCGTTCCTGACCGCGCTGACTCAGTTCACGAGCGAACTCGCTGCAGCTGGCGAGGCCACCGGCGGCTTCTTCCGCGGCCTCGACAAGACGACCGGCGCAATCGCTCGCGCCGACGCGTCGCTCGACGAGACGCTCGCGGTCGCGCCCGACGCGCTTACCTCGACGGCGAGCTCGCTGGCGGCCACCCGCGCTGCGATCGATCCGCACATCGCGTTCGCTAGTGACCTGCGTCCGGCCATCAACAACCTCGCCGACGGCGCCGATGACCTCGCCGCCGCGAGCAAGGCCGGTATTGCCGGCTTGGCTGGCGTGCCGCGCTTCGTGCGCGACTTCGACGGCGTCCTCGACCAGCTCGACCGCGTCGGCAACAGCTCGGTCGTCGCACGCGGCCTCGACGGCGTCACACAATTTTCACTCAGCGGCCAACCGCTGTTCGAAAGCCTGAGCCGCGCCCAGACCGTCTGTGCGTTTCCGAGTCGCCTCTTCCTCAACCTCGCAAGCGCGACCTCCGACGGCGACACTCTCGGCAACTGGCTCCGCGTCATTCCGATGATCCAGTGGGGCGTTCCGAATGGCGAGAGCAACCCCGCGACCGCGCCTTCGGCAGGGAGCACTGTCCCCGGAGGAGCATTCTCCAACAACAAGGACAAGCGGCAGGTCCAGGCGGACCGTACCGTTATGGAGAAATATCCGTATTTGCACACGAACCCGCTTCCGGTGACTGGCGCTGGCGGCCGGTGCGAACCAGGCAACGAAGGTCGGCCGCTTCCGTACACCTCGACAGGAACGGACGCCAACCCGAACATCCACAGCAAGGTCACCGTCGGTGTCGTCGCCTACCAGGACAAGAAGTACCGGCCTAAGCCGCCCGCCAGCTCGACGCTGAACCCGCCTGCCGAAGAGAAGGACGACGAGTGAGCGCCGCGCACCGCCGTTACCGCAGCCCGGTTCGCGCTGGTCTGATCTTCGTGATCGTCCTCGCGGGCCTGGTGATCTACGGTTTCAAGAAGGACAACCCGTTCTCGCGTCCGTTCCACGTCAACGTCGTGGTACAGGACTCGGCCGGTGTCAAGAAGGGCTCCGTCGTGCGTATCGCCGGCGTCGACGTCGGCAAGGTCAGCGGCGTCGAGCGCTACAACGGCGCCGAGGCGTCGCTGCTCAAAATGGACATCAACGCCAACGGGCTTCCGGTCCACGAAGGCGCGACCATCCGTATCCGCCCGCGGCTCTTCCTCGAAGGCAACTTCGTGCTTGACATGAGCCCGGGCGCACCGGGCAGCCCGACGCTCGAAGACGGCGACACGATTCCGCTCACGCAGACGTCGCGCTCACCGCAGCTCGACGAAGTCCTCGCGACCCTCCAGGCACCCGAGCGCCGCGACCTCCAGGTTCTAATCCAGGAAGCCGGAAAGGCGTTCTCCGAAGTCGATCCGAAGGACAAGGAGGCGCTCACGAAGGGCGAGTCGGCGGGCCAGTCGCTTAACGACACCATCAAGGCGGCTGCTGGCGCAGGCACCGACATCGAGAAGCTCTTCCGCGCACTCCAGGGCCAGGACCGTGGCGACCTCGCTGCGGCCATCCAGTCGTTTGCCCGCCTCAGCGGGCCGCTTGCCGACAACGCCGACGAGCTCGGCCAGCTGATCGACGGCCTCGACCGCACGGTCAGCGTGTTCGCGGAGAACTCGTCCGCTGTGCGCGCGAGCGTCACTGAGCTGCCGCAGACACTCCGCGTCGCGGAGGAGACGTTCCCTGAGATCCGTGAATCTCTCGATCCGATTTCGGCGGTTTCGCGCAACATCACCGACGGACTCGACCGCGTCCCTGGTCTAGTCGACGCGTCGGGACCGTTCCTGACGCAGTCGAAGGAACTCCTGTCCGACGACGAGGCTGGAGCGCTGGTCGACAGCATCGAGCCAATCACAGAGGGACTCGCCGAGTCTGCACCGCACCTCGCGACGATCCTCGACGATCTTGACCGCCTGTCGGTCTGCGCTTCCGAAGTTCTCGTTCCGACGGCGAACCAGCAGATCAACGATGGCAAGTTCACTACAGGCCTTACGTCGTGGCAGGAGACGCTCCGCGGCTTCGTTGGTCTCGCAAGTTCGGGATCCAACTTCGACGGCAACGGGCTGTACGCCCGCGCCTCGGCTGGCCAGGGATTCTCCTACCCAGGCGGCAAGCGCCGGGTCAACCTGGACCCCTACATCGGCACGCTGAACGCGGCGCCCCACAGCACCAAGCCCGCACGCCCCGCGGACACCAAGATGAGCGGCACCTCGGCTCCGTGGAAGTTCAACGTGCCGTGCAATAAGGCGCAGCTCCAGAACCTGAGCAGCCTCAAAGACGGCCCGGCCGACGGGAGCGCTGCGATCAAATGAAGCGCGTCCTCGAGCGGTATCTCGTTTCCTTCGTCGCAGTGATCGGCGTCATCGTTGTCGGCCTGGGCGCGGCGGCGTACATCCTGGGCAACCAGCGCTTTTACCTCCCGAACTGGGTGCCGGTTGTCGGTTCGGATTTCGTCGACTACACGGTCGACTTCCACTCCGCGAAGGCCGTCGTGCCTGGGCAGGGCCAGACAGTCGCCATCTCCGGCGTCACCGTCGGCGAGATTGGCGACGTCCAGCTGGTCAATGGTCGAGGCCGTGTCTTGATGAAGATCCGACGCGAGTACGCGAACCGGATCCACACCGACGCCGCTGCCGCGCTGCGTCCGCGGACCCCGCTACAGGACATGGTCATTCAGCTCGACCCGGGCACGAAGGGCGCCCCCTTGCTCGCGCACGGCGGGAACATCCCGGCTGCGCGCACGATGACTCCGGTCGAACTTGACGAGATCCTCTCTGAGTTCGATGTCGACACCCGCGCGTACCTCGCGATCCTGCTTCAGCAGGGCGCCAAGGGTCTTTCTGGCGATGGCGGCAGAGAACTCAGTGAGATTCTCAAGAAGTTCGAGCCGACAACGGTGTACGGCGCGCGAATTGCGAAGGCTGTGAAGTCCCGCAACGCCGAAGCCGCGCGTGCGGTCACCAACCTCTCCCGCGTCGCAGATGCCCTTGGGAAGAACGATGAAGCTCTCGGGACCTTCATCGCCAGCTCGTCCGAGGCGTTCTCCGCCATCGCAGACCGCGACCAGGACCTCGCCGAGATCGTTCGCAAGAGCCCGGCCACGCTGCAGAAGACCCGGGATCTCCTTGAGACCGCCGGGAAGCTCAGCGGGGACCTCGGCGAAGCTTCGCGCAAGCTCGAGCGTCCCACCCGCAAGTTCGACGCAGGCCTGGCCGAGCTGACGAAGTTCATGAACGCCGCAACGCCCGTCATTCGCGATGATCTCCGGCCGTTCGCCAAGGAAGTCCAGGCGCCGCTCAAGAAGCTGGAGCCGGCCGTTGACAACCTCCGCTCGTCGTCGAAGAACGTTTCGACCGGAACAGGCGTGCTCGCCGAGCTCTTCGACGGTCTTGCGTACAAGCCGGCCGGAAACGATTTCAGTGCTCTCACCCTTGCCGGCTACATCGGGCACGCCACTATGTCGCTCACCTCAATGCAGGACTCTGCTGGAGCTGTGACGCGCGCAGCGCTCCTCACGGGCTGCGACCTGAGCGGCCTAACAGCAACGCTGCGGGCGCAAGGACCGATGTCCCGCCTCTTCACCGACCTTGCCGGGATCACTAACGCCAAGACGGTGCTGACCAACGGGCAGACCCAAGAGGCCTACTGCCCGAAACCGAAATGAATCGTCAGGTCCCCACACTCGGAAAGCTCCTCACGATGGTGATCTTCGCCCTCTCGTGCTTCGGGCTCACGCTGTTCCTTTGGCTGCAGTTCGGCGGCGCCGTGCCATTCAAGGCACAGGGCTATCGCATCACCGCGACGTTCCCGGAGGCGACGTCGCTCGCTGTCGAAGCTGACATCCGCATCGCAGGTGTCGGGATCGGCCGGGTCAAGAAGGTCGTCCCGGGCGCCGACGGCCGCGCGATCGCGACACTGCAGATTCAGAGCCGCTTTGCCCCGCTGCCGCAGGGCACCAAGGCGATGCTCCGCCAGAAGACGCTGCTTGGCGAGACCTACGTATCGCTGACGCCGCCCGCTGACGCGAAGGGCAAGCCGGTGATTCCTGAAGGCGGCCAGATCCCGAATTCCGACATCGGTACGACGACCGAGCTCGATGAAGTGTTCGCCACGTTCACGCCGGAGACCCGCAAGTACTTCCAGCAGTGGATGCAGGACGGCGGTAAGGGCCTCGTTGGTCAGGGCCCCAACGCGGGCCAGGCGCTGGTCCAGGCGCAGGGCTTCGTCAGCGAGCTGGCCCAAGTCAGCAAGACGCTGAACGAACAGACGCCCTACCTGAAGTCTGGTCTCCGCGATTCTCGTGCGGTGCTCGCGGCTGCCACCACTCAGCGCGGAGCGCTCGAGCGCGCGGTGCGCGAAAGCGAACGTGTCTTCCGTCAGACCGGTGACAATGATGCCGCCCTGACGGCGCTCATCGAGCGCCTTCCCGAGTTCCTGACCTCGACCAAGGCCGGTACGAAGGCGATCGAGGAATTCGCCGAGTCGACCGGCCCGGCTGTCGAGCGCCTCCGACCGACCGCAAAGGCTCTGGCGCCGGCGAGCAAGGCGTTGACTGATGTCGCGCCGGAACTCCGTCAGCTGCTCGAAGGCGTCGAGCGCGTGAACGAGAATGCGGAGAAGGGGTTGCCTGCCGCAGAGAAGACGCTCGAAGTTCTTCCGGTGCTGCTCGATGGCCTTGATCCGTTCCTGAAGGAACTCAATCCGATTCTCGAGTACGCCGGTTTCTACAGTGACGAGCTCATGGGAGCCGTCGGCAATCTCGTCTCCGCCAGCTCGGGAAGTCGCGCCGGCGGCGTAGCTAACGCCCGTGACGGCGGGCCGCCGCGGGCCGTCCGCGGAATGGCCGTGCTTCAGGCGAACAGCCTCGGTGCCTCACCAAACCGCTTCTCTACGGATCAGGGCAACGCCTACCGTCGCAAGGGCTGGGCCAGCAAGATTGGCCAGGGACTTGCGGACGCGTATAGCGCGCAGAGCTGTGGAACAAGCGTTCCACGGATTCCGGACAACGGCAACGCACAGCTCAACGAGCTGGAGTCCGCAAACCCGCCGAAGTCAGGCAACCTGACTGTCCCTGACATCACCCTGCTCGACGCGATCCGCTACTCGATGTTCTCGCCGCTCGGCTACTACCCGACGACGCCGGAGGGGCCCGACGCGACGACGCCGGGTGAGGTCCCCGCTCCGACGACGCCGAAGAGCGCTCCGGCTGACTGCAACGTGCAGGGCCAGTTCTCGCTCGCGGCGGGCCGCCTGTCGACGTATCCGCAGCTGCCGGCTGCCCCGAGCAGCACCGAGCGCAGCGTCTTCGGGAACTAACCCGCGATGCTGGGCCGCCTGCTTGCGCTTGCCACGCGGGCGCCGCGGGCCACCCTCATCGTGCTCGCCGCGGTCGCGGTGGCGGGCGCCGTCGCGGGCGTCCTCGTGCCCGTCGATGGGCGGCTCGACCGCCTCGCGCCGAGCGGCAGCGCCGCAGAACGCGCGGGGGAGACCGAGCGCGCGAGCTTCGGCGGGGACACCGCCGTCATCGTCATCCGCGGCGACATGGTCCGCACGCTCCTCGACGAAGCCGACCGCCTGCGCGTCGGCGGGCTCGAAGGCTGCCTCGGCGGCATCGTCGACAAGAAGGCCAAGCCTGGCCCGTGCACGCGGATCCGAGACCTCAACGCGGTCAAGTCCGTCGACGGGCCGATCACCTACCTGAACTCCGCGATCGCCTCGATCGGCTTCAAGGTCAGCGACAAGACGGCCGAGGTGCTGCAGGCCTCCACCGCGGCCAAGACCGCCGCCGAGGAACAGGCCCGCAAGGACGGCAAGTCCGCGGCCGAGATCGAGCAGATCGGCAAGGCCGCCCGGAACTACGTGGTCTTCCAGTCCTATGCGCAGCTCGGGGCGTACGCGAAGGACCTCGGCCTCGACATCCGCGACGACATCTCGATCCGCAACAACGACTTCGCCAAGCGCGTCCTGTTCGCCAAGGGCGAAGACGGCAAGTACGGCCCCAAGCGCCGCCTCGCCGCGGTGCTGCCCAACCGCGAGACGGCCATCATCCAGGTGCGGCTCCGCGGCGACCTGTCGGCCGGCGAGCGCGCCGAGGTGACCGACGCGCTCAAGGACGCGATGCAGGCCAAGCAGCTTGGTCTCGGCCGCACGGGCGCGACGATCGAGTTCACCGGCCTCGCGCCCGCCAGCCAGACGCTCTCCGACGCGATCCGGCGCTCCGCCCTCGCGCTCGGCGCAGCCGCGCTGATGGTGATGGCGGTCGTGCTCCTCCTCGCACGCCGCCTCCAGCGCCGGCTGCTCCCGATCCTCGTCGCCGCGTCCGTCCTCGGGTTCGCCCTCCTCGCGCTCGCCATCCCCGAAGGGGCCCTCTCGCTGGCCGTCGTCGTCGCCCTGCCGGTGCTTGTCGGCCTCGCCGTCGACCAAGCGGTCCAGGCGCAGCTGCGCCTCGAACGGCGCATGCACCCGGACGCCCTCCGCACGCTCGTCATCGCCGGCTCCGCCGCGGCCGCCAGCGCGCTCGCCCTGCTGGCGAGCCCGTTCGAGGTCGTCCGGACGGTCTCGATCGCGCTGGCGGCGGCGATCGTCCTGGCGATCTTCGTCGCGGCGGCCGCATCAGCAGCCGCGATCTCACTCGGCCGGCGCAAGCGCGAGGCGGCCGCGGGCGCATCCGCGAGCGCCGACGCCGCCGCCCCGTCGGCCTTCGACACGCTCACCTCTGCCGCGCACCAGGCAGACGAGATGGTCGCCACCAGCGGCCCCGTCCGCGGCACCAACCGCGCCGCGCGCGCCGTGACGAGCTTCGTCGCGGCCAACGTCAGTCCCAAGATCGCCGCGGCCGTGCTCGCCATCGGCTTCGCGGTCGCCATCGGCGGCGCCGTCATCGGGGCCAAGACCCCCGTCGAGACCAACCTCACCGCGCTCGTCCCGCCGGATAGCTCCGGCGCCCGCCAGCTCGAGAAGCTCCGCATGCAGACGGGCGCATCGTCGGCGGTCTCGCTGGTCGTCACGACGAAGAACGTCGGCGACCCGAAGCTGTGGCGCTTCCTGATCGCCGCGCAGCAGCAGGTCGCGGCGGGCGGCGACGGACGCTGCGACGGCCGGAGCCTCTGCAACCCGTTGCCGCTCGACGAGCTGTTCGGGATGAAGCCCGGTGGCAAACCGCCGACCGACGCGCAGATCGAGCAGACCCTTTCGAACCTTCCGTCGACGCTGTCGCGCAGCCTGATCGACCCCGACCGCGGCGTCGTCGCGCTCCCGTTCGGCATCGGGACCCTCGACGGCAAGAAGCAGCGCGACCTCGTCGCCCAGCTCGACCGCATCGCAGCCGATGCCCCGCGTGGCGCCGAGGCCGCCGTGTCTGGCCTGCCAGCCGTGGTGGCCGCCAGCGCCGGCGCTCTCGAGTCGCCAGACCGCCGGATCATCCTCGCGTCGCTCGCGATCCTCCTGCCCGGCATCGTCCTGCTGATCGCCCTCCGCTCGCCTCGCCGCGCGATCGTCGCCCTCGTGCCGCCGCTCATGGCGCTGGGGTGGAGCGAGCTCGCGATGTGGGCGCTCGGCGTCCCGCGCACGCCGCTTACCGCTGCCCTCGGTGTGCTCGTCGCCGCAGTGGCGGTCGAGTTCAGCGTCCTCCTCGGCGAGCGCTTCGCGGCGCTGCGCCGCGTCGGCCTCAGCCGGGAGCGGGCCATCGCCTCGACGCTGCGCGAGACGGGCGGCGCGGTCGCCATCTCCGCTGGCGCGACGATCGCCGGGTTCGGCGTCCTCGGCCTCGCCACGATCCCGGTCATCTCGCAGTTCGGTATCGCCACCGCGATCGACCTCGCGCTCGTGCTCCTCGCCCTCGTCGTCGTCGGGCCGGCCACCTGGGTCCTGGCCGATGGCACCCCGCAGCAGCGCTCGGCGCCGTCGACGCAGCCGCCGCGCGGCCGCGAGCTGCAGGCTCAGTAGGCTCGCCGGCATGGCAGAACGGCCCACAGGTCGCTCCGGCAAGAGCAACGCGGGGGAGAAGACCGGCAAGGGCGAATCCAGCGCCAAGCGGTGGGCAGCCGCGAAGCCGGCCTCCGGCGACGCGAAGCCGCGCAAGCCGCCCAAAGCCCCCAAGCCGCCCAAACCCGGCCAGCCGCAGACGGGCAGGCCCAAGCCGTCGCCTGAGGCGATCGCCCGGGCCAAGGCGAAGCTCGCGCCGCCGCCGGCCCCGTGGCATCCGCTGCCGCTCGCCGAGATGGCGATCGTCATCGGCTTCCTCGCGATCCTCCTCGCGGCCTACCTCGCCGACCGCGACGGCGTCTTCTCCGGGTTCCTCCTGATCATGCTCGGCACCGCCGAGTTCAGCTGGCGGGAACACCGCCATGGCTACCGCCCGCACGCGACCGTCCTGGCGCTCATGCTCGGCGTCGTCGTCGCGGCGCTGCTGTGGCGCGTGGTGGGCCTCAACCGCAACGTCTGCGTGATCACCGGCTTCGTCCTGTTCACGTTCGCGTGGGGCATCCTCGACCGCGAGTACGTCCCGGCCGCCAAACGCGCGCAGCAGGCCGCTGAGGCAGCTGAGGGCGCAGGCGACGACGACGCGCCTGCCAAGCCCTAGCGAGGCCGAAACGACGACGGGCGCCCCGGAGGGCGCCCGTCGGACGGAATCGTGCGGAGTCCGGCCGCGCATCCGTCTGGCCTCGCCTCCGGGCTAGTCCTCCCGGGGCCGGCGAAGTATCCGGGGCGGCGCTGGGCCGCCCGTGCGGTCTAGACGACCGTCAGGTTGCTCTGCAGCCCAGCGAGCGCGTCGGCGATCGCGCGGCGCTGGCGCTCGGTGAGGGCGCCGACCAGCTTCGTCTCGACGACGGGAACCGTGCTCAGCAGGCGGCGGGTGCGCTGGCCGCCCCAGCGGCGCTGGCAGCTGATGAGCTCGCCGATCTCCATGCGCTCGAGCTCTGCGGGGCACTCGAGCAGCAGGTCGGACACCAGGACTTCGCCCGCGGCGATGGCGCGCTTGGTGCTGGCACGCGCGAGCCGGATTTCGTTGGCACGGGCGAGGGCGTGCAGATGCTGCGGCTCGGCGGCCGTGGTCGCTGCGGACATCGGGGTCCCTTTCTCCATCCGCTGGGCGGAAGCGGATGCGTCTTCGTCTCTCAGTTCAGCGAACGACCCGGTAGGGGAACCGGGTCGAAATACGGCGGCGGACACCGCCGGGAGCCAGTCCTGATCCTCGTGGACCGGCCCCAATCGCTTGAAGCGAACCTAGCGCGCAGTGTGGACCCGCGTCACAGTCATTTCCTGCTCGGAGCGGCTTTTTTGACCCGACCTGGACGTTCGTCCAGGATCCGGATTCCGGTCAATCGGCCAATAACGGCGGGCTCGTCTAACCAGTTATCAGCGCTATGACGCTGTTCAGCCCTGTAGCTCAACTTGAGGTAGAGCTTACCGTCTCTCCAAGTCGATCCGAAACACTCCGTTCACGAGCGGAGCAGCCCGCGGCTTGCCTCAATGCGCCGGCCCGGGGAGGGGGCCGTGCTCGGCGGTGAAGGCGCGGACGACCCGTTCGACGAGCTCGAGCGCGCGGTCAAGGTCGTCACGCTCGTGCGTCGCCATCACGCTCGTGCGCAACAGCGCGCCCCCGGGCGGCACCGCCGGGTGGACGGCGACGTTCACGAACGCGCCTTCGTCCCACAGCGCCTTCCAGAGCAGGAACGCCTTCCAGTCGTCGCCCACGAGGACCGGCACGATCGGCGTGATGAGCGTGGACCCGTCGGCCAGCGTGGTCGGCGGGACGACATGCAGGCCGAGGCTCGAGAGCCCGGCGTGCCAATACTCGGCGTTGTCGAGCACTTTGCGCAGGATCTGAGGGCCCTCGTCGGAGCGGATGATCCGCAGCGCGGCCAGGGCTGCGCCGACCGCAGCCGGGACCGCGGACGCCGTAAACAGGTAGGGGCGGCTCTGCAGGCGCAGGAACTGCACGACCTCGTGGGAGCTCGCGATAAAGCCGCCAGCGGAGGCCAGCGACTTGGAGAACGTCCCCATGCGCAGGTCGACGCGGTCCTCGCAGCCCAGCAGCTCGGCGGTGCCCGCGCCGCGCGCGCCGAGCACTCCGGCGCCGTGGGCCTCGTCGACCATCAGCCGCGCGCCGTAGCGCTCGCAGAGGTCGGCGATCTCGGGGATGGGGGCGATGTCGCCTTCCATCGAGAACACGCCGTCGACGACGACCAGGATGCCGCCGCCGTCGCCAGTCGCCCGCTCCAGCTGCTTCTCCAGCTTCTCGAGGCGGTTGTGGCGGAACGCCCGCAGCTTGGCCTTCGACAGGATGCAGCCGTCGAGGATCGAAGCGTGGTCGCCGGAGTCGGCGATCACGGTGTCGCCGACGCCGAGCAGCGCCGAGAGCGCGCCCGTGTTGGCCTGGTTGCCGGTCGCGAAGACGACCGCGTCCTCCGTGCCCATCCAGTCGGCGATCTCCTGCTCGAGCTCGAGGTGGAGCGGGATCGTGCCGTTGAGCAGGCGCGAGCCGGTCAGGCCGCTGCCGTAGACGTCGATCGCCTTGCGCGCGGCTTCGAGCACGCGCGGGTCGCCGGTGAGCCCGAGGTAGTTGTTGGACCCGAGCATGATCCGGTCCTTGCCCTCCATCTTCATCACCGGCGCCGCGGGCGACTCGGCGGTGCGGAAGTATGGCGAGAGGTCGTGGGGCTTGGCGGCCTCCCACTGCTGGACGCGCTCGTTCTCGGCGATCCGCGCGAACAGGTCGACGGCCGCGCGGGGTTGCTCGCCCGTCTGGACGCCCTCGCTCAGTTGCGTACCGTCGGTACTCAGAATGTCGTCCACCCGTTCCATCCTCTAGATTGCGGCCGGTGTCAGCCACCGAATCGCTCGTCGTCCGCCCCGTCGCGTCCAAACGCGACCTCAAGGAGTTCATCGAGCTCCCGTTCCGGCTGCATGGTAGTTCGCCTGACTCCAAGTGGGTCCCGCCGCTGCGGCTCGAGCGCAAGCTCTTCCTGAGCAAGAAGCAGAACCCGTTCTTCACCCACGGCGAAGCGGAGTACTTCCTCGCCGAGCGCGGCGGCCAGGTCGTCGGCCGGATCACCGCCCAGATCGACCATGCCTTCAACGAGTACCACGGCAACACGTGGGGGATGTTCGGCTTCCTGGAGTTCGAGAACGACCAGGCGATCCTCGATGCGCTGCTCAAGGCCGCGGGCGACTGGCTCCGCGAGAAGGGCCGCGAGCGCATGGTCGGCCCGATGGACTTCCAGATGAACAACGAGTCGGGCGTGCTCATCGAGGGCTACGACATCAAGCCGATGCTCATCCAGCCGTGGCACCCGCCGTACTACCGCGAGCGCGTCGAGGAAGCCGGTCTGACCAAGGCGATGGACCTGCTCATGTGGTCGCTCACCATCGACGACCGCGAGGCCGTGCACCCGGCGATCTTCGAGGCGGCCGACAAGGCCGAGTCCGAGCACGGCCTCCACCTGGAGAAGATCACCCGCCGCTCGCTCAGCAAGGACTACAAGGGGGCGTTCCGCGAGCTCTTCAACGCCGCCTGGTCGAAGAACTGGGGCTATGTGCCCTACTCCGACGCCGACATCAAGGCCCTCGCCGAAGAGAGCCAGCTGGTGTGGAGCAAGGAGTGGATGATGAAAGCCGTCAACAAGGACGGCAAGATCGTCGGCATGGCGATCACCATCCCGGACCTCAACCAGGTTCTGGAGAAGATGAACGGCAAGGTCAACATCTTCACGCTGCGCCACTTCCTCTTCGGCCGCCGCAAGATCGACCGCATCCGCGTCGGCTTCCTCGGCGTGCGCCCCGAGGACCAGCACACCGGCGCCGCCGCGCTGCTGTACCGCGAGCACTTCGAAGCCGCGCACCGCACGCCGGTCCGCACGGGCGAAATGGGCTGGATCCTGGAGACCAACAAACCCATGAACTGGGCGATGCAGGGCATGAACGGCAAGGTGGTCAAGCGCTACCGCGTCTACGAGCAGGTGCTGCAGGACGGCGTCGAGCCGCTGCCGGCGCCGATCCCGTGGGACCAGCAGTAGCGCCGGCGGCGTGATGCGCAGCGCCGGTGCGCCCGAGCGCCCGGCGTTGTGCCTGCAACCGCCCCTCTTGCCCAGGGGCGAGCGCCGCGGACCCTCGCGGCCGTCCCCCAGGCGCGATACGGTGCTGCGGTGACGTACGACCCGGCAGGCGCCCCGCTCGACCCGGCTCGCGGCGAGGAGATCCTCGCTCGCGCTGAGGGGATCGCGGTGGCAGAGCCCGTCCGTCCGGTGCAGGTCGCCCGTCCGGTGACGCGCCGCTCAGGGTTGCCAGCGCCCGTGCGCGCTGCGGTCGTCGGCGGCGCCGGCATCGCGACCGGCCTGCTGATCGCTGCCGTGCTGCCGCGCCGCGCCAAGGGGCGCGTCATCGTTGCGCCTGCGGCGAGCAAGCGCCGCCGCAAGCTGCGGACGAAGCAGACGACCAGCATCCTGGTCGACCTCCACCTGCTCGGCAAGTAGGTCCGGCCGCTCCTGAGCGGCCCTCGCGGCGCGCGAGCGGTCCGCGAGGTCATCTAAGGTCTTCGGGAACGTGTGTTCCCTCGTTGTCAATCCCGGTGCGCAGGTCGTCGGGACGCGCGCTCCGGTGCAGCGTCGACCGGCTGGGCTTGCCGGGCCGGACGCGCTAGCGGGGCTGGCGCACGTCCGCGAGTCGGTGGTGCCGGTCGCGCCGTTCCGGCTGCCGTGGGCGCCGCCGGACGGCGTGGGCAGGCGGCATGCTGGCGTGCTCGAGCGGATCGTGTGCGTCGACGGCGACATCGCCTTGCTGCGCGCCGCGCGGCCACAGGCCGACGGCCCGGTCGTCATGGGTTCATGGGCCCCGACGGAGGAGCTGGCTGCGCGCACGCTTGCGCGCTGGCGGCAGAGCCTCGGCGTCGACGTCGACCACCGGCCCTTCCTCGACGCGGCCTGGAACGACCCGCTCCTCGGGCCGCTCGTGCGCCGTCGGCCGTGGCTGCGGCCGTCGGTCGGCTACCGCGCGCAGGACGCGCTCATCGCCGCGATCACGGAGCAGCTCATCGAGTACGTCGAGGCGCTGCGCATCCAGCGGGGCCTCGTGCGGTTCGCGGGTGTGCAGTGCGAGCGCACGGGGTTGCGCGACTTCCCGACGCCGCAGGCGATCTTGGACTTGGCTCCCGCGCAGATCGAGTCGCTTGGGCTGTCACCGCGGCGCACGATGCTCATGCGGCAGGTGTGCCGTTTGCTCGTCCGCGGACTCGATCTCGATGACGCCGATCCGGCCGTCCGCGAGGAGAACTGGCGGCGGCTCCGAGCGATCCCCGGTCTCGGCGCCTGGACCCTGTCGGTCATGGCGCTCCGCGGCCAGGGTTATCCCGACGCCTCGCCCTCCGGCGATCTCGGCCTGCTGAAGAGCGTAGGGGCTCTGATCCATGAGGGCGTCGTGACCGACCTCTCGCCAGCGCCCGTCGGCAACTTCGACCATCGGCCCCAAAACGACCGCGCGGCGGCCCCGCCTGAACGGGACCGCCGCGGCCGCATGCCACTAGCGACCGAGCAGCAGGTGCACGAGCTGGTCTCCCGCTACGCGCCCTGGCGCGGCTACGCCGCGTGGCATCTGTTTATGGCGTGAGCTAGCTGTCGGTTTTGTCTCCGACGCCCTCGCCGGCGAGGTACTCGTTGGTGGTGGCGCGGGCGGCGATCTTGGCGTCGTCGATGAGGCGGTTCTCCTGCATCCAGCGGGCGTAGGTGGCCCAGGCGATGGGGTCGAGCCAGCCGAACGGGTGCTCCTCGGCGGGGAACATCACGGGGAGGGTCGCTTCGAGGCTCGCTTCCTGCAGGCCGCGGTCCAGGCCCTTGCTGGCTTCCATCAGCGGGTCGATGCCGGCGGCGGGGTCCTGTTGGACGGCCTTGGCGCCGAACCCGATCGCCTGAACGAAGCGGCGCACGAGCGGGCCGCGGTTGCGCACGGTCTCCTCGGTGGCGGTGATCACCAGCTCGTTGTAGACCGGCACGCCGAGGTCCTCGACGTGCAGCACGACGGGATCCTTCTTCTTGCGCTCCAGCTCGATGGCCTCGTAGTTCCAGAAGCCGCCGAGCGTCGCATCGACGCGGCCGGACACCAGCGGCTGCGACAGGTTGAAGCCGAGGTCGACGCGCTTGACCTTCTGCGGGTCGACGTTGCCCTCGCTGAGGATCGTGTCGAGATAGGCGGCCTGGTAGTTCAGGCCGGCGGTGCCGACGGTCTTGCCCGCGAAGTCCCCGGCCTTCTTGACCGGATCCTTCGGCATCGACATCACGGACGTCAGCGGCTTCTGCACCAGCGCCTGGACGGCCTGGATCTTCGCGCCCTCGTTGCGGGCCAGCAGCACCTCGGGCTCGTACGAGATGACGAAATCAGCCTTCCCGGCCTCGAGCGTCTTCAGCGGCGTAGCGGCGTCGGCGGGCGGCTGGATCGTCACATTCAGGCCCGCGCGCTCAAACGCGCCGCTGGCCTGCGCGGCGTAGATCGCGGCGTGGTTGGCGTTGGGGAAGTAGTCCAGGACGAGCGTGACGTCGTCGGTCTCCTTGACGGCCGTCTCGGTCTCCTTCTTCTCGCCGCAGCCGGCGAGCAGCAGCGACGAGGCTGCGGCGGCGGCGAAGAGCGACAGGGCGCGCTGGCGGGGGAGCTGGATCATGTGGTCCTTCGGAGGGGGCGGGAGCTGGTGTGGGCGGCGAGGCGCTGCACGGCGCCGAGCGACCAGAAGAGGAAGAGGGAAAACGCGGCCAGCAAGACGATGGCAGCGAAGGCGCGGTCAGTCGCCAGTTGCGGGATCGCATCGTCGACCACGCGGCCCAGGCCACCGGTCGAGGTGGGGTCGGCGGCGGTGGTGGCGGTCGAGCCGGTGGCGTCGGCGAACACGGCCCCGATCACGGCGAAGACGACGCCAAGCCGCAGGCCCGTCACGATCCCCGGCAGCGCGCCGCGGACCTCGACGAACCGCAGCCGCTGCAGGCCCGTCGCCCCGAGGTTCCGAAGCACCAGCTCCGTCTCGGGGCTGAGGTTCGCGAGAGCGTCACGGGTTGAGACCGCCACGGGAAAGAAGGCCACGATCACGACGATCACGAGCTGCGTCGTCAGGCCGAACCCAAGCCAGATCACCGCGAGCGGGGCGAGGACGGGGATCGGGATCGCCTGTGAACCGACAAGCAGCGGCTCGAGCGCCTGGCGGGCGAGCCGCGAGTGGTGGATGAGTGCGGCGACCGCCACGCCGAGCAGGGCCGCGATCATGATGCCGAGCAGCACGACGCGCGCCGTCTGCCAGAACGCCTCCAGCAAGAGAGAACGATCGGTCCAGAGCGCATCGGCGACGTCGGTGGGCGCCGGCAGCACGATCGGGTCGACGGCTGCGACGTCGACGCAGATCTGCCAGGCACCGACGAGCAGCGCCAAGACGGCAACCGGAACGATGAACGCCACGAGCTTGCTCGTCGGCTGCTGGCGCACCGCGCTCATGCGGCGAGCTGCTCCAGCAGAGCTTCGCGGATGCGGCGTCCGCCACGCTCTTCGAGGTGCTGCCCGGGTTGGCCGAGGAGCGGCGGTCCGGGACGCAGGGTTGAGCTCGAGCGACCCGGCGCGGCCGCGTCGCCTTCCTCATGGCCTGGAGGCATGGCGCTTGTCGATTT
This sequence comes from Actinomycetes bacterium, assembly GCA_023404805.1. Taxonomy (GTDB): domain Bacteria; phylum Actinomycetota; class Thermoleophilia; order Solirubrobacterales; family Solirubrobacteraceae; genus JAGIBJ01. Next base: position 4,588 of record JAEYAL010000148.1, on the reverse strand, counting down.
CCCCGCGTTGGCCGATGCTTCCGGCGCGCTGGGGGTGAGCACGAACAGCCGGTCGGCGAGCAGCACAGCCTCGTCGAGGTCGTGCGTCACGAGCACCGCGCCGTGTCCGCCGCGGGCCAGATGCTGAACGAGCAGGCCGTGCAGGTCGGCGCGCGTCAGCGCGTCGACGGCCGCCAGCGGCTCGTCGAGCAGCAGCAGCGGGCGGCCTGTGAGCAGCGTTCGCGCGAGCGCGACGCGCTGCCGCATCCCGCCCGAAAGGAGACCGACCGGTCTACGCGCCGCGTCGCCGAGCCCAAGCTCCTCGAGCTGCGCCAGCGCCACCGCGCGCGCCTCCCGCTTCGGCATCCCGCCGACGCGCAGCGGCAGCGCCGCGTTGTCGCGCGCAGAGGCCCACGGCATCAGTCCGTCGCGCTGCGGCATCAGCGCGGCCGGCGCCGCGTCGAGCGAGCCACTCGCCGCGGGCAGGAGCCCCGCGAGCGCGTGGAGCAGCGTCGTCTTCCCGCAGCCGCTGCGTCCGACGATCACGACGGTCTCACCGCGGCGCACCGTGAGGTCGACGCCCGAGACCACGGGTTCAGCGCCAAACCCGACCGCGAGACCGGAGGCGCGCGCCAAGACCTGCCCGGCTGCGGGCGTGGAGCGGTGTTCGTGATGGACCGCCAGATGCGGCGCGTTGTCTCGTGCGACGGACAAGTTCGGCTTCCTACGCGGGTGCGAGCCCACAGGTTCGAAGGGTCGGCGCAAGCGGTCAGCGCCCTCTCAGCCGGTCGCCCGGCTCCCCTGCTCTGCGCGGAACCCTACCGGCCGCACCGGTGCTGGCGCGGTCGCCTGTGCAGGTTTGCAGCGCTGCGCTGCAGACCTGCACAGGCCGGGGCGCCAAGAACGGCGGCCGGGCCAGTCGGCGCGCGGCGGCTTACCGCGTGGTGGTGAGGAGCTTCGCCAGGCCCGCGAGGTCGGAGGCCGTCGCGCAGCGGTGCATCTCGCACCATTTGGCGTAGCGGGTCGACTCGGAGTCGCCGTAGTCCCAGTACAGCTCGGGCTCGGGGTTGAGCCACAGCGTGCGGCCGGCGCGCGAGGCCAGCGAAGCGAAGGCGTTCAGCCCGGGATCGCGGCCGTTGGTGCGCGCGTCGCCGAGGATGATCAGCGTGGTCCGGCGGTCGACGACGTCTTCGAGCTCGACGGCCAGCTGCTTGAACACCCGGCCGTAATCCGTATAACCCGTGATGTCGGCCACCTTGGCCTCCTTGGTGATCCGCCGCCCGAGTTCCTGGGCGCTTTGCGCCTGCAGGCAGAGCTCGGTGACCTCGTCGGCGATCTCGATGAACGCCCACGTGCGCAGCCGCGCGAACGCATCAGCGAGCGCGGACACGACCGACAGGAAGAAGACGGCCGAGCTGCTCACCGAGGTCGAGACGTCGCACAGCGCCACGAGCTGGGGCCGCTTGGGGTGCTCGCGCACGGGGATGATGTCGACGGGCACGCCGCCGGTTCCCAGCGACGCGCGGATCGTGCGGCGCAGGTCGACCGGGCCGGTCCGCGGACCGCGCCGGCTGTGGCCCGCGACGGCCAGCTCGCGCCGCAGCGCGTGGATGGCCTTGAGGATGGCGGCCTCGTCGGTGGTCTGCCCGAACGAGAGGTCGCGGCCGAGCTGCTGGAGCGCCCGCTGCGGCGGCATCTCGCCTGTCCGCATCGTGCGCTGCTCCTCCAGCTCGCGGCGCAGGAGCTCGGTGAATTCGCGGACTGCCGCATCCGACAGCTGCTCGGCCGCGTCGCCGCCGCGGTTGATGCCGAGCATGCGGCGGATCCGCTGCACGTCGACGCCGACCACGCCCGACTCCTGCTGGCGAGCCGAGTCGATCGCTAGGCGCACGAGGTCGCGCAGCGCCCCGGAGCCCATGCCAGACCCTTGGCTCAGTGCGCTCTGCACCGCTCGGGCGAGCTCGTCGAGGTCCATCGCCGTGGATGCGCCGTCGCCGCCGGGGCCTCCGCCGTCGCCCTCGCCGCCGGGTTGGCCCGAGCCCTCGCCCGACCCTTCGCCTTCGCCGCCTTCGCCTTCGCCGCCTTCGCCGTCGCCACCCGCCTCGCCGGGCAGGCCGCCTTCCCCGAGGCCGGCGGCGGCGTCGCGCTGGGCGTCGAGCGCCGCCCGCAGCGTCGCGTGGCGCAGGACCTCGTCCCACAGCGCCAGGAACCGCTCGCGGTGCTCAGCCGTCTTCGTCATCGTCGCCGCGAGCGCTTCGCGCACCGTGGCCTCGTCGTCCCAGCTGATGGCCGCCAGCGCGCGCGACGCATCGAGCAGCTCGCCGCTGCCGACCGGCACCTCGGCCTTGCGCAGGGCGGTCGCCAGTTCGAGCAGCAGGCCGTCGATGCCGCGTGGGCGGCTGCCGGTGTTGCCCGGCGCGACGGTGCCCGTGGACCGTTTCGGGCTCATGGCCTCAGCCCGTGAAGGCCGCGTGCAGGCCGCTCATCTCGAGCCCCGGCCGATCGGCTCGCCCAGCAGCTGCCCGGCCCGCTCGGCGACGAGCTCCAGGTCGGTGCGGTGTTTGAGCACCACCGGCAGCGTCTCGCGCAGGACGGCCGAGTCGATCGAGTCGGCGCCGATCAGCAGCAGGGAGTGGGCCCAGTCGATGGTCTCGGAGATCGCTGGCGGCTTGCGCAGGTCGAGCTCGCGGATCTTGGCCGCGACCTCGGCGATGCGCAGCGCGATCGCGTCCGGCAGCTCGGGGACGTGCTCGAGCAGGATGTCGCGCTCGCGCTCCGGCGTCGGGTAGTCGAGCGTGAGGAAGAGGCAGCGGCGCTTGAGCGCCTCGGTGAGCTCGCGCGCGGCGTTCGACGTGAGCAGCACCAGCGGCCGTGAGGCCGCATGCACCGTGCCGAGCTCCGGGATCGAGACCTGGAAGTCGGACAGCAGCTCGAGCAGCAGCGCCTCGAACTCCTGGTCGGCCTTGTCGATCTCGTCGACGAGCAGCACGACGGGCCGTTCGCTGCGGATCGCCTTGAGCAGCGGGCGCTCCAGCAGGAACTCCTCCGCGAACAGGTCGTCGCGCAGGCCGTCCCAGTCGTCGCCTTCGGCATCGGCGCCGTGGGCGGCCTGGATCCGCAGCAGCTGCGCGCGGTAGTTCCACTCGTAGAGGGCGCGCGCCTCGTCGAGCCCCTCGTAGCACTGCAGGCGCACGAGATCGCGGCCTGTCACCGCCGCGAGGGCCTTGGCGAGCTCCGTCTTGCCGACGCCCGCGGGGCCTTCGACAAGTACCGGCTTGCCAAGCTCGATCGAGAGGGCCGACACCAGCACGGTGCGGTCGTCGGCGAGGTAGCCGGCCTGGCGGAGGTCGGCGGCGAGCTTCGTGCGGTCCATTGCCCTGCAGGCTAGATGGTCGCCGCGGCCGGGTCGCCGCCGTGGCGGCTGGCTATGGCGCCGTCGGGCGGTCGGCCCAGTCGTCCGCGACGGTCGCCGGCGTCGTGGCCGGGCCAGCATCGGGCTCTGCGACGTCCTCGTCGGGGACCGCGCGCGCCGAATGCTCGACGGCGCGCATCGCCAGACCGGCGGCCAGGAGGGCGCCGGCGGCGGCCATCGCCACGAGCAGGCCCCATTGCAGGCCGACCGATGCGCCGGTCCCTGCGACCTGGGGCTTGTCGAACACCCGCACGATCACGAGCAGCACGACCCAGCCGCCGGCGATGGCGATCATCGTGCCGTCGTCGGCGGGCAGGGCGACCGGCCGCTCGGTCCGGCGGAACCACAGCAGCGCGAGCACGGCGAGGTCGACGAGGATGATCGCCGCCTCGATCCAGGTGAAGGAGCCGAACGCGGAGAGGTTGGTGGTGACGAACGTCTTGCCGCCCGGAGCGAGCACGCTCTTCTGGTACCAGGGCAGGAACAGCGAGACGAGCAGGACGACGCACGCCACGGCAGCGAGGCGCCGGCCGTCCTCGAGCAGCCGCGCCGACCGCTGCGGATCCGGATCGCCGGTCATGCGGCTGCCCGCGCTGCGGCGGCGCTCAGCCGGTCCAAGAGGAGCGCTGAGTCGTGTTTGGAGACGCTGCGCAGCTGGCCCTGGAACGCGAGCGTCCAGTTCTTCGCCGGCCACTTCTGCACATGCTCGAGGTCGGTCTTGAGCGTCGACGCCGGAATCCACGACGCCTCCGGCAGCACGATGACGGGCTCGATCCCGAGCCGCCATGGGTAGATGTCGGGCTTGCCGGGCTGGCCGGGCCAGATCTTCTCGCGGTCCTCGAACAGGTCGCCCGTGACCCGCACCGCGCCGGCGAACGCCATGACCTTCGTCAGGTAGAAGACGATGAGGTCGCCTGGCTCGATCTCGAGCGCGCGCCCGTGGTGGGACTCTTTGATGCCGATCACCGAGAAGCCGCGCGATTCGGTGGCCCGGTGGTTGTCGACCGACGCCGTCAGGATCCAGGTCGCGTTCGCCACCTCCGGGATTCTAGGCACGGGCTCGCGGACGATCGGCATCTCCTCCGGTTCGGGCACGGTCGGTTCCGGGGCGACCTGCGTGAGCATCCAGTCGGCGAGGTCGCGGGTGGCAGAGAGGCCCGACGCGGCCGCGGCGGTGAGGCGCGCGCGGAGTTCGGG
>JAEYAL010000132.1 GCA_023404805.1 Actinomycetes bacterium | reverse complement strand
CACGCCGGGGGGGGGGTCGACGGGGTAGCCAAGCTGCCGCAGCCGGGCGATGTCGCGGCGCACCGTCCGCGGCGCGACGCCGAGGCGCTCGGCGAGTTCCGCGCCGGTCCAGTCGCGGCGGGTCTGCAGCAGCGACAGGAGCCGCAGGAGTCGTGCAGAGGTCTCGGCCATGGGAGGACCATCGCAGCGGCTTAGGTCAGAACCTGTCCTATGAGGTTTGGAGCTAGGCTGGCGCGCGTGCCGCTCGCTCCTGAATCTGCCGGTCACGACGGGGGTCACGAGCTGCCCGCCAAGGGCCGCTACCGCCACTTCAAGGGCAACGAGTACGAAGTGCTCGACGTCGCCCGCCACTCGGAGACGCTCGAGTGGATGGTGGTCTACCGGCGCGTGGACGATCCTGCGTCGCTGTGGGTGCGGCCGCTGCCGATGTGGGCCGAGCACGTCGACCGCGACGGTTACCGCGGTCCGCGCTTCAGCTGGATCGGGTAATCGAACCTCGCAGGGCCCCCGCCCGGGCGGCCACCGCCTGGCTCGCGCGAACGACCCCAGGGCCACAGAGCGAGCGCAGGAAGGGCCTGCCCGGTGGCGTCCTCCGCGCCGGCGCGCCAGCTCGAATCGACGCCCCTGACGGCGTTCCTTCCCGTGCACGCTGAATTGCAGCGTCCAAGGCCGACCGCGCCACCGTCGATGACCTGAGGGAAGCGACGCCACCCTCTGCTACTTTCCGGCCTGCCGAATTGCCCGGACCCATTCCGAGCAAGCGGGGGACCCAAATCCTTGGGGCTAACTCACACCAGAGCGTGTGGGGGCGCTGCTCTTTCTGCGCCAGCCCGTCAGCTAACCCCGCAGGCATTCGAAAGAGGAACGCCCGTGAGGATCCATCCCCGCATCGCGACGCTTGTCGCGACTCTCATCTTGAGCCTGTCTGTCGCCCCGTCGGCGTTTGCGACGGATGGCGGCGGCACGTCCGTCAGCGACGAGTCGGGCAAGTCCGCGCCGTCCGCCTCAGCGGCGACCGCCGATGGCGCCGACCCGATCGTCACGCAGACGGTCGCGCTGACCAAGACGCAGACCAAGAGCGTGCAGCGCCGCGTGAAGGTCAAGCCAGACGGCGCCCTCGGGGGCAAGACGCGCAAAGCGATCAAGAGCTACCAGCGCGTGCAGTCGCTGACGCTCACCGGCGCGCCGAACGTGGAGACGCTGCGCCGGATGGGCCTGAAGGTCGCCGACAAGATCGAGGCCAAGCTGCGGGCCGCCCAGGCAGCGGGCGGCGACGCCGTCACCACGGTCCCGGCCTCGGCTCCGGCGGGGACCGTCGCGAAGATCCTCGCGGCCGCGCGCCAGGCGATCGGCACGCCCTACAAGTCAGCCGGCACCACGCTCGCCGGGTTCGACTGCTCCGGCCTCTCGCAGTGGGCGTTCAAACAGGCCGGCATCACGTTGCCCCGCATCAGCTTCGACCAGTACAAGCAGGGCACGGCCATCAGCAAGGACGCGATCGAGCCTGGCGACCTCGTCTTCTTCAATTCGGCCGGTGCGGGCGCCTCGCACGTCGGTATCGCCACGAGCGCGACCCAGGTGATCTCGGCGACGACCCGCGGCGTCATGGAACACACCATCGCCAGCGGCTACTGGGCCAGCCACTACGTCGGCGCCCGCCGCGTCAGCGCCGCCGTGAAGGCCGCGCTCGCCGGCCGTTAACGCCCGCTCCGCTCTTCGCGCGCGGCGGTGATCAGACCGCGCGCACCACAGCCACCGGCGGCCTGGACAGCCGTCTCGCCGCATCTCCCGGGGCATTCCTCCGACTTCGCCCCGGGAGGTCGGCGGCGCTTGAGAGGATCTGCGCGTGGTCGCGCGCTCCGTCCTTCTCTTCGCACTCGCGGCGCTGGCCGAGATCGGCGGCGCGTACCTGATGTGGATCGGACTCAAGGACGGTCGCGGCGCCTGGGCCGTCGTGGCCGGCGGCGCGCTGCTGGTGGCGTACGGCGCGATCGCGGCGCTGCAGACCTCCGACGAGTTCGGCCGCGTGCTCGCCGCGTACGGCGGCGTGTTCATCGTGGGGTCGCTGCTGTGGGGCGTCGTGTTCGACGGCTTCCGCCCCGACCGCTACGACCTCGTCGGCGCGGCGATCTGCCTCGTCGGCGTCGGCGTGATCATGTACGCGCCAGGCCGGGCGTAGCCAGTTACGGTGGTCCCGAAGTTCGCGACGCATCCTTCCTGCAGCGGTGCGTGACCTGAAGGGGACCCCATGATCGAGCGCATCACCGACATGCCGGCCGGAACCGTCGGCCTGCGGGCCAGCGGCGTCCTGACCAAGGCCGACTACACCGACGTGCTCGAGCCGGCGATCAACGAGGGCGTCGCTGCTGGCGACCTGCGGCTGCTGTTTGAGCTCGACGACTTCGACAAGCTCGCCGCGGACGCTTTCCTGGAAGACGCCAAGACCGGCGCCCGCGCCTGGATCAAGGACCACGGCAAGTGGCACCGCTTCGCGGTGGCCACCGATGTGGAGTGGGTCGCCAAGTCGCTGAAGACGTTCGCGTGGATGGCGCCGGGCGAAGTGAAGGTCTTCCCGCTTGCCGAGGTCGACGCGGCCCGCGAGTGGGTCGCGGGCTAGCGCCCCGCCTTGCGCCAGCCGGCTCGCGCGCCCGGCTCGCGCCAGTCTTCGCCGCGTCGCGCGGCTACTGCGCCAGCTGCCGCGACAGCGGCGATGGGAACCGCATCATCACGCGCGTCCCGTCGAGCCATTCGGTGAGGCGCGCGGCCTCGGCGTCCATCACGGCGCGGGCGTCGGCGCCGATGTCGTCGAGCCACTGCAGCTCGACGGCGCCGTCGTCGTCCTGGCGCCAGCCGCCGACGATGCGGCCCTCCCACCAGATCGTCGGGCCAGCGTTGCCGACGGAGTCGTAGATCAGCGGCTTGTGCTTGCCGAGGTACCAGTCGCGGTCCTTCCAGCCCATCGTCGTCGGGTCGAGCGACGGCAGCAGCGCGCCCCACGGTCCGGCGTCCGGCTCGGGCGCGAGATCGTCCGGCAGGACCCAGCCGGCGGCGCCGCCATCGAGGGCGACCTCGACCGCCTCAAGCCGCGCGAGCGCCTGCTTCACCGCGGCGACCGTCCCGCCGAGCCACCACTTGATGTCGTTCGTGGTGCCCGGGCCAAACGCGCGCAGCCACTGCTCGACGAGCCGCGCGACCCCGTCGTCGACGCTGACGCCTTCGAGCGGCCCGCCGAGCCAGGCGCTCATGGCAGTCCAGCGCGGGCGTGACGCGTACCACGCGCCGTCGTTCGTGCCGCGCACCACCTCGCCGGCTGCGCCCAGCGCCGTGAGGAGGCGAGGCCCGACCGACATCTCCTGCGACCACTTGCCGGAGCCCGCGACGATCTTCGTCCCGAGCGACGGCAGCTCGCCGCGCAGCTCACGGGCGGTGCGCTCCTGTCCCGCTGCGAGGTGCGCGCGCAGCTCCGCGGCAGCGGCGTCGAACCACGCGTGGCCGTCGTCGTGCACGCCGCTGCGCTCGACGTCCTTGGCCAGCCGGTCGCGCTCCTGCTTGGCGACCCGCAAGCTCGCGCCGGCCTGCGCGGCTGGGAGCAGGTCGCGCGGGAACACGAAGAGCGTCCGGCGCATCGCCAGATGCTTCACGAGCGTGCGATCGGCGTACAGCGCCTGCTCCAAGTCTCGGACTGCGAACCCGTCGACGCGCGCCCACGCCGACAGCGCGATCGTCGCCGGGTCGGTCGCATGGAGGCAGACGACGCGCCGCGCCGCCTCCACGACGTCGGCCGCCCGGCCGGTTGGCAGCAGGGCGTGGCGGCGGGCCAGGCGCCGGCGCCGCTCGTCGTCGGTGATCCGCTGCATCGCCCCGCATCGTGGCAGCGCCGCTGGACCGATGTGCGGTGCGACGTGAAATTCGCCGCCCAGAACGAAAAAACCCCCGCGGCGGCGGGGCTGCTTGGAGTGGAGCTAAGGAGATTCGAACTCCTGACCTCCTGGGTGCGATCCAGGCACTCTACCAACTGAGCTATAGCCCCAAGCGACGTCTAGTGTAACGACTGCGGCTGGCAGGGTGCGGCTCGCGCATGGCGAAAGTGCCAGCTGCGGGGTGGCATCGAGCGCCGGCCCCGCGCGCCTTCCCCGCATGAGTTTCCGCCAACAGCTGTTCCTGTCGATCGCGGTGCTCGTGCTCGTCCCGGCGGTGATCGCGTCGCTGGCGATCGGCCGGGTGGTGCGCGCCAACGAGAACGCCAAGGCCGACGCCAAACTCGACGCGTCCGTGCGCGTGAGCTCGGTCCTCGTGTCGCAGCTGACGGAGCGCGCCGAGCGCCGCGCCACGGCCCTCGGCAACGACGTGCGGTTCCGCGCCGCGCTCGCGACGGGCCGCCCAAGCGTCATCGAGCGCGCGCTTCCGGCCGCGCTGGAGCGGCACTCGTTCGAAGGCGCCGCAGTCCGGCTGCCGAACGGCGACGAGCTGACGGTCGGCGATCAGGAGACGGTCGGCATCGCGCGCGTCGAGGCGCCGATCAGCGACAGCGAGACCGCGAAGCTGGCGCTCGGGTTCGCGACGGTCGATGAGTTCGCGCGCGACATCACGGAGAGCACAGGCGTGCCGACGGCGGTGCTCGCCGGCCCGGGCGGCGACGAGGTCGCCAAGGCTGGAACGTTCCCGCCAGCGTCCGAGGTCGACACCAGTGTCGACCCGCCGACGACCGCCGACCGCTGGCGCGTCCGCACCTCGTCGGCGCCTGCACCGAACCCGGCGCAGCCGTGGGCGACCGTGTTCACCACCAAACCCGCGACGCAGGACTCGGGGCTCGCCGCTCGGCTGATCCTCGCGGTGTTCGTCGGCTTCATCATCGTCGGGCTCGCCGTCGGCTACATGCTGCAGCGAGGCCTGCGCGGCCGGATCGCCGGCTTCCTCGGCGCCGCCGAACGCCTCGGCTCCGGCGACTTCGAGGCGGCGTCGTCGATCGCCGTCAAGGGCCGCGGCGAGTTCGCCACCCTCGGCCGGGCGTTCGTCGGGATGGCGCGCCAGCTTGAGCTCCGCGTCGACCAGCTGGAACGGGAACGCGGCCGTGTGCAGAGCTCGCTGCTGCGGCTTGGCAAGGCGTTCGCCGCGAACCTCGACCGCGACACGCTCGTCGACCTCGTCGTCGAATCGGCTGTCGACGGCCTGACCGCCGATTCCGGCCGGGCTCTGATGCCGACCGGGCCGGAAGGCGCCCCGCAGACGCGCGGCTCCGTCGGCGCCGTCTTGGATTCCTGGGACGCGCTCGCCGAAGTCGAGCAGCGCGCGCTCTCCAGCGGCAGCTCGGCAGCGGTCTCCCTCGGCGGGCTGCACGCGATCGCCGAACCGATGCAGATCGAGCGCGGCGACGGCCCGCTCGGCGTGATCTCGGTCGCCCGCTCGCGGCCGTTCGAGCCGGACGAGCGCGAGCTGCTGCGCTACCTCACCGACCAGGCCGCCGTGTCGCTGCGCAACGTCGGCCGCCATGAGGACGTCGCCCGCGAGTCGATCACCGACGAGCTCACTGGGCTGTTCAACCGCCGCCGCTTCGACGACGTGCTCGCCAGCGCCGCCTCGCGCGCCACCGAGTCCGAGCCGATCGCGCTCGTCATGCTCGACCTCGACCGCTTCAAGGTCATCAACGACACCCACGGGCACCCGTTTGGGGACACCGTGCTGAAGGCCGTCGCCAAGGTCGTCCGCGACGCCGCACGCGACCGCGACCTCCCAGCCCGCTACGGCGGCGAGGAGCTCGCTGTCGTCCTCGCTGTCGGCGACACCGCCGCAGCGCGGGCCTTTGCGGAGCGTCTGCGCGAAGGAATCGAAGCGCTTGAGCTCGGAGACGACACCACGGGCCCGGTTCCCGTGACCGCCAGCCTCGGCGTCGCGTCCCTGCCTGCAGACGGCGAAAACGTGGGCGATCTCGTGCGTGCTGCCGATGAAGCCCTCTACCGCGCCAAGCGTGGCGGACGAAACCGGGTAGAGGCTGCCACCCCTGCCCAAGGGCCGGCCGGAGAGGTACGCTGACGCCATGGGCCTCCTCGACGACGCCATTCGCGAGCACCTCGAACTCAAGCGCCGGCACGGCGCCGACAGCTCGGAAGTGAGCCGCCAGGAGCGCGAGATCCTGGGCGACTCGTCCGGGGCCGACGTTCCGGCCGAGCCCTATGCGGAGCCGGTGGCTGCTGCCGACGTCTACGCCGAGCCGGAGGCGCCCGCCGCCCCCGCACCGGTGCCCGCCGAGCCGCTCGCCGGCTCCCCGCTGGCCGAGCCGGAACCCGCGCCCGCGCCGCCTGCACCTGCGC
>JAEYAL010000083.1 GCA_023404805.1 Actinomycetes bacterium | reverse complement strand
CCGACATCAAATTCCGCACGCCACACGACCACCTCGCCAGCGCCGCAGGGGCCGGTCGCCCAGCGACATCAAATTCCGCACGCCACACGACCACCTCGCCAGCGCCGCAGGGGCCGGTCGCCCAGCGACATCAAATTCCGCACGCCACACGACCACCCCGCCGGGCGCCGCAGGGGCACAACGCCGCCGCACGAACGACAACGCGGCCGCCGCCCTGGTGGGCGACGGCCGCGTATCGATCCCCCGGAGGGAGGCGTCGCTGGCGCCGCAGGGGCGCCGGCGGTTGGTGCGCCGCTGGCCCTGGCGGTCTCAACGAGACCGGGTCGGCACCAGCGGCGACGAGGGCACGCCGAGACTGGAGACGGGCCCCAGCGTCCCGGACCTACACGCCGACGGGCACCCGCTCGGCCTCGGGGGCCTTCGCCGCGGCGGCAGCCGCTGCGGGGGTGTAGGAGTCAGCGGCCGGGACGCGGATGTAGAAGAACCACGTCATCGCGAAGAAGACCGCGTAGGCCCCGACGAAGACCCACAGGGCGGGAACAGCCCAGTCGGTGTTCGCGAGGGCGATCTGGGCCTTCTCGGCGGGTGTCTTGGCGGCCTTCATGAGGGCCGACACGTCGAGGCTGGACTGGCGGAGGACCACCTGGACGAGGAAGCCGCCGAAGGCACCGACCGCACCGGTGATGCCGATGACGGCAGCCGCGCGGCGCTTGTACTCCTTCTGCAGGACGGCGTCGTCGGCGCCGGTGCGCTCCGCTTCCTCGTGGCCGAGGCGCTTGAAGATCGACGGGATCATGCGGTAGGTCGAGCCGTTGCCGATGCCAGCGAGGAAGAACACGCCCATGAAGGCGGCGAAGAAGAGCCAGAAGGACCGGCCCTCGATGCCCTGGATCGCGATGATCGTGCAGGCCGCCAGGCCGACGAAGACGCCGAGCGTGACCTTCGCGCCACCGACGCGGTCAGCGAGCCAGCCACCGAACGGCCGGGAGACCGAGCCGATCAGCGCGCCGAGGAAGGCCAGGCCCGCGAGGTAGGTGCCGATGAACGGATGCTGGGCCAGGAACGCCGGGAAGGTGTTCTTGATCAGGACCGGGAAGGCGAACGAGAAGCCGATGAACGTGCCGAACGTGCCGATGTAGAGGATCGACATGATCCAGGTGTTCTTCTCGGCGACCGCCAGCGTGTAGGAGCGCTTGTCGGCTTTGGCGCCGGTGAGCGAGTCCATGTAGAAGTACGCGCCGAGTGCCGCCGCGATGATGAACGGCATCCAGACCAGACCGGCGTAAGCGAGGTTCACGTCGTGGATCGGCAGCTTCAGCGACGCAGCCGGGACACCGACGATGATCACCAGCGGCACCACGAGCTGGGTGATGGCGACACCGAGGTTGCCGCCCGCGGCGTTGATGCCCAGGGCCAGGCCCTTGTGCTTGTCCGGGTAGAAGTGCGAGATGTTGGCCATCGACGACGAGAAGTTGCCGCCGCCGACGCCAGCCGTGGCGGCACAGGCGAGGAGCACCCAGAACTGCGTGTCAGCCGTCTGGTCGAGGAGCCACTGGCTCGGGACGAGGAACGCGGCGAGCGTCGCCGGGATCAGGAGCAGCAAGGCGCTGATCGTGGTCCAAGTGCGTCCACCGTACTTCGGCACCGCGAACGTGTAGGGGATGCGGAGCGTCGAGCCGACGAGGTTCGGGATGGCGGTGAGCCAGAACTGCTGCGACACCGTGAGCTGGATGCCCGCGTTGCCGAGGTTGAGCACGATGACGCCCCAGAGCACCCAGATGCTGAAGCCGATGTTCTCGGCGAACACGCTGAAGATCAGGTTCTTCTTCGCGACGGCTTTGCCCTCGCGCTCCCAGAACTCATCGTTGTCGGGCTCCCAGTGGTCAATCCACTTGCCTCGGGTCAGAACGCTCACTGCGCCTCCAGGGATCGGAAATCGATGGGAGGAAGACTGCGGACCGCGCGTGTCGGTTCCGTGGCCCAAGCGTTTCGGATCTGTGACGGAATGTTTCGAACGTGTGGCGTGATTTCGGGCAAACCCCCGTACGCACGGGACTTGCGGTCCTGACTGCTCCACCGGGCCAAAGCGGCCTGCCAAAGTGGAGAGCCAGCGGGCGCCCGTGTCCACTCTGGGGCCGCTATGGGCGGCACGCTCAGACGCTGTCCCAGCGGTAGCCGACGCTGCGCAGCGTGCGGATCCGCTCGGCGTGCTCCTGGCCCAGCTTGGCCCGGAGGCGGCGGATATGCACGTCGACCGTGCGCGCCCCGCCGTAGTAGTCGTAGCCCCAGACGTTCGACAGCAGCGCCTCGCGCGAGAACACGCGGTCGGGGTGCGTCACGAGGAACTTCAGCAGCTCGTACTCCATGTAGGTGAAGTCGATCGGGTTGCCGTCGACCTTCACCTGGTACGTCGCGGTGTTCAGCTCGAGCGTGCCGCTCACGACCACGTCTTCGCTGGCCGGCCCGACCACCGCGAACTTGGCCCGCGCCACGCGCGTCTCCAGCTCGCCCTGCGTGAACGGGTGCACGATCAGCTCATGCCCGACGGCCGAGTAGCCACCGGTCGCAAGGCGCGTGGAGTCGGCGACGACCACGAGCGGGACCGGGCCGAAGTCCTCGCGGGCGCCAAGCGCCGCGGCGATCCGCTCGACGTCGTCGACGAGCAGCACGAGCGACGGCAGCGTCGCCCGGCCGTTGCTCGACGGCGCTCCAAGCTCAGCCGCCGCGACCACCTGCGGGTCGTCTGGCGGCAGCAAGCGCGGCTGGAAGCCGAGCTGGGCGAGCGCGCGGTCGGCCGACGCGACGAGGTCGCTGGGGGCTCCGATGATCCAGGCGTCGTTCACAGCTGCGGAAGGGACTGGCGGCGTTCGAAATCGGTGACCTCGCGCGAGAACGCGTCCCAGTCACGGCGCTTGTTCGCGACGAACCACTCGACGAGCCGGTCGCCGAGCGTCTCGCGGACGAGGTCGGACTCCTCGAAGCGGTTGGTCGCCTCGCGCAAGTCGTGCGGCAGGCGCTCGGTAGCGCCGGCTTGCACGTCGGTCGTCTCTGGTGGCAACGCGTACTCCCGCTCGATGCCGCGCAGCCCGGCCGCGAGGATCAGCGCGAAGACGAGATGCGGGTTGCAGCCAGCGTCCGGCGACCGGACCTCGATGCGCTTCGCGCTCTCGCGGCCCGGGCGGTGTCCAGGAACGCGCACGAGCGGGTTGGAGAGGAACCGGCTCCAGTTCACCGCGTTCGGCGCTTCATCGCCGTCGGCCAGGCGCGTGTAGCTGTTGACCCACTGGTTCGTGACGGCGGTGAACTCGCCGGCGTGGCGCAGCACGCCGGCCATGAACTGCTCGCCGCGGCGCGAGAGCGGCGCGTTGGGTTCGGCCTCGTCGTGGAAGATGTTGCGGTTGTCGGCGTCGAAGAGCGACACGTGCACGTGCATGCCCGAGCCGGGCTCGCCCGCGAGCGGCTTCGGCATGAAGCTCGCGTAGCTGCCGAGCTGGTGGGCGGCCTGCTTCATCGCCATCCGGAACGTGAGGATCGAGTCGGCTGTCGACAGCGCGTCAGCGTGGGCGAGCACCACCTCATGCTGGCTCGGGCCGGCCTCGTGGTACGACGCGCGCACCGGGATGCCGAGCTGCTCGAGGAAGTTGATCGAGTTGCGGCGGAAGTCCGTCGCGATATCCGTCGGCGTGAGGTCGAAGTAGCTGCCGACCGCGATCGGTTCCGGAGGACCGTCGGCCGGGAGCGACCGGAAGAGGTAGAACTCGAGCTCGACGCCGAACTGCGGATGCAGGCCCGCGTCCTCGGCTTGCCGGACGACCTTTTTGAGCACCGCGCGCGGGTCGCCGTCGAACGGCGTCCCGTCGGGCAGCTCGATGTCGGCGAACATCCGGCCGACGTTGGAGTCCTCACGCCAGGGCAGCACTTGGAAGCCCTCGATGTCGGGCCGGGCGACGACATCCTGCTCAGCGCGGCGCGTGCCGCCTTCGAGCGCGGAGCCATCGAAGCCGACGCCGTCCTCGATCGCGTTCTCAAGCTCAGAGATGGGGAACGCGACGCCCTTGAGCGTGCCGAGGACGTCGACGTACCAGAGACGGATGAAGCTGACGCCACGTTCGCGGGCGGTCCTCAGGACGTACTCGAATTTGGGATCCACGCCACGAGTACACCAGACGGCTACCGGGGGAATTTCATCCGGTTGGAGCAAATTCTCGACGGCGCGGAAGGGGTCTGTTTCCGGCGTGTTTCGGGAATCGGCCGCTGCCGCCCGCCGCTCCACGTCACAATGGACCGGTGCCTGGTGACTCGCGTCCGCTGCTGCTGGTCGATGTCGACGGCGTCCTCGCGCTGTTCAACCTGCAGGGCGCGGCGCCGACCGGCGTCTGGCACATGATCGAGGGCTTCCCGTACTACCTCTCAAGCGGCACCGCCGCCCTGCTGCACGAGGCTGCCGAGCACTTCGAGCTCGTGTGGTGCACCGGTTGGGAGGACCGCGCGAACGACCATCTCCCCCGCCTGCTCGGCACGCCCGGACCGTTGCCGGTGATCACGTTCGCCCGCAACCCGGGCCGCGGCAACGCCCACTGGAAGCTCACCGAGATCGACGCCTACGCGCAGGGCCG
This sequence comes from Actinomycetes bacterium, assembly GCA_023404805.1. Lineage (GTDB taxonomy): Bacteria > Actinomycetota > Thermoleophilia > Solirubrobacterales > Solirubrobacteraceae > JAGIBJ01. Next base: position 37,017 of record JAEYAL010000083.1, on the reverse strand, counting down.
CCCCCTTGCTTGGATCGACGACGCGCTCGACGAGCGCTGCACCAGCTGGGCGCAGTCGCGGAACGCCGAGGTCGCCCCGACGCTCCTCATCCAGACCGAGCCCCACCTCGGCTTCGACCGCCCCCACCTCGACGAGCTCATCGCCTGGGCCGCCGCCCTGCCCTAGAACGACGAAGGGCGCCCAGCGGGCGCCCTTCGCAGAACTCGGGAGAGAAGCTGGGCGCTACTGCGCCTTGACCGCCGACCAGATGAGTTTCATGACGTCGTCAATCCACCCGTCCTTGTCGACGGTGCCGTTGAGCTGACAGCCGATGACGGCGCCGCCGATGGTCGCCATGAGGATGTCGATGTCGACGTCCTTGCGGATCTCACCGGCGTCAACCGCCGCCTGCAGGCGCGGGCGGACGGCTTCGGCACGGGCATCGACCATGCGCTCGCGGTACAGGCGCGAGAACTCGACGTCATGGCGGTACATGAGCCCGGCGCCGATCACCTCGGCGGACCGGGTGTCGAGCCCCATCTTCATGCCCAGCACGAGCAGCTTGAGCCACTCCTGGATGTCTTCCGGGCCTTCGTCGAGAAATGCCTGGGGCAGTTCGGCGATGGCCGCGGTCGCCAGATCCAGCCGGTGCTTGAAGCGCCGGTAGATCGTGGTCTTGGCTACCCCCGAGTCCGCGGCGACCCGCTCAACGGTGAGCGCCGCGAGGCCCTCGTCGTTCAGGATCTGCCGAGCAGTCTTGAGGATCTTTGCGTCGACCTCGGACCGGCGGCGGGCGTGGTATGCCGCTGCCGGGTGCTCGCGCACGGTCGTGTTCTCGGGGGTTGCCATGGTGTCTTACCGACCGCCTTCGGGTTCGATGTCGAGCTGAGCCAGCTCGTCTGCGAAGCCTGGGTCCCCCCCGAGACCGGCTCCGATGTCTTCGAGGGCCGAAAGGTCCTCGCCGATTGCCGCTCCGAGATCGCCGAGGTCGTCGCCGAGGCCGAGCTCGGCAGCGATCTCGTGCTCATCGAGCAGACCGAGGTCGTCGATGGCGCGCGGGAGCGGCTCGTTGGGCTCGATCTCGATGCGGCGGTACTCCTTGAGTCCGGTCGCAGCGGGGATGAGCTTGCCGATGATGACGTTCTCCTTGAGGCCGACCAGGCGATCGGTCTTGCCCTCCAGAGCAGCGTCCGTCAGGACCTTCGTGGTCTCCTGGAAGGAGGCCGCCGACAGGAACGACTCCGTGTTGAGCGAGGCCTTGGTGATACCGAGGATCACGTCCTCGTACGCCGCGGTCTCCTTCTTCTCGGCCTTGAGGGCGTCGTTGACGTCCTGGAACTCGTAGCGGTCCACGAACTGGCCCGGAAGGTAGTCGGTGTCGCCCTTCTGGTCGACCCGGACCTTCTTCATCATCTGACGCACGATCACTTCGACGTGCTTGTCGTTGATGTCCACGCCCTGCTGCTTGTAGACCTTCTGGACTTCGGCAACCAGGTACTGCTCCGTGGCCGTGCGGCCGCGGATCGCGAGGAGCTCGTGCGGGTACAGCGAACCTTCGTTCAGCTGGTGGCCTGCCTTGACTTCCTGGCCGTTCTCCACGAACACGCGGGTGCGGCGCGGGAAGGCGTAGCGGTGCTCTTCGCCAGCCTCGTCGGTGACGACGACCGTGAGGGCCTTGTCGGTCTCTTCGATCGTGACCGTGCCGTCGACCTCGGCGATCTTCGCGACGCCCTTCGGCTTGCGAGCCTCGAAGAGCTCGACGATGCGCGGCAGACCCGACGTGATGTCGGAGCCGGCGACGCCACCGGTGTGGAACGTGCGCATGGTGAGCTGGGTGCCCGGCTCACCGATCGACTGGGCGGCGATGATGCCGACCGAGTCGCCGATCTGCGCGGTCTGGCCGGACGCCATCGAGCGGCCGTAGCAGTGCTGGCAGAGACCGGTTTCGGCACGGCACTTGAGCACCGAGCGAACCTGGATCTGGTCGCCCAGCTCGTCGCCGGCGTCGGCGATCAGGCGAGCCAGCGAGGCGCGCGTGATCTCCTGGCCCTTGACGACCGCAGCCTCGCCCTTGCCGATGTCCTTCATCGGGAAGCGGCCGACGAGGTTCTCGTTCGGCTGGCCTCCGTCGACGAACAGCGGGAGCTCGATGCCTTCGGTCGTGCCGCAGTCCTCCAGGCGCACGATGACGTCCTGGGAGACGTCGACCAGACGGCGGGTCAGGTAACCCGAGTCGGCCGTACGCAGGGCGGTATCCGCGAGGCCCTTACGGGCGCCGTGGGTCGAGATGAAGTACTCGAGAACCGAGAGGCCTTCCATGAAGTTGGCCTTGATCGGACGCTCGATCGTCTCACCCTTCGGGTTGGCCATGAGGCCGCGCATGCCGGCGAGCTGGCGGATCTGCTTGAACGAGCCACGAGCGCCTGAGTTGGCCATCATGAAGATGGGGTTCAGCTCGTCGAGGTGCTCGGCCATCGCGTCACCGATCACGTCGGTGGCGCGGTTCCACTGCTCGACGACCGCGTCCTTGCGCTCGACGTCGGTGATCAGGCCCATGTCGTACTGGTCCTGGATGTCGGCGACCGCCTGGTCGAAGCCGGCGAGGATCTCACCCTTGTTCGGGGGCGTGATCACGTCGTTCTTCGAGACGGTGATGCCGGCGCGGGTCGCGTATTCGAAGCCGAGGTCCTTGAAGGTGTCCAGGACGAGCGAGACCGTGGTCGCGCCGTAGTTCTGGATCAGGCCGTCGATCATGGAGACCGCGTCCTTCTTCTTCATCGACTGGTTGACGAACACGTGGCCGGCGGGATCGAAGTCCTCGCCGACGGCGTCCGACAGCGCGCGCTTGATGCGCTCGTTGTAGATGATGCGGCCGACCGTCGTGAGGATGTGGCCGGTGTGGCCCTCCGGGCGGTACTCGGCCAGCTCGTGGACCGTGACGACCTTGAAGTCGACGGCCAGCTCAGCCTCCTGGGCGGAGCGGAACACGTGCGGGCGCTTCTTGTCCTTCGGCCAGTCGGCCGTGCCCAGCTTGTCGCGCAGCTCGTCGAGCTCCGCGGCTTCGGGGCCGTACGTCACGTAGTACTGGCCGAGGACCATGTCCTGGGTCGGCGTCGTGAGCGGGGCGCCGTGGGCCGGCGACAGGATGTTGTTGCTCGAGAGCATCAGGATCCGGGCCTCAGCCTGCGCCTCGGCGCCGAGCGGGAGGTGGACCGCCATCTGGTCGCCGTCGAAGTCGGCGTTGAACGCGCCGCAGACGAGCGGGTGGACCTGGATGGCCTTGCCCTCGACGAGCTTGGGCTCGAACGCCTGGATGCCGAGACGGTGGAGCGTCGGTGCGCGGTTGAGCAGCACCGGGTGCTCGTGGATGACCTCTTCGAGGACGTCCCAGACCTCGGGCAGCGCCGAGTCGACCATCTTCTTGGCGGCCTTGATGTTCTGCGCGGACTTGCGCTCGACCAGGCGGCTCATGATGAACGGCTTGAACAGCTCGAGGGCCATCAGCTTCGGCAGACCGCACTGGTGCAGCTTCAGCGACGGCCCGGAGACGATCACCGAACGGCCGGAGTAGTCGACGCGCTTGCCGAGCAGGTTCTGGCGGAACCGGCCCTGCTTGCCCTTGAGCATGTCCGAGAGGGACTTCAGCGCGCGGTTGCCCGGGCCGGTCACGGGGCGGCCACGGCGGCCGTTGTCGAACAGCGCGTCGACGGCCTCCTGGAGCATCCGCTTCTCGTTGTTGACGATGATCTCCGGCGCACCAAGGTCGATCAGCCGCTTGAGGCGGTTGTTGCGGTTGATGACGCGGCGGTAGAGGTCGTTCAGGTCGGAGGTGGCGAAGCGGCCACCGTCGAGCTGGACCATCGGGCGGAGCTCCGGCGGGATGACCGGCACGGCCTCGAGGACCATGTGCTCGGGCAGGTTGCCGGACTGCAGGAAGGCCGAGACGACCTTCAGGCGCTTGACGGCGCGCTGCTGCTTCTGGCCCTTGCCGTTCTTGACGAGGTCCTCGAGCTCTTCGCGCTCGGCCTCGAGGTCGACCTGCTGCAGCAGGTCGCGGATCGACTCCGCACCCATGCCGCCGCGGAAGTACTCGCCGAAGCCGTACGGCGAGCCGAAACGCTCGCGCAGCTCGCGGAAGAGCGCCTCGTCGTGCTCGATCTGCTTGGGCTCCATCGTCTGGAAGAACTCCCAGGCGGCACGGAGGCGCTCGGACGCGTCCTCGGTGTAGGCGATGGTGTCGTCGATCTCGAGCTCAAGCGACTTGCGGAGGTCCTTGAGGAGCTTCTCGCGGTCCTCGTCGGCGAGCTTGGCGACGTTCACGTCGAGGAGCTCGGCCCAGAGGAAGTCGTCGTCGTCGAAGCCGGTCTGCTTGCCGGACTCCAGGTACGTCTCGCGGCGCACGAGGCGCTCGCGGAGCTCCAGGACGCGCTCTTCCTTGTCGGTCGCGTACTGCTCGACGGTCTCGTCGATCTGGCCGCGGAGGCCGTCGATGTCGGCCGCGCGTGCCTCCTCGTCGACCCAGGTGACGAACGACGCGGCGAAGTACAGCACCTTCTCGAGGTCCTTCGGCGCCATGTCGAGCAGGTAGCCGATGCGCGACGGGACGCCCTTGAAGAACCAGATGTGGCTCACGGGGGCGGCCAGGTCGATGTGGCCCATGCGCTCGCGGCGCACCTTGGCGCGGGTGACCTCGACGCCGCAGCGCTCGCACACGATGCCGCGGTAGCGGACGCGCTTGTACTTGCCGCAGTAGCACTCCCAGTCCTTGGTCGGACCGAAGATGCGCTCGTCGAACAGGCCGTCCTTTTCCGGACGGAGCGTGCGGTAGTTGATCGTCTCCGGCTTGGTGACCTCGCCGTGGGACCAGCTGCGGATCTGCTTGGAGGACGCGAGTCCGATTTCGATCGCGTCGAAGTTGTTGATGTCGATCATGTGATCTCTCTGACTTCTAACTGCTGGCCCGGACTACTCGTCGCCCTCGGCGAGCGCCTGGATGTCGATCTCGGCTTCGGTGACGGCGGCCGTGTCGGTCGCGACGGCGCTGTCGGCGTCGGTCGTCTCGGTCTCGGCGGCGGCGTCCTCACCGGGGCCGCGGACGCCCGAGAGGTCGATGCCGAGCTCCTCGGCGGCGCGGAGGAGATCGTCTTCCTCCTCCTCGTCGCCGCCATGCGTGCCGTCGTCCGAGACGACGTTCACGTCGAGCGCGAGCGACTGCATCTCCTTCAAGAGGACCTTGAAGGACTCCGGCACCTGCGGCTCGGCGATGTTCTCGCCCTTGACGATCGCCTCGTACGCCTTGACGCGGCCGATGGTGTCGTCGGACTTGATCGTGAGCATCTCCTGGAGCGTGTAGGCAGCGCCGTACGCCTCCAGGGCCCAGACCTCCATCTCACCGAAGCGCTGGCCGCCGAACTGCGCCTTGCCGCCCAGCGGCTGCTGGGTGACGAGCGAGTACGGGCCGGTCGAACGGGCGTGGATCTTGTCGTCGACGAGGTGGTGCAGCTTCAGGATGTACATGTAGCCGACCGTCACCTGCTGGTCGAACGGCTCGCCGGTGCGGCCGTTGAACAGGGTGAACTTGCCTGAGGCCTTGCGGCCCTCGCGGCGGGTCTCGTCGATATCCATGCGGATACGACCCGTGTGCTCCTTCTGCCACTGGACGAGCGCGTTGTCGACGTCGGCGACGGTCGCGCCGTCGAAGACGGGCGTCGACACGTAGACCTTGCCGTCGGTCTTGTGCTTGTTCTTGTAGGCCTCGGAGCCGTCGTCGTACCAGCCCTGCGCGGCGGCCCAACCGAGGTGGGTCTCCAGGATCTGGCCGACGTTCATGCGCGACGGGACGCCGAGCGGGTTGAGGATCACGTCGACCGGCGTGCCGTCCTCGAGGAACGGCATGTCGTGCTCGTCGACGATCTTCGAGATGACGCCCTTGTTGCCGTGGCGGCCGGCGAGCTTGTCGCCCTCGGAGATCTTGCGCTTCTTCGCGACGAAGACGCGCACGAGCTCGTTGACGCCCGGCGGCAGGTCGTCGCCGTCCTCGCGGTTGAACGTGAGGACGTCGATCACGACGCCGCCCTCGCCGTGCGGCACCTTCAGGGAGGTGTCGCGGACGTCGCGAGCCTTCTCCTTGAAGATCGCGCGGATGAGCTTCTCCTCAGCGGTGAGCTCGGTCTCGCCCTTCGGCGTGACCTTGCCGACCAGGAGGTCGCCCGAGGAGACCTCGGCGCCGACGCGGACGATGCCGCGGTCGTCGAGGTTGCGCAGCGACTCTTCCGAGCGGTTCGGGATGTCGCGCGTGATCTCCTCGTCGCCCAGCTTCGTGGTGCGGGCGTCGATCTCGTACTCCTCGATGTGGAGCGACGTGAGGACGTCCTCCTTGACGAGGCGGCGGTTGAGGATGATGGCGTCCTCGAAGTTGTAGCCCTCCCACGACATGAAGGCGACCATCAGGTTCTTGCCCAGCGCCATCTCGCCGGCGCTCGTGGAGGAGCCGTCAGCGAGGACGTGCTTGGCCTCGACCTGCTGGCCCGACGCGACCAGCGGACGCTGGTGGATCAGCGTGCCCTGGTTGGAGCGGCGGAACTTGTCGAGCGGGTACTCGTCGATGCCGTCCGCGGTCTCGATGCGGATCAGCTTCGCGTCGACGTAGGAGACGGTGCCCGCGCGCTTGGCGAGGGTCACGTCGCCCGTGTCCATCGCGGCGCGCTTCTCGACGCCCGTGCCGATGACCGGCGCGTCGCTCTGGAGGAGCGGCACAGCCTGGCGCTGCATGTTGGAGCCCATCAGCGCGCGGTTGGCGTCGTCGTGCTCGAGGAACGGGATCATCGCGGTGGCGACCGACCAGATCTGCTCCGGCGAGAGGTCGATCAGGTCGACCTCGTTCGGGGCGACGATCGGGTACTGGCCAGCCAGCGTGCGGCAGACGACCTCGTCGGCCACGATCTTGCCGCTCTCGTCGACCTCGGTGTGCGCGAAGGCGATCTTGAGCTGCTCCTCCTGGGTCGCGTCGAGGTGGACGATCTCGTCGGTGACGACGCCGTCCTTGACGACCTTGTACGGGGTCGTGACGAAGCCGTACTCCGAGACCTGCGCGTAGCTCGACAGCGAGCCGATGAGGCCGATGTTCGGACCCTCGGGGGTCTCGATCGGGCACATGCGGCCGTAGTGCGTCGGGTGCACGTCTCGCACCTCGATGGGCGCGCGCTCGCGGGTCAGGCCGCCGGCGCCGAGGGCGGAGAGGCGGCGGCGGTGCGTCAGGCCAGACAGCGAGTTGGTCTGGTCCATGAACTGCGAGAGCTGCGAGGAGCCGTAGAACTCCTTGAGCGCCGCGACGACCGGGCGGATGTTGATGATCGTCTGCGGCGTGATCGTGTCGGCGTCCTCCGTCGTGAGGCGCTCGCGGACGACGCGCTCCATGCGGTAGAGGCCGATGCGGAACGCCTCCTGGATCAGCTCGCCGACCGTGCGCAGACGGCGGTTGCCGAAGTGCTCGTACTCGTCGATGTGCTCGGCGATCGGCTCGCGCGGGTAGGTGACGGCCTCAGCCGCGTAGTCCTTGATCTCCTCGCCCTCGGCCGGATCCTCCGGGATGCCGAGGAGCTTGGGCAGGGAGACGAGCTCCTTGATCAGCGCGATGATGTCGTCGTGCGTGAGCGTACGGGTGTCGATGTCGACATCCAGGCCCAGGCGGGCGTTGAGCTTGTAGCGGCCGACGCGCGTGAGGTCGTAGCGCTTGGGGTCGAAGAAGAGCTGGTTGAGCAGGTTGCGCGCGTTGTCGACTGACGGCGGCTCGCCCGGACGCTGCTTCTTGAAGAGCTCGATGAGCGCGCCTTCCTCGGTGCGGTGCACCTCGGAGTCGGCCTCGATCGTGTTCGTGATGTAGCGCGAGTTGTCGAACATCGCAGCGATCTCGTCGTCCGACGAGTAGCCCATCGCGCGAAGCAGGACGGTGACCGGCAGCTTGCGCTTGCGGTCGATGCGGACGTGCACCTTGCCCTTCTTGTCGATCTCGAGCTCGAGCCACGAGCCGCGAGCCGGCATCAGGTTGGCGGTGAAGAGCTGCTTCTCGCGGTCCTTCGCCTCCATCACGTAGGCGCCCGGCGAGCGGACGAGCTGCGTGACGACGACACGCTCGGTGCCGTTGATGATGAACGTGCCGCGCTCGGTCATCCACGGGAAGTCGCCCATGAAGACCTGCTGCTCGCGGATCTCACCGGTCTCGCGGTTGATGAACGCGACCGTGACCGTGAGCGGCCGCGCGTAGGTGAGGTCCTTCTCGCGGCACTCCTCGATCGACGCGTTCGGCGGATCGAAGCGGAGCTGGCCGAAGTCGACCACCAGGTTGCCGGAGTAGTCCTCGATCGGAGAGATGTCGTCGATCGTGACGCGAAGGCCACCGTTCTCCGGATCGACGAGCCACTCAAAGGACTGGCGCTGGATGTCGATCAGGTTCGGGAGTTCGCTGGTGCGATCGAGGCGCGCAAACGTGCGGCGCGTCCGCGAGGTCTGAACTGGCGGCAAGGCAGTTGCTCCTCAGAAGAGTCTTGGGCGTGGTGCGCAGCGCCGGTGGCGAACCGGCTGCGCTGAGCGACGAGTGTTCGAGGGCGCACAACTTCCCTCGCGGCTGGCACCACGGACCCCGCTCCGGCTCTCCGCGTAGTACGCGCGGGCGCCCAAGGGAACGGCTTCGGCTATCTGCCAGCCTTCTCAACATAGCGGGTCGCGCAGCGGAATGCGGAATGTGGCGCAACAGAGCGTGCAAGGGGCGCTAGCGCGCGCAACTCCCCTCGTCCGCCAAATGGCCTAGGCCGTACGGAAGTCCAGAACGCCTGGCTCATACCTGTTTCAGGTGCAAAGCTAGAGCGAGGCCGCCGAGTAGTGGTCCAGAGTCAAGCCGGTCCCCGCCGGTAACCGTTTCAAGTCCCCGGCTGAACTGAGAGCACGGATGCCTCTTCGCAAACACGGCACGATCATTCCCGCGAGCGCATTGCTGCTCGCCCTCGGCACGGCAGGACTGCCAGCCACCGCGGGCGCCGCGTCGTGGACCGACTTCCTCAAGCCGAAGACGCCCACCGCGACTCCGACGCCAACTCCGACGCCAACTCCGACGCCGACGCCGACTCCGACGCCGACGTCGGTCGTGGGCGCCGCGACATCGGTGGCTGCTGGAGCCACCGCCGCCGCGACGTCGACCGCGACGGCCGCTGCCACGGCAGCCGTCTCGACCGCAGCTGCGGTCACGGAGGCCGTCACGGCCGCGACCCCGGCCGCCAGCCCGGGCTGCACCCCGGTCCCGACGACACAGGCGTTCAAGAAGTTCGGCGACACCGCGGAGTACTACACCGCTCCCGGTGGCACCTTCGAGTCGAGCGGCTGGACGCTCACGTCGGGCGCCAAGATCGTCAGCGGCAACGAGAACCTCGGGGTCACGACCGGCGGCAAGTCGCTGCAGCTCGGCGTCGGCTCGACCGCGACCTCGCCGGCCTTCTGCGTCGATGAGACGCAGCCGTCGTTCCGGTTCGCCTCCAAGCTCTCGAGCCTCGATGCCGGCTACCTCGCGATCGTGCTGTTCCGCGACGCCGAGGGCAAGATCAAGCAGGCGCAGTTCACTTCTTCGAGCGGCGGCGATTACTACAACGGCAAGACCGCCTGGAACCCCTCGAGCATCAGCCCGCTCGCCACGAAGATCCCGCTCGTCAACGGCGGCAAGACCGCCAGCGTGCAGCTGATGTTCGTCGGCACGATGAAGGCGTACGGCGTCTTCGTGGGCGCCAAGGCCAACATCGACAGCGTGATGGTGGATCCGTACCGACGCGGGTAGGGGACCTGCCGCTCGGCGGCCGCACCTGATCCGCCTCACGGGGCTGAACACAGGTCCGGCACAACCTCATTCGACGACACGCGGGCGGCCTTCGGGCCGCCCGTTGTCGTGCCACGCCGTCCCCCGACGGGGGTTCACGCCAATCCCGATCAACCGTCCAGGCACCCTCGGTATGGGGTTAGTTTGAACGTCGCACCAAGGTTCCGGTCACTCAACCGACCGCGCCACGGTTCGCCGCCCCCGCTCCATGGCTGCGAGCTGCCCTCTCCGTCCAGGAGGCCCGGATGCCCGTTACCCCGTCAGCCACCCTTGTCCGCGCCAGCGCCGCAACGGCCGCGGCCGCAGCGCTCCTGACCGCGCTGCCGTCGACGGCCGCCGCATGGTCGTGGCAGGACCTCCTCAAACCTGCCGCCACGGCTGCTGCGCCCGTCACCGACGCGGCGGCGCCCGTGACGGATGCCGCAGCCGCTGCTGCTGAGCCGGTGACGGAGCCGGTGGTCGACACGGTCGACGACCTCGTTGATTCGGTCGTCGACGCCGCGACGCTGGCCGACGACGGCGACGGATGCGCGGAGCTTCCCGTCAGCAAGGCGTTCGCGCGCTTCGGGGACGCGGCCGACTACTCCCTCGCCCCCGGTGGTGACTTCGAGCAGTCCGGCCTGTGGAAGCTGAGCGGCGGCGCGAAGATCGTGGCGGGCAATGAGAACTTGGGCGTCCAGGGCGGCTCCAAGTCGCTCAAACTGCCGATCGGCGCGGTGGCTGTGTCGCCGGAGTTCTGCGTCGACGAGACCAACCCGCACTTCCGGTTCGCCAGCAAGCCCGATAACGCGATCGCGGGTTACGAGGCGGTCGTGCTCTACAAGAACAGCGACGGCGCCGTGAAGCAGGCCCAGTTCACGTCGTCGGCGTCGCAGTCGTGGGGCTCCGGCAAGTGGGCTCCGTCGAGCCCCAGCCCGCTTGCGACGAAGATCCCGTTGCTGGCCGGCGGTAAGACCGCGTCGGTGCAGATCATGTTCGTCTCGACCGGCAACAAGATCGCGGTCGGCGTCGGCCTGTGGGGCCGGCTCACCGGCGGTTCGGTCGGCACCGTCAGCGTCGACAGCGTGATGGTCGACCCGTACCGGCGGGGCTAGCGCCTGTCGGACCGGCGGGGCTAGCGCCTGGCCCCCAGGCGCCGCGGCGGCTTCGGGTGGTGCGCCGTGCCTTTTAACGCTGGCGCTCGACGCCTGGCGCGCTGACCGGCGTTGCAACCCAGGCGACTGACGCCGCGCGCGCCGTTGGACCTACGGTTGGTGCATGGGCGTTCTCGGGCTGGCGGAGATCACGCTGCAGACGTCTGAGCTGGACGCGCTGGAGTGGTTTTACCGCGAGGTGATCGGTCTGCCGGTGCTGCAGCGGCAGGAGGACCGCGTCTGGCTCGAGGCCGGCCCGAAGGGGCGCATCGGCTTGTGGACGCCAGGCGAGAAGGAGTTCGACGACCGCGCCGGCGCGCACGTCCATTTCGCGTTGGCGGTGCGGCCTGCGGCGCTTGACCAGATGGCGGTGCGGCTCGATGTCGCTGGAGCTGATCACGAGGGGCCCGTGGCGCACGACGGCGGCGACCGCTCGCTGTACTGGACCGATCCGGCGGGGCATCGCGGCGAGGCTTGGGAGCTCTTCGCGGATGGGGGCTCCACGGCTGACGTCGCGGACTGACCCGCCTGGACTCCACCACGCGTTGATGTGCGCGAAAGGGGTGGGCTGCCGGCGCCGATGGTTGGTCCATGAGCGTTCGTCCCACCGCTGCCCCGCTTCCCCCGAGCCTGCGTGACCACGCGACCGGCACTGCCGCTTGGGCGCGCCTGGTGATGCTGTGGACTCCGCTGAGCTTCTTGATCGGGCTGGCGGTGGTCGGCGGCGAGGTGGCGGACGGCCTGACGGCGCTGGCGGCGTTCGGCGCCGCGGTGGCGTCGTTTGTGCTCGCGGGCTCCGTCGAGGTCAAGCGCGCGGCGGACCGCGGGGCGTCGCCGTTGGCGGCCGGCACGCTGCTGGCGACGCATGTGCTGGTGATCCTCGGGTTCGCCGGCGCGTTCCTCACGCTGGCGCTCATCGGCTGACGGCCGTCGTCCCCATCCTGCTCGGGGACTGGCCCCGAGAACGACGAAGGGCCGCTTCCACAAGCGGCCCTTCTTCTTTGCGGGGTCCAAGGGTTGGAAAGCCCCCGCTAAGTTGTCGTGCTTCTGCGTGCTCGAGTAGCTCTCAGCGAGCTATCGCGCCGCAGATTCCGTCTGGCTGGATCCGGCACCGCTCCCGCGAGGTTTCCCTCATGGCAGCCCGGGCCGGATTCAGGCAGGCGGACAAGCCCGCCGCAGGCGTTCCCATCTGCGCCGAAGCGCCTGAGAACGCCGCAGCGGACTCCGCAAGCGAGAGCCGCTGCGAGCTACTTGAGCTCGACAGTACCGCCGGCCTCTTCGAGCTCGGCCTTGAGCTTCTCGGCTTCGTCGCGCTCGAGGCCTTCCTTGATCGGCTTCGGGGCCTCGTCGACGAGGGCCTTGGCCTCCTTGAGGCCGAGGCCGGTGGCGGCGCGGACGACCTTGATGACGCCGATCTTCTTGTCGCCAGCGGCGGTCAGAACGACATCGACGGTCGAGGATGCTTCCTCGGCGGCGCCGGCGTCGCCGCCGCCTGCCGGAGCGGCACCGGCCGGGGCAGCGACAGCTGCGGCCGAGACGCCGAACTCCTCTTCGAGCGCCTTGATGCGCTCGCTGAGCTCGAGCACGGTGATGCCCTTGAGCTCTTCAATCCAATCAGCGGTGCTGGTAGCCATAGTCGTTACTCCTCAGTGGAATCAGTGTCGGAAGCGGCGTCCGCCGGAGCGGCTTCCGCAGCGGCGTCGGCGGCGGGCGCCTCTGCCTCGGGTTGGGCGGCCGGTGCGTCTGCCTCGGCCTCAGTCGTGTCGGCCTCGGCGGCCGGGGCAGCGTCGGCGGGGGCTGCAGCGGCCGGCGCGTTGCCGCCGATGAGGCCCTCGTCGGCGATCTTCTGGAGCTGCACGGGGACAGCCGAGAGGATCGCGTTGAGCGTGCGCGCGGTGCCGGAGATCGGCTGCGCGATGAGCGTGACGAGCTGCTGGACCAGCGTCTCGCGGCTCGGGAGCTTGGCGATCGAGACAACGTCGGCGCTCGTGAGGGCGTTGCCGTTCAGCAGGCCGCCCTTGAGCTCGAGGATGTTGTCGGACTCCTTGACGAAGCCGTTCAGGATCTTCGCGGACGCTGCTGCGTCGCCACGGACGAACGCCAGCGCGGTCGGGCCGGCGAGGTGCTCGTCGATCGACGAGACGTCGGCCTTGGCGGCGGCGAGCTTGGTGACCGAGTTCTTGACGACCTTGAGGGTCGTCTCGTTCTGCAGCAGACGCGAGCGGAGCTCGCTGATCTGGGCGACGCTCAGGCCGCGGTAGTCGACGGCGTAAACCGCCTCCGCTGCCTCGAACTCGTATGCGAGATTGCCGACAGCGGCTTCTTTTTGTTGCCGGTTCATAGGCCTCCTAGGTCGGGCTTCTGCCGCTCAGGAGAGCGGCTGCCGACGGTCTGCGGTGGCCTCGAGGCGTAGAGCGGTTAGGCCGCGGCTGCGGTTGCGCTCTCCTCGAGGATGTCGCGGGTACGGGTGGGATCGACCTTGATGCCAGGACCCATGGTCGAGGCGATCGTGATCGACTGCAGGTAGCGGCCCTTGGCCGCGGAGGGCTTCGCGCGCACGATCTCGTCGATCACGGCGGCGTAGTTCTCCAGCAGCTGCTTCTTGTCGAAGTCCTTCTTGCCGATCGAGAGGTGCACGATCGCGTTGCGGTCGGTGCGGTACTCGACCTTGCCGGACTTGGACTCTTCGACGGCCTTGGCGACGTCCATGGTCACCGTGCCGACCTTCGGGTTCGGCATCTTGCCCGACGGGCCGAGCACGCGGCCGAGGCGGCCGACGAGCGGCATGAGGTCCGGGGTGGCGATAACGACGTCGAAGTCGTTGAAGCCTTCTTCGATCTGCTTGGCGAGATCGTCGGTGCCGACGATGTCGGCGCCGGCGTCTTCAGCGGCCTTGGCCTTGTCGCCCTGGGCGAAGACGGCAACCTTGACGTCCTTGCCCAGGCCGTGCGGCAGCGCGATCGTGCCGCGGAGCTGCTCGTCCGCGTGGCGGACGTTCAGGCCGGTGCGGACGTGCACTTCGACGGATTCGTTGAACTTCTTGTTCGGGAGGGTCGCGAGGAGGTCGAAGGCCTCCGTCGGCTGGTACTCGCGAAGGCGGTCGACCTGGGCGAGCGCCTCCGTGTATGCGCGGCTGTGCTTCGCCATTAGTCAACGACCTCCACGCCCATCGAACGTGCGGTGCCGGCGATGATCGGGATCGCCTGGTCGACCGTGTGGGCGTTCAGGTCGGGCAGCTTCTTCTCGGCGATACGACGCAGCTGGGCGGTCGTGATCTGGCCGACTTTGACGGTGTGCGGGGTGCCGGAGCCCTTCGCGAGGTTGATCTCCTGCTTGATGAGCACGGCAGCCGGCGGGGTCTTGACGACGAAGTCGAACGAGCGATCCTCGTAGACCGTGATGACGACCGGGATGGTGACGCCGTTGTCCTGGGCCGTCTGGGCGTTGAACGCCTTGACGAACTCCATGATGTTCAGGCCGTGCTGACCCAGGGCAGGGCCGACCGGCGGAGCCGGCGATGCCTGCCCGCCCGGCGCCTGGAGCCGGATCGTGGTGAGAACCTTCTTAGCCATCTTTGCGTCAGACCTTCTTGACCTGGTCGAAGCCAACCTCGACCGGGGTCTCACGGCCGAAGATTGACACAAGCACCTTGAGTTTCGCCGCGTCCTCGTTGATCTCGGCGATCTCGCCAGAGAAGTCGGAGAGCGGGCCGGAGATGACCTTGACGGACTCCCCGATCGTGAACTGGCTGACCCGGGGGCGCGGCGTCGCGCCAGCCGTACCAGTCTGCTGTGCGCTGCTGCCACCCGTGGGGGCACCGCGCTTGAGAAGACGATCGATCTCGCCCTGCGTGAGGGGGATCGGCTCATCGCCTGCACCGACGAAGCCGGTGACGCCGGGGGTACCGCGGACCAGGCCCCACGTGTCTTCGTTCAGGTTCATCTGAACGAGCACGTAGCCGGGCATGGTGCGCTTCTCGACGCTCTTCTTCTCGCCATCCTTGAGCTCGTTGACCGTCTCCGTGGGGACGACGATCTGGCGGAGCGCGGCGCGGTGGCCGAGCGTCATCGCGCGGTGCTCGAGGTTGCTCTTGACCTTGTTTTCGTGGCCAGAGTAGGTGTTGACGACGTACCAGCGGTACATAAAGGAAGGTTCCCGTCCCTCTAGATGATGAGGTTGACGATCTGGCGGGCGACGACGTCGGCGACGCCGAGGTACGCCCCGGCGATCACGACGAAGCCGAGGGTGACCGCGGTGCCCTGCGCGACCTGCTGGCGGTCGGGCCAGCGCACGCGCTTGAGCTCCGCCCACGAGGCCTTGAAGAAGCGGAAGACGCGAGGGCCTCCGCCGCCAGCTGTCGACTCGCCACCGACGACTTCTCCGCCCGGGGCGGGGTCGAAGTCGGTGATCGGCGTGAACTCGTCGGGCGGCGACATGTCGACCGGGGACCCGACGACTCCGGCACGCGCGACGTTCTCGGCGTGCTGGGTCTCGGTGACCTCGTCGGAGAAGACGGCGTCGACGACGTCGTCTTCGACTCCACCTTCAGCGGCAGGGGCGTTCGGCTCCACCGGCCCATCGGCCGAGGAGTCGGGGTCCTGCCCCTTGCGCTTCGCGCGGCGGCGAGCTGCTGCGTCGTCGTTGCGAGCCACGGGTCAGCAGTCCCGACTAGCGGGTCTCCCGATGGGGCGTATGGGTCTTGCACCACTTGCAGTACTTGCGAATCGCCAGGCGATCAGGCGTGTTTCGCTTCGACTTCGTGGTCTGGTAGTTGCGGCGCTTGCACGTCTCGCAAGCGAGCGTGACTCCGATGCGCACATCTCCGCGGGCCATGGTGGCTCTCCGGGGTGTTGAGCAGACAGAACAAGGACCTGCCGAGGACAGGTCCGAACGAGGACTGTAGCGCGCCGAGCCGGGCGATGTCGTGCCCTTGGTCGGCTCCCTCAGGATCTCCGCCGCCGCGTGTGCTCAGACGGAGGCCGGCGGCGGCGAGTGACTACCGTCGTGGCGTGCCCGCCCGCTCCTCTTCGCGGACCATCGCGCTGCTGTGGTTCACGACATGGACTGCCTTCTTGTGTGTCGGCATTCCGCTCGCGGTGCTTCCCCGCTACGTGCAGGGACCCCTCGGCGGCACGGACGTGATGGCGGGCTTCGCTGTCGGATCCCTGTCGCTGGCCGCGATGCTCTTCCGGCCCTTTGGCGGGCGGCTCGCCGACGAGCGCTCGCGGCGTCTCGTGGTGACCGGCGGGATGGCGCTGTGCGTGGCTGGCGGGGTCGTCCTGTTTTTCTCGGAGAGCTACGCGACGTTGATCGCGGCGCGGCTCGTAGTCGGGGCCGGCGAGTCGTGGGTCTATGCGGCCGCGATGGCATGGGCGCTCGACCTCACGCCCAAGGACCGCCACGGCAGCGCGATCGCGCTGTTCGGGATGGCGATCTGGCTCGGCGCGACCGCCGGAACCGCCGCCGGCGAGGTGCTGCTCAGCGCGACGGACTCGTTTGAGGTGGTGTGGGCCTCGGTGGTCGTGGCGCCGGTGGCCGGCCTGCTCGCCGTGCTCGGGACCGAGCGCGAGGCGCCGCATCCGCCGCGCGCCGGCCCGCGTCCGCCGTTGATCCTGAAGGTGTCGGTGCGGCCCGGCATCGCGCTAGCGCTCGCGATCCTCGGCTACGCCGCGGTCGCGAGCCTCGTGACCCTGCACCTGATCGACCGCGGGGTCGCCAATCCCGGCCTGACGTTGACGGCGGTCGCCGCGGCGGTCGTCGTGACCCGCCTCGCGGTGGCCTACGCGCTCGACCGCACCGGCCCCTTCGGGGTCCTGACGGCTGGCTGCCTTTCGCAGGTCGCCGGGCTGGTGCTGATCTCGAGCGCCCACGGGCTCCCCGCCGCGCTCGCCGGCGGCCTGCTGCTCGGCGCGGGCTACGCGGCCGTCTTCCCCGCGCTGGCGCTGATCGTCGTCAACGCCGCACCCGACGACCAGCGCGGCGCGGCGCTCGGCGGCTTCACCGCGTTCCTCGATCTCGGCCTGGCGATCGGCGGGCCGCTCGCTGGGCTCACCGCGACGCTGCTTGGCCGCGCCGACGCCTTCTTGGTCGCTGCGGCGCTCACGCTGCTGGCGCTGGCTGTCGCGCCGCGGCGGGTGTCGACGGACAGCGCGGGCGCGGGAGGCGAACCGGTGCGCGTCCCGGCGGAGAGCGACCGGCTCTAGGCGAGAGCGGTCCAGACGGCCGGGGCGCTTCTTCGCGCTGCGGCGTCTGGGGGTGGGTGGCGTTCCGTTCGGGCGTTGGCTGAGGGTTAGGCGTGGTCCGTCCGCGGCGAAGGCCGGCGGAAGGTGGCGCCGGGTTGGGGCGCGGTCGGGCGTCCGTGGGCCGCGGGGCGGACGTTATGTGAGTTGCCGCGGCTTGGTCTGCATCGGCGCGGCTCCGGGCTCGCCATCAGCGTTTGAGGGCCAGTCCGGAGCGGTGGCGGCGCGCCCCGTCAAGTCGCGGCGCGGCTCCGGGCTCGCCGTCAGCGTTTGGGGGCCAGTCCGGAGCGGTGGCCCTCGGGGGTCGCCGCGGCGCGGACCCGCCGGCCTGCCCGGGAGCGCGGTTCGTGGGCCGCGTTGCGGCTGGCCGTTGGAGGGCTGGGCCTGACGGAGTCGGCTGCCGCGTGGGGGATCAGGCTGGATTGATGTCGTCGCGTGGAGCTCCGCATGGGCGTGGTCTGGGCATTTGGGCTTTGGTGTTTGGCGGCGAGGACGCCGCGGAGGTGGGTGGCGGGCCGGCGCACGGTCGGTTTGGCCGTGGGCCGCGCCGCGGGTCACTGCTGTGGCTTGCGGTTGTCCGGCTGGCCGTCCGACAGGCGCGGCGGCGGCCGTTCTCGTCAGGCCTCGTCGGACATAGAGCACCAACCATGACCAGAACGCTGCGCCGGCGCGGGCCCAGAACGTTCTCGTCAGGTCTCGTCGCGTCGCGGCACGCACTACGAGAACGCGCCTGCGGCCCTCGGACGGCCGCCGCGACCCGACCCGCCGCCACCGCCTGCCGCCCTTCGGTGCGGCAGACCACGCCCGCGACCCAGACCACGCCTGAACTGAACGCCACGGCGCCTGAGCCACCACCACCCAGACGGCGCGCACGGCCTCGGAACCCCTTGGCGCCTTGAGCTGCCCGAGGTGAAGCCAGCTCTGAGCGGAGGGGGCCGGTCGACTGCGATACACAGGCTGTGTAGCCCAGCCGACCACCCCGCCCGCGACGCCGCGGCTGAGACCGGCGCGGTTCGGCGTGGGCGACGCCAGCGGTTCGGCGTGGGCGCCGCAGGGGCGCCGGCGCCGTTCAGCCGTCGAGCTGCAAGAGCTCGTCGCGGTGGTCGTGGTCGACCTGGAGGGTGCTGTGGGCCACGCCGAACTGCCGCTCCAGCAGCTGCTGGAGCCGGAAGCGGGTGGCGTGGCAGTCGGCCTCGCTCGACACGACGACATGCGCAGTGACCGCCGGGAAGCCCTGCGTGAGCTCCCAGACGTGGAGGTCGTGCACCTCGACGACCCCGGTTTCGCCGGCGAGCGCGGCGCCGACCTCGTCGGGCGAGATGCCGGAGGGCGCCGCCTCCAGCAGGACGCGCGAGCTGCTGACCAGGATCTGCCAGCCGCTGCGCACCATCAGCGCGGTCACGAACAGGGCGAGGAGCGGGTCGACGGCGTTGGAGACGCCGAAGATGATGAGGGCGCCCGCGATGATCGCGGCGACCGAGGAGATCGCGTCCATGAGGGCGTGCTGGTAGGCCCCTTCGACGGCGAGGCTCTCGCGGTTGGCCTTGGCCAGCGCCCAGGCGGCGAGGACGTTGGCGAGCAGGCCGAAGACGCCGGTCACGACGACGAGCGTCCCGTCGACCTCCGGCGGATCGAGCAGGCGGATCACGGCGCCGACGGCGAGCATGCCCGCCAGCACGAGGAGCGTCGCGCCGTTGAGCTGCGCGCCGAGGATCTCGACCCGGCCCAGCCCGTAGGTGTACGACCCCTTCGCAGGACGTCGAGCCAGCGAGATCGCCGCCAGCGCGATGCCGATCGCCACCGCATCGGTGACCACGTGAGCGGCGTCCGACAGCAGGGCCGTGCTGCCGGAGATCACGCCCGCGGCCACCTCGAGCAGCGCGACGGCGAGATTCAGCGCAAGCGCGATCCACAGCCACTTCGGCTCGGCGACGCTGCGCGCCGACACGTGGCTGTGCGCGCCGTGCGCGTGGCTGTGGCCCGCGTGGCTGTGCCCGCCGCCGCCGTGCTCATGGCCATGGCCGTGGTGGTCGTGGTCGTGAGCGTGAGCGCCGGGGCCGTGCACTGCCTCAGTCTGTCACCTCTGGTGCGCGCCTAGGGGACGGCCGTTCGGTCGCCTACGGGGGTGGCCGCCCGGTTTGGGGAACAAATCCTGGGGGCGGTCCCGATGGCAAGACGCCGCCCGGCCCGCAGATTGCCGTCCATGCACCGCATCGCCACCCACTTGCTCATCGCGGCCACCGCCGGCGGCGCCGCGCTCGCTGCCGCCGGCACAGCCAGCGCCGCCACGGTCTCACGGGCCTCCGACGGCGCGCTCGTGCTGACCGCGGCATCGGGCGAGAAGAACAAGGTCGGCGTGCAGTCGACCTACGACGACCCGACCAAGTTCGTCTTCTACGACAGCCTCGCTGGCGTCGGCGCCGCCCTGCCAGACGGCTGCTCCCGCTACGACGCCGCGGACCTCACGTCGATGACCTGCGACAACCCCTCGGAGATCCGCGTCGTGCTCGGCGACGGCGACGACTCCGGCTACATCTCGTCCGACGTGAAGGTGCCCGTGACCTTCGACGGCGGCGAGGGAAGCGACGACATCCAGGGCAACGCCCAGCCGCAGACGATCGACGGCGGCCCCGGCAACGACGTCATCTTCGGCTATCAGGGCAACGACACCCTGCGTGGCGGCGACGGCGCGGACAAGGTCGAAGGTGGCGAGGGGAGCGACACCGTCGAGGGCGGGAACGGCGACGACCTCGTCTCCGGCGACGGCTCCGAGGGCCAGTTCACCGACGTCATCGACGGCGGCCCAGGCGTCGACCGCATCGAGACGGACTTCAGCGACCGCCACTACGACTACCAGCAGCCTGACCTGCTGGTGACGCTCGGCGGCGGCGCCGACGACGGCCGGCCCGGCGAGAAGGACGACGTGAAGAACGTCGAGAAGGTGATCGTGAACATCGCGGGCACCTACATCGGCACCGACGCGGACGAGACGCTGGAGATGCACCAGATCCTCGGCAGCGTGAAGCTCGAGGGCCGCGGCGGGGCCGACACGCTCATCGGCGCCGACGGGCAGGACACGATCGACGGCGGCACCGGGGCTGACACGATCGACGCCGGCTTCGGCGACGACACGATCACCCCTGGCCCGGGCCGCGACAGCGTGAGCGCCGACCGCCGTGGCGGGGACTGCGGGCCCTACTGGTGCAAGTACCCCTACGGCAACGACACGGTCAACGCCGCCGACGGCGAGGTCGACAGCATCGACTGCGGCGCCGGGACCGACACCGTCATCGCCGACCCGGCCGATGTCGTCGCGCCGAACTGCGAGACCGTCGAGCGCAAGGGCGGCGTGAAGCCGAGCGACGACCTCAAGCCGAACGGCCCGGCGAACGGCGTCGCGATCCAAGTCCAGAAGCGCACGCCGACGGCCGCCGTGCGCAAGGGCCTGAAGGTCACGCTCACCGGCCTGGCGGCGAACCAAGCGGTCTCGCTCAGCGCGAAGGCCGGCAAGAAGACCGTCGCCAAGGGCTCGGGCAAGGCCAGCAGCGCCGGCCGCGCGACCATCGTCCTGCGGTTCTCGAAGGCCGGCAAGCAGGCGCTGCGCGGCAAGAAGAAGGTGACGCTGCAGCTCATGGGCGCCGGGACCTCGGCCACGGCCGAGCTGAGGCGCTAGCGGGACCGGCCCCTGCCGCGAGGCCGGGGCAGGTCAGCGCCCCGCCAGGAACCAGATAGCCATCGCCACGAGCGATCCGCTCGTGGCGATGAACGACACCCCGATGGCGGCGCGGTACCAGAGGGTCTCGTCGGCCTTCGGGAGGAACGCGAGCGGCAGGAAGCCGAGCGGGTTGAGCACGGTGCCGACCAGCAGCGGGATCGCGATCCAATCCGGGAGGTCAGGGAACGCGGTCGCGACGGCGAGCAGGATCAGGCCCATCATCACCTGGTCGAGGTGCAGCTGCATGATCCGGTGTGGCGCCTTGACGCCCACCTTGGCTAGGGCCTCTGGACGCGCGCGATGCAGCGCGATCACCCAGCCCAGCAGGGCGGATGAGGCGAGGGACAGCACGCCGACAGCGAGGAGGACATCGGTCATGGGCGGCAGTGTCTCAGGAAGCGGCAGAACGTCGTAAAGTCCCAGGCTCCCCCTGATGACCACGCTGCCCCCCGTGTCACCGCGTTCCGAGTTGCCGATGGCGAGCGATGCCGCCGTGCTCGAACACGCGGTGCTGGATGCCGAGCTCGAGCTCGCGGTCACCGGGATGACCTGCGCGGCGTGCGCATCGCGGGTCGAGCGGAGCCTGACCCGTATCGACGGGGTCGAGGCCCACGTGAACTTCGCGCTGGAGCGCGCCGCCGTCCGCTACGACCCCAGCGCGCGCTCGGTGCAGGAGCTGATCGACGCCGTGCGCTGGGCGGGCTACGACGCCGAGCAGATCGGCGCGCGTGACGAGAGCATCGCCATCGCCGAGCAGGAAGAAGAGCGCCTGGCCCTCAAGCGCCGCGCGCTCGTGAGCGGCGCCCTCAGCGTGCCGCTGCTGCTCCTCTCGATGGTGCCCGCGCTGCAGTTCGACTACTGGCAGTGGGTGTCGTTCGCCCTTGCGACGCCGGTGGTGTTCTGGGCCGGGCTGCCGTTCCACAAGGCTGCGCTGCGGGGCATCGCGCACCGCACGACCACGATGGAGACCCTGATATCGATCGGCACGCTCTCGGCCTACATCTGGTCGGTCGTCGCGCTGCTGTTCGGCTCGGCGGGGCACATCGGCATGGAGATGCAGGCCACGTTCTTCCCCGACCGCTCCGGCGGGATGGACCACCTCTACTTCGAGGTCGTCGGCGCCGTGACGACGTTCCTCCTCGCTGGCCGCTACTTCGAGGCCCGGGCGAAGGGCAAGGCGGGCACGGCGCTCGCGGCGCTGCTGCGGGCCGGCGCCACGAAGGCCACGATCATCGATCCCGACGGCTCGCACCGCGAAGTCGCGGTCGAGACATTGCGCCGTGGCGACCGCCTCTACGTGCGGCCGGGCGAGCAGATCCCGACCGACAGCGTGGTCGAGGATGGCGAGAGCGCCGTCGACGAGTCGCTGCTGACGGGCGAGCCCCTCCCCGCCGACAAGCGGCCAGGCGACTTCGTCACGGGCTCGACGCTGAACACCAGCGGCGTGCTCACCATCCGCGCGACGCGCACCGGCGCCGACACCTCGCTCGCCCGGATCGCCAAGCTCGTCCGCGACGCGCAGCACGGCCAGGCGCCGGTCCAGCGGCTCGCCGACCGGATCTCCGCGGTGTTCGTGCCGGCGGTCGGCGCCATCGCGCTGATCACGCTGCTCGGCTGGCTCGCGGCCGACGAAGATCCAGCGTTTGCCTTTACCTGCGCCGTCTCGGTGCTGATCATCGCGTGCCCGTGCGCGCTCGGGCTGGCGACGCCGACCGCGCTGCTCGTCGGCACCGGCCGCGGCGCCCAGCTCGGCCTGCTGATCCGCGGCCCCGAGATCCTCGAGGCGACCCGGCAGATCGACACCGTGGTGCTCGACAAGACCGGCACGCTCACGACGGGCCGCATGGAGGTCCAGGAGATCGTGACGGCCGAAGGCGTCTCCGAAGGGCAGGCGCTGCGGCTCGTCGGCTCGGCCGAGATCGGCTCCGAGCATCCGGTCGCCAAGGCGATCGTGCGCGCCGCCGAAGCGCAGGTCGGGCAGCTGCCTCCGCCGTCGAGCTTCGTCGTCCACGGCGGGCTCGGAGCGTCGGCTGTCGTCGCCGACCGCCAGGTCGTCGTAGGGCGGCTGGCGCTCCTCGAAGACCTCGGCATGCGGGCCCCACAGTCGCTGGCGGCCGCGCTCGTGTCGGCCGAACGCAGCGGACGCACCGCCATCGCGGCCGGCTGGTACGGCGAGGTGCGCGCCGTCTTCGTGCTCGCCGACCCGCCCAAGCGCGGTGCCGCTGCGGCCGTCGACCGTCTCCGCCGCCTCGGCCTGCACCCCGTGCTCGCCACCGGCGACAACCGCCATGCCGCGCAGGCGATCGCCGACGAGGTCGGCATCGACGACGACGACGTCGTGGCCGAGGTCCTGCCCGCTGGCAAGGCCGAGCTCGTGCAGTCGCTGCAGGCGCAGGGCCGTGTGGTCGCGGTGGTCGGCGACGGGATCAACGACGCTCCAGCCCTGGCGACCGCCGACCTCGGCATCGCGATCGGCACCGGGACGCATGTGGCCATCGAGGCCAGCGACCTGACGATCGTCAGCGGCGATCCGGCCGGCGCCGCGGACGCGATCGAGCTGAGCCGCCGGACGCTGCGCACGATCAAGCAGAACCTCTTCCTGGCGTTCGCGTACAACGTGGTGCTGATCCCGGCCGCGGCGCTCGGCTACCTCAACCCGGTGCTCGCCGGGTTCGCGATGGCCGCATCGAGCATCGTCGTGCTGCTCAACGCGCTGCGGCTGCGCCGCTTCAAGCCGCGCGGCTGAGGCCGGCGGTGACTGCGGGGATCGGTCCGTCGGTCGCGCTCGTGCTGAGCGCTGCGGCGGCCGCGCTCGCGCAGGTGCCAGCGCCGACGGCTCCGGCGACGACGCCGCTCGTTGGCAAGACCGTCCATATCGATGCGGGACACAACGGCGGCAACGCTGGCGCGCCGTCGACGATCAACGCGCTGGTCGACGCGGGCGGCGGCGTCCGCAAGGCCTGTGACACGACCGGCGCGCAGACGAACGACGGCACGCTCACCGAGGCGCGGTTCAACCTCGACGTCGCGCTGCGGCTGCGCCGCCTGCTGCGCGTGGAGGGTGCGAAGGTCGTCATGACCCGGACGACGAACACCGGGGTCGGCCCCTGCATCACCGAGCGCGCGGCGATCGGCAACGACGCCGGCGCCGACGCCGCGCTGTCGATCCATGCCGACGGCGGGCCGCCCGGTGGACGCGGCTTCCACGTGATCCGGCCGGAGGGCGTCGACGGCCAGAGCGAGGCCATGCTGCGGGCGTCGGACGGGCTCGGCCGCAAGCTGCGCGCCGCGCTGAAGGCGAAGGGCTACCGGACGGCCACGTACATCGCGAAGAACGGCCTCGACCGCCGCGACGACCTCGGCGGGCTCAACCTGTCTGTGGTGCCGAAGGTGTTCGTCGAACTGGGCAACATGAGAAGCGCCGCCGATGCGCGCCTGCTCAAGAGCGCCGCGCAGCGCCAGCGGATGGCGCAGGCGCTCGCTGCGGGGATCACCGCGCAGCTCGGTGGCTGACCGCGAGATTGCGCCACGCGCCGCCGACCAGCGGACCTCAGCGAGTAATGCCGGCAAGCGCGACCCCCGCAGCGAGGTACCGGCCTGCCGGCATTGGTGCCCGTTGAAACGGAAACCGAGGACGGCCGTCCCTCGGCTTGTCAAATCGTAAGTGCGGCGTTTTCGCCGGACGGGTCGAGGGTGGTCGACCTGGCCGCACCACGCGCGGCGCGTCCGGCCACGTTTATGGCGCGGCTGACCACCTGTGCCGATGGAGCGACCGGCTTTGGCACGCGGTGCGCGGGTGCAGCGGCGCGCGCCTGCCGCATGGTCGAGCGATGAAGCTCTTGCACCGCAGCTCCCATCACCGGGCGGACGAGGAGAAGGCGATCGAGCAGACGCCGGGCGTGCTCAGCGAGCAGCGCGCCGAGCAAGCTGAGGCCGATGCCGCCCGCGACCGCGCGACCGACGCGCCGAGCGACCCGAATCCGCCTGCCGAGAACGTCAGCGACACCGGCCGCCGCGACTACGCGCCGCAGGGCCGCGACACCAGCACGACCACGTGGGCGACGCTCAAGCGCACCGTGGCGGAGTTCCGCGAGGCCTCGCTGACCGACCAGGCCGCGTCGCTCACCTACTACGGCTTGCTGGCGCTCTTCCCCGGCCTGATCGCGCTGGTCTCGATCGTCGGGCTGTTCGGCGACCCCGTCACAACGACGCAGACGCTCACCGACATCGTCGAGCGGCTCGCGCCCGGCACGGCTGCCGAGACCCTGCGCGAGCCGATGGCCGCGATCACCAGCAATGACGGCACCGCCGGCGTGATGCTGGTCGTCGGCGTCGCCGTGGCGCTCTGGTCCGCGTCGGGCTACGTCGGCGCGTACTCCCGCGCCGCGAACGTGATCTACGAAACGCCCGAGGGCCGCCCGTTCTGGAAGCTGCGTCCGCTCCAGCTCGGCGTCACGCTCGTGATGGTGCTGCTGCTCTGCGCCCTGCTGCTCGGGCTGGTCTTCACGGGGCCGGTCGTCGACGCCGTCGCCGGGCCGCTCGGCATCAGCGGCACCGCAGTGACCGTGTGGAACATCGCGAAGTGGCCGGTGATGGTGGCCGTGGTGCTGGTGATGCTCGCGATTCTGTTCTACGCGAGCCCGAACGTGCGCCTGCCGAAGTTCTCGCTGATCACGCCCGGCGCCGTCGTCGCGCTCGTCGTGTGGGCCATCACCAGCGTCGGCTTCGCGTTCTACGTCGCGAACTTCGGGTCATACGACAAGACCTACGGCACCCTCGGCGGCGTGATCTCGCTGCTCGTCTGGCTGTGGCTGTCGAACGTCGCCCTGTTGTTCGGGACCCAGCTCAACGCGGAGATCGAGCGCAACCGCGAACTCGACGCCGGAATCGCCGATGCCGCGCGGGAGATCCAGCTCGACGCCCGCGACGAGCCGGCGCCGCGCGCGACGACGTAGGGCGGGCGCCGTCGCGGGCGGGCGCCGTCGCGGCTGCCGGAACCCGGGGAGTCTGGACAGCCGATAGACCCTCCAGGACTCCTTGATTGTTGGCCCGGAAGGGAACCGGGGAGTCTGGACCGGCGTCAGACCCCTCCACGACTCCTTGGTTGTTGCCGCCGGCGAACGTCGGTCACAAACGGGTGCGCTCGGGGCATTCTCTTTGTAGATGTCCTATGACCACCTCAACGACGAGGAACTGCTCGCGCTCCGACGGCCACCAGATGCCGGCGTTGCGTTCGGGTGTTTCTACCGTCGGCACCAACGGCTCGTCGTCGCGTTCCACATGCGCCGGACCGGAGACGCCGACGTGGCTGCCGACCTCACCTCGGAGACGTTCGCCCGTGCGATCGAGAATCGAGCTCGGTTTCAAAACCAAGGCGCTGGTTCAGCCGCAGCTTGGCTCTATGGCATCGCCCGGTTCGTCCTCTCGCACCATCTGCGGCGCGCCGAAACGACCCGTCGTATCGAGCAGTCGCTTCCGCGGCTCACCGTCGTGCTGGAGGACGCCGACATCGCCGCGATCACAGAGGCAGCGCACGACGACCAAGTGCTTGCGGAACTCGCGCTGCTTCCGGCCGACCAGCGCGCAGCCATCCGCGGCTACGTGCTCGACGAGCTGGACTACGAAACCCTCGCGACGTCGTTCGAGTGCGAAGTCGCGACGGTGCGGAAGCGTGTGAGCCGCGGCCTCTCGAGCCTGCGCGAAACCCTAGGAGCGACCCGATGACCGAGCTTGTTCCGGGCCTGGAGCAGTACTGCATTGCCATGGCCGACCAACACGCAGAGCCCCCGGCCGAGCCATGGCGGCGACGCCGCCGAGTCAGGATGTCCGCTCTCACCACGGTCTTCGCGCTCTCCCTCGTCGGCGGGGCATTCGCGGTGTCGGCGGTATGGGACCCGCGACTTGGTGACGGGCGTCGCTCTCCTGCGACTGCATCGACGAGTTCGGTACCCGCCGAGCAGTCGGCGGCACTCGCAGTCTTGAGACGGCCACAGGACGCTGCAGACCGCGGCGCCGTGACTCGCAAGGCTCTCCGATTCCAGGACGCGTCGTTTGAGGGGATCCGGACCGACGCCATTCGCATCCTCGGGGAGACGGCTACTGGCGAAAACGCCGTCCTGCTTCCCGTGGCTCGTCTCAACTCTGACGGCCCTGCAGACGGCCCTGCAGAGCTACGCCGACCGTCGACCGACAACGCGCTCTGCGTCTGGGTCGATGACCCATCCGAAGGCGGCGGCGCGAGCTGCTCCAGCTTCGACGGGTTCCTCGCCGGCGGCCTCACCGTCCAGTCCATCGACGACGCAGGGGTGACGGTCTCCGGCCTGGTCCCGGACGGGGTCGACCGGGTGGTCATCACGCCCCCGACTGGATCGGCGGTATCCGCGAGCGTTCGCGACAACTGGTTCAGCGCAGTCGCGAGTTCGATGCCGCGATCCACGCCGCGCTGGCTCGACGCTTCGGGGAAGACGCTGACCCCGTAATTTTCATAAATTACACCCTCTAGAGGGTGTGACGTCCCCCGAGCAAAATGTTTTTTGGGAATTCTTTAGGCACATCGCCTGAGTTGTTGTAGCTTGCCGCCTCGCTAGCACGCAAGTTCACATCAACCTCAAAGGTCTATGAAGTTCTCACCACCGCAGATCGCGGCCACCTTGCTCGCCGCCACCATCGGGCTCACCACTCCGACCGCGGCCCTGGCAGGCCAAGACACGATCGTGTCGAGCCCAATCTCGACGACCACCAAGTTCGGTCCACGGCATAGCCTGAACAAGGTCGACGCGCTCTCTTCGCAGCGCGGCAGCGTTATCTGCATCAATGCAGTCAACTCAGACAACGTGACTCTCGCGGGCACGACCAGGTGCACCTCGACCATTGCCGGCGCCTACACCTACCACACCTATTGCGCCTGCCAGCTTCGGAAGGGGATGGCCTATTCAAACAACGGCGGCACCTCCTGGGGCAGCGCCGTGCAGTTCTGGTAGACGACGAGGAGTTTGTCACATGAAGATCAAACGTTCCCGCGGGCTCGCTATGAGCTTGGCAGCAGTTACTCCTCTCGCTATTGGAGGCGTTGTGGCGTCTAGCTCCGCGGTGTCCGCGCGACCGGCAGAGCCCGCGCGCTTCTCAGCTCTTGAGCGAGCGACCGGAGGAGTCACGGCGGAGCAGACCATGTTCCTTGAGGAAGCGACCAGAAAGACCGGACGCGCGTTTGATCGTGTCCGCGCCGTTCGTGACGTCGCTGATCAACGCGGTCGGTTCTCCGTCGTTCTGACCGAGGCGGGGGTCTGCATCGTGCAGACCGACGGCGGGAGTTGCGCACCCCAGACAGGGGAGGCCGTGGGCCAGTTCGTCGAGGCCGAGTTTGCAGCGCCGAACTCCGTGGGTCAGCCGCTCACGAGCACCGTGGGCGTCTACCGCGGGGTCGCCCCCGATGGATACACCACCGCAGTGGGCGTCGCCCGGGATGGCTCGACCATTCAGGCGCCGATCGTCGGCAACGCGTACGTCCTCGAGGGGAAGCTGCGGGGCATCGAGCTCCGCGGAGAAGCGGCGAAGCTACCGCCTGTAGCCGTCTCCGTCCCAGGCTGACGAGCGAGTGGCGCGCCGCAAGCCTTTGTGACGCGCCACTCCCATTCGCCGACGTTGAACTCAGGCGGCAAGGGCCTGCGCGATCAGCTCTGGGAGCCCCGGCGCGTCAAGCAGGAACGAGTCGTGGCCCCACGGCGCCGAGAGCTCGTAGCGGACGACGCCTGCGGCGCCGTGGGCGCGAAGCTCCGCTTCGAGCCGAATGCTGTGGTCGGTGCCGAAGCGCCAGTCGGAGTCGAAGCTGATGATGGTGTGACGCGGCGCGCCGATGCTGCCGCTCGACGCAGAGTGGCGGATGGCCCCGGCCGCTTCCACAGCGCGTCCGCCGACCGCCGCCGCGTGGCGGACGAGCGCATCGGTCACGTCGACTTCGCGGCTTGGGTGGAACGGGTCGAAGTCGTCCATCGGCCGTGTGAGGAACAGGTAGCTGAGGGCGTCGAAGCGGTCGGTGAAGCTCGTGCCCTGGTGGGCGAGGTAGGTCTCCACCGCGCGCGACGGCGCGAGCCACTCGGCCGCCTCGCGCGGGGGCCAGCCCGGTGGCGGGTCGTCGCCGAGCTTGTCGTCGAGCGCGCCGCTCGCGACGTACGTGATGTGCGCGAACCGCCGCGCGGCCGCGAGCCCGCGCACCGGCCCGGGCCCGCCGCGCTCCAGGTAGCGGCCGCCGTCGAAGCCGGGGTCGTCGAGGATCGCCTGGCGGCCCGCTGCGGAGAACGCGCGGTTCTCCGTCGTGAGCTTGCCCGTCGTCGCGATGAGGAGCGTGCGGCCGACGTCCTCCGGCGCGTCGAGCAGCCACTGCAGCGCCTGCATGCCGCCGATCGACGGCCCGACGAGCGCGTGGACCCGCTGCACGCCGAGCGCGGCCAGCAGCCGCCGGTGCACGGCGACCTGGTCGGCCACCGTGATCGGCGGGAACGCCAGCCCGTGCGGCTGCCCGGTGACCGGATCGACCGACGCCGGACCGGTCGTGCCGAGGCAGCTCCCGAGCAGGTTGCCGCACACCACGAACCAACGGCCGGTGTCGATCGCCCGACCGGGGCCGATCAGCGCGTCCCACCAGCCGAGCGCGCCCGTCTCGGCGTCGACGCCCGCGGCGTGCGCACCGGCCGTGAGGGCGTGGCAGAGGTAGACCGCGTTGTCGCCCGCGGCGTTCAGTTCGCCGTACGTCTCGTATGCGACCTCGACGTGGTCGAGCGTGCGCCCGCCCGCCAGCTGCAGCGGATCGCCGGGCGTCGCCACGACGACCCGCTGCGTGCGGGTGCTTCCCACGCCGCCGGGCGCAGGCGGGGCGTCGGCGGTCTCCGAACCCCGGACCTCAGCGGGCGCCCGGCTCACGCCGGGACGGGTACCGCTGCCTTCGTCAGCGCCTGGGCGAGGTCTTCGGTCAGGTCGTCGATGTGCTCGATGCCGACCGAGAGCCGCACGGTGTCCTCCCCCACGCCGGCCGCGAGCAGCTCCTCGGAGCTCAGCTGCGAGTGCGTGGTGGTCGCGTTGTGGATCGCGAGCGACTTCGCGTCGCCGATGTTCGCGAGGTGGCTGAACAGCTCGAGGCTCTCGATGAACGTCTTGCCGGCCTCCTTGCCGCCGCGCAGGCCGAACGTGACGAGCGCCCCGCCACCGCCGCGCAGCGTGGCCTGTGCCTGGTCGTAGTACTTGTCATCAGGCAGGCCCGGGTAGTTGACCCAGGCGACGGCCTCGTGGCCGGCCAGGTACTCGGCGACGGCCTGCGCGTTGGCCTGGTGGCGCTCCAGCCGCAGCGGCAGCGTCTCCAGTCCCTGCAGGATCAAGAACGCGTTGAACGGCGAGAGCGCCGCGCCGGTGTTGCGCAGCAGCACCGTCCGGGCGCGGCCGATGTAGGCGGCTGGGCCGAGCGCGTCGCTCCAGACGACCCCGTGGTAGCTCGGATCGGGCTTGGTCAGCCCTGGATACCGGTCGGAGTGGGCGACCCAGTCGAAGTTGCCGGAGTCGATGATCACGCCGCCGATCGAGTTGCCGTGGCCGCCGATGAACTTCGTCAGCGAGTGCACGACGATGTCGACGCCGTCCTCGAAGGCGCGGGCGCCGAGCGGCGTGGCGACGGTGTTGTCGAGGATGAACGGGACGCCCTGCGCGTGGGCCGCCGCCGACCAGGCTTTGAGGTCGAGGACGTTGAGCCGCGGGTTGCCGATCGTCTCGCCGAACACGAGCTTGGTGTTCTCGTCAGCCAGCCGGGCGACGGACTCCGGGTCGTCGGCGTCGGCGAAACGCACCTCGATGCCGTACTGCGGGAGTGTGTGGGCGAAGAAGTTGTAGGTGCCGCCGTAGAGCTGCGACACCGAGATGATGTTGTCGCCAGCGCGGGCCACGTTGAGGATCGAGTACGTCACCGCCGCCTGGCCGGACGCCGTCACGAGCGCGCCGAGGCCGCCTTCGAGCTGCGCCAGGCGCTGCTCGAGCACGTCCCACGTCGGGTTCATGATCCGCGTGTAGATGTTGCCCGGCTCGGCGAGCGCGAACAGGTTCGCGGCGTGGTCGGTGTCGTTGAACGTGTACGACGTCGTCTGGTAGATCGGCACCGCGCGCGCGTTCGTCGCGGAGTCGGGCTCCTGCCCGCCGTGGAGGGCGATGGTCTCGGGTCGGTGCTGGCTCATGGGCGTCGTTCCTTGCGTGGTCGTGTCGCTCTGCCGCGCAATCTAGCCAAACTCGATCTACTTTTCGCTAATTAAGGATGCCCGCGGCCCGGACGGCCCATTTCGCCTCTGGCAAGCCGCCGCCTGCGCCGGCTTTAGCGGGAAGTGCGCCGCCCCGCTCAGCTCTGCGGCCGCCCCTCAGATCGTCACGACGAGCTTGCCGGTCGCCCGGCGCTCGTCAAGGTCGCGCAGCGCCTGAGCGCCGTCCTCCAGCGCGTAGCTGGCGCCGACGATCGGCCGCACGATGCCGGCGTCGGCCCAGCGCAGGATGTCTGCGTGGATCTCTTGCGTGAGCTGCGGGCGGGTGCCGACGAAGGCGCCCCAGGCGGCGCCGACGACGCTGATGTTCTTGAGCAGCAGGCGGTTGAGCGGGACGGACGGGATTTCGCCGCCCGTGAAGCCGACGACGACCAAGCGGCCCTCCTCGGTGAGCGAGCGCAGCGAGTCCAGGACGCGGTCGCCGCCGACGGGGTCGAGGACCACGTTCACGCCGCGGCCATCCGTGAGCGCCTTGACCTG
Organism: Actinomycetes bacterium; assembly: GCA_023404805.1. Classification (GTDB taxonomy): domain Bacteria; phylum Actinomycetota; class Thermoleophilia; order Solirubrobacterales; family Solirubrobacteraceae; genus JAGIBJ01. The sequence goes on along the minus strand of JAEYAL010000083.1, from coordinate 5,322 downwards.
CTTCGGCCAGCCCTCCTCCGGGCGGATGACCTCATCGGCGCCGGCGTCGCGGGCGACCTGCTCCTTCTCATCCGAAGAGACCACGGCGATCGACCGCGCGCCGACGCCCTTGGCGACCTGGATCGCCGCCGTGCCGACGCCGCCGGCCGCGCCGTGGATCAGCACGGTGTCGCCGGACTGCAGCCCGCCGCGGCGCACGAGCGCAAGATGGGCGGTGTGGTAGTTCATGATCAGCCCGGCGCCTTGGAGGTCGTCCAGCGAACCGGGCAGCGGCAGCACCATCTCGGGCACCGCGCCGACGAGCTCGGCCGCCATGCCGAGCCCGAACGCGGCGACACGCTGGCCGGCCGCGAGCCCTGACCCCTCGGGTGCGCGGACCACCGTGCCTGCGGCCTCGACGCCGAGCGTGAACGGCGGCTGCAGCTTGAGCTGGTACTCGCCGCGCGACAGCAGCAGGTCTGGGAACGCGAGGCCGGCCGCCGTCGCCGCGATCACGACCGGCGCCTCGGCGGGCGGCTCGGGCACCTCGGCGACGGCGACGCCGTCTGGTCCGGTGAGAGCGGAGACCTGCAAGGCGCGCATGGCGCGCAGTCTCGCAGGGGCGCCGGAGCGGCGCATGGATCGGCGGGCGCGCCGTCAAGAAGCCGTCAAGAACGCCCAGGCGGCGGCGCGCAAGCCGCATGGTCGACTGGCTATGACTGCGCCCCCACCTCTCGGTCTGGCCCAGGCGGATACCGCCGGGCTCGCCACTGCCCTGCTGCTGCTCGCGTACCTCGTGTACGCGCTCGTGAAGGCAGAGCGGTTCTGATGTCGGTCGCCCTCGCTGCGGTGCTCCAAGCCGCACTGGTCGCCGTCGCCGTCGGCCTGCTCGCGCGGCCGCTCGGCAACCACCTCGCCACCACGTACACCTCAGAACGAGATTGGCGGGTCGAGCGCTGGCTCTACCGCGCTGGCGGCATCGATCCCCGCTCCGACCAGCGTTGGTCGGTGTACCTCGCCTCGGTCTTCGCCTTCACGGTGGTTTCGATCGTGCTGCTGTTCGCGCTGCTGAAGGTGCAGGGCTCGCTGCCGCTCTCGCTCGGCATGGGCCCGATGGAGACCGCCCAGGCGGTGAACACCGCGATCTCCTTCGCCACGAACACGAACTGGCAGAGCTACTCCGGTGAATCAGCGGTCGGCTACCTCACCCAGGCCGGCGGCCTCGCGGTGCAGAACTTCGTCAGCGCCGCGGTCGGGCTGGCGGTCGCGGTCGCGCTCATCCGGGGATTCGCCCGCAGCAAGACCGACCGCCTCGGCAACTTCTGGGTCGACCTCGTCCGCAGCATCGTCCGCGTGCTACTGCCGCTCTCGGCCATCCTCGCGGTGCTGCTCGTTCTCGGGGGCGTCATCCAGAACTGGGCTGCGCCGCACGAGATCACCACGATCTCTGGCGGGACGCAGCAGCTCCTCGGCGGCCCGGCGGCCTCGCAAGAGGCGATCAAGGAGCTCGGCACGAACGGCGGCGGCTTCTTCAACGCCAACTCCGCGCACCCCCTCTCCAACCCGAACCCGTTCACGAACTGGCTGCAGACCGTCGCGATCCTGCTGATCCCGTTCGCGCTGGTGTCGGCCTTCGGCAAGCTGGTCGGCGACCGCCGACAGGCCCGCACCGTCGGCCTCGTGATGGCCGCGATCCTCGGCCTGATGGTGCTTGCCACCACCGCGAGCGAGCTCGCCCATCCGGGCACGGCCAGCCAGCTGGCTGGCGCCGCGCTCGAAGGCAAGGAGACGCGCTTTGGCGTGCCCGCCTCGACGCTCTTCGCGTCGGCCACCACCGGCACCTCGACCGGCGCCGTCAACGCCGCCCACGACTCCTTCAGCGCGCTGGCCGGCGGCGCCGTCCTGCTCAACATCGCGCTCGGCGAGATCGCCCCCGGCGGCGTCGGCTCGGGCCTCTACGGGATGCTCGTCCTCGCGATGGTGGCGGTGTTCATCGCGGGCCTGATGGTCGGCCGCACGCCGGAGTACCTGCGCAAGAAGCTCGGGCCGCGCGAGATCAAGCTGGTGGCGCTCTTCATCCTCGTCACCCCAGCGCTCGTCCTGATCGGCACCGGCGTCGCGCTGGCCTTCGAAGGTCCGCGCGCGTCGATCCTCAATCCGGGCGAGCACGGACTGACCGAGGTGCTCTACGCGTTCGCCTCGGCGGCCAACAACAACGGCTCGGCGTTCGGCGGGCTCTCGTCGAACACGGCCTTCTACAACCTCGCGCTCGGCGTGGCGATGCTGCTCGGCCGCCTGGTCCCGATCGCGCTCGTGCTCGCGCTCGCGGGCTCGCTCGCGAGCCAGGGCGAGGTGCCGGCGACGGCAGGCACCTTGCCGACGAACACCCGCCTGTTCGCCGGCCTCCTCTTCGGCGTCGTGCTGATCGTCGCCGGCCTGACCTACCTGCCCGCGCTCGCGCTCGGGCCCATCGCGGAGGGTCTCCGATGACCGCTGTCCCTGTGAACCCCGGCCGGGGTCCGAGCCCGGTCCTGAGCGGCGTGCTGCTGCGCTCGGCGGTCCCGCGCGCGTTCCGCAAGCTCGATCCGCGCCTGATGTGGCGCAGCCCCGTGATGTTCGTCGTCGAGGTGGGCGCGTTCTCCTCGACGGTGCTCGCGGTCAGCGAGCCGTCGGCCTTCGCGTGGCTGCTGTCCGTGTGGCTCTGGCTGACGGTGCTCTTCGCGAACTTTGCCGAAGCCGTCGCCGAGGGCCGCGGCAAAGCCCAGGCCGACACGCTGCGCAAAGCCAAGACCGACGCTGAGGGGCGCCGCCTGCGCGGCGGTGTGGAGGAGCTCGTGCCGGCGTCCGAGCTGCAGGTCGGCGACCACGTCGTCGTCGAAGCCGGTGACGTGATCCCGAGCGACGGCGACGTCGTGGAGGGCGTCGCATCGGTCGACGAGTCGGCGGTGACGGGCGAGTCGGCGCCCGTGATCCGCGAGTCCGGCGGCGACCGCAGCGCCGTCACCGGCGGCACGCGCGTGCTCTCGGACCGGATCGTCGTGCGCATCACCGCGCGCCCCGGCGAGACCTTCATCGACCGCATGATCGCGCTCGTCGAAGGCGCCGCCCGCCAGAAGACCCCGAACGAGATCGCGCTGAGCATCCTGCTCTCCTCGCTCACGATCGTGTTCCTGCTCGCGGTCGTGACGCTCCAGCCGCTCTCCGCGTACTCCGGCGCGCCGCAGCCGGTGATCGTCCTGATCGCGTTGCTCGTCTGCCTGATCCCGACCACCATCGGCGCACTGCTCTCCGCCATCGGCATCGCCGGGATGGACCGGCTCGTGCAGCGCAACGTCCTCGCGATGAGCGGGCGCGCCGTCGAGGCGGCCGGCGACGTGTCGACACTGCTGCTCGACAAGACGGGCACCATCACCTACGGCAACCGGCGGGCCTCGGAGTTCCTCCCCGCGCCCGGCGTCGAGCCGGCCGAGGTGGCGCTCGTCGCGCGGCTCTCGAGCCTCGCCGATGAGACGCCCGAGGGCCGTTCGATCGTCACGCTCGCCGAAGCGCAGCTCGGCGCTCGGGACGGGTTCTCGCTCGACGGCGACGAACTGGCCGCGGCGACCTTCGTGCCGTTCTCGGCCGAGACCCGGATGAGCGGGCTGGACCAGGACGGCCGCGAGGTCCGCAAGGGCGCGGTCGACGCGGTCGCGCGGTGGCTGGCCGACCACGGCGCGGAGCTGCCGCAGCCCGTCCGCGAGGCGTCGCAAGACGTGGCGAGGCGCGGCGGCACCCCGCTCGTCGTCGCCGAAGTCCACGACGCACCGCCCGGCTCGACCGCGCCTGCGACGGCCCGCGCGCTGGGCGTCGTCCACCTCAAGGACGTGGTGAAGGAGGGTATGCGCGAGCGGTTTCAGGCGCTGCGCGAGATGGGGATCAAGACGGTGATGATCACCGGCGACAACCCGCTCACCGCCAAGGCGATCGCCGACGAGGCCGGCGTCGACGACTTCCTCGCCGAAGCCAAGCCCGAAGACAAGATGGCCCTGATCCGCAAGGAGCAGGAGGGCGGCAAGCTCGTCGCGATGACGGGCGACGGCACCAACGACGCGCCCGCGCTCGCGCAGGCCGACGTCGGTGTGGCGATGAACTCGGGCACGAGCGCCGCGAAGGACGCCGGCAACATGGTCGACCTCGACTCCGACCCGACGAAGCTCATCGAGATCGTGGAGATCGGCAAGCAGCTGCTGATCACGCGCGGAGCGCTGACGACCTTCTCGGTCGCCAACGATGTCGCGAAGTACTTCGCGATCCTCCCGGCGATGTTCGCGGCCGTCCTCCCCGGCCTCGGGCAGCTCAACATCATGGGCCTCGCCAGCCCGGAGTCGGCGATCCTCTCGGCCGTCGTGTTCAACGCGCTGGTCATCGTCGCGCTGATCCCGCTGGCCTTGCGCGGCGTGCGCTACACGCCCGCGTCGGCATCGCAGCTTCTGCGCCGCAACCTCGCGATCTACGGACTCGGCGGCCTCGTCGCGCCGTTCATCGGCATCAAGCTGATCGACCTCGTCGTCCAGCTCATCCCCGGCGTCGCGTAAGGAGACCCGACGATGTCTGCCACACCCCTCACCACCACGCTGCGCCAGTCCGGCGCCGCGCTGCGCCTGCTGCTCGCGCTCACCGTGCTGCTCGGCGTGCTCTACCCGCTCGCGATCACCGCCGCCGGCCAGCTCGCGGCGCCGGGCAACGCGAACGGCTCTCGGATCGAGCTCGCGGGCCGTGTCGCAGGCTCGCAGCTCGTCGCGCAGCCGTTCGACGGGCCGGCCTGGTTCCAGCCGCGGCCGTCCTCCGCCGGCGCAGACGGCTACGACACGCTCTCGTCGGGCGCAAGCAACCTGGGCCCGAACTCCGAGGAGCTCGCCGCGACCATCGAGGAGCGCCGGGCAGCGTACGCGGCGCTGAACGGCATCCCGCTCGCGCAGGTCCCAGCCGACGCGCTCACCGCGAGCGCCAGCGGCCTGGACCCAGAGATCAGCCCGGCCAACGCGCGGCTGCAGGCCTCCCGCGTCGCCCGGGCGCGCGGGCTCGCTCCGGCGCAGGTCGCGCGGATCGTCGACGAGCACGTCAAAGGCCGCACGCTCGGCCTCCTCGGCGAGGAGCGCGTGAACGTGGTCGACCTCAATCTCGCGCTTGAGCGTCTCAAGCCATGAAGTCCGCGGACCGGACGCCGCTGGCGCTTCTGCCAAGCGAGTAGAACGAGAGCGATGGCTCGCGGCACGCTCCGCATCTACCTCGGCGCCGCGCCAGGCGTCGGCAAGACCTTCCGCATGCTCGAGGAGGGCCGGCGCCCCCCCGCGCGCGGCCCCC
>JAEYAL010000078.1 GCA_023404805.1 Actinomycetes bacterium | reverse complement strand
CGCCGTCGCAGGCCGTCGAGGCGGGCCGGTCGACGTTCGCGCTGGCCGCTGCCGACGGCCTCCGCCGCGACTACGCCGCCGGCCGCGGACCCCGCATCAGCTTCAACCGGCCGCCGCGCGTGTCGCGCGGCTACGAGCCGCCGGTCGTGCGGCTCGACGCGCCGCCGCAGCCGATCCGCGCGATCAGCATCCCGTTCTTCGTCGCGCTCGTGCCGCTGCTGATGGGCGTCGTGATCTACCTCGTCACGAAGTCGCCGATGATGCTGCTGATGGGCGCCTTCAGCCCGATCATGATGATCGGCTCGTCGATGGGCCAGAAGCGCTCTGGCAAGAAGGAGCACGACGAGCAGGTCGCCACGTTCAAGGCGTCGTCCGCCGAGTTCCTGCGCCAGCTCGAGCACGCGCGCGAGCAGGAGCAGGGCGAGCGCCGCGCCGCCGCGCCCCACGCCGCCGATCTCGTCTCCCGGGCGGTCGAGCATCTCCCAACGCTGTGGGAGCGCCGCCCTGCTGACCGCGACTTCCTCGACGTGCGCCTCGGCGTGGCCGACCAGCCGTCGATCGTGCAGATCGCCTTCGCCGACGGCGGCGACCCGGCCCTGCGCGAGCCGATCGAGAAGCGGGTCGCGTCGTTCAAGGACACGCCTGTCGTGCCGGTGCTCGTGCGATCGACCGACGTCGGCGCGATCGGCGTCGTCGGCGACGCCGCGTCCGCCGACGGTCTTGCCCGCTGGATCGTCCTGCAGCACGCCACGCTGCAGAGCCCGCGCGACGTCGTGATCGTCGCGGCGCTCTCGCACGACCGCGCGCGCGATTGGTCGTGGCTCTCGTGGCTGCCGCACACCGGCCATCCCGCGTCGCCGCTCGAGGGCGACCACATCGCGGTCGGCGAGCAGGAGTCGCGGCTGCTGCTCCGCAAGATCGCGACGATCGCCGCCGAACGCCGCGACGAACCCGAGCAGCGCGGCCGGGCTCGGCGGCGCACGGCGATCGTGCTGCTCGTCGATGAGGACGTCGCGCCCGAGGCGACCGTCGTCGACGCGCTGCTGGAGGACTGCGGCGAGATCGACATCACGGCGGTCTGGCTCGCCCGCGAAGCGCGCTACCTGCCCGGTGGCGTGGGCGCGATCATCGAGACGAGCCGTGAGCGCGCGGTCGGCGACGTGACCTGGACCGGCACCGGCCGGCGCGTCGCCGGCGCCTCGATCGACGCCGTCTCCCAGCCGATCGCGTCCGCCGTCGCGCGGTCGCTGGCCCCGGTCGAAGACACCACGGCTGGGGGCGCTGCGCAGTCCGTCCCGCGGTCGGTGCCGCTCGTCGACCTCCTCGATCTCGCGGAGCCGACGGGCGACCGCGTGGCCTCGCGCTGGAACACGCGCACGGGCGATGCGCTCGACGCGCTGATCGGCTCGGGCGCGGACGGCCCGTTCACGATCGACCTGCGCGCAGACGGCCCGCACGCGCTGGTGGCGGGCACCACCGGCGCCGGCAAGTCGGAGCTGCTGCAGACGCTCATCGCGGCGCTGGCCGCCTCGCACCCGCCGGACCGGATCTCGTTCCTGCTCGTCGACTACAAGGGCGGCGCCGCCTTCAAGGACTGCAAGGACCTCCCGCACTGCGTCGGCATGGTCACCGACCTCGACGCGCAGCAGGTCCAGCGCGCGCTGATCTCGCTCAACGCCGAGCTGAAGGCCCGCGAGCACCTGCTCGCCGACCATGGCGTGCGCGACCTGATCGAGCTGGAGCGCCGCTTTCCGAAGGTCGCGCCGCCGAGCCTCGTGATCGTGATCGACGAGTTCGCGACGCTTGCCAAGGAGGTGCCCGAGTTCGTCGACGGCGTCGTCGACGTGGCCCAGCGCGGCCGCTCGCTGGGCGTCCACCTCGTCCTCGCGACCCAGCGGCCGGGCAACGCCGTCACCGACAACATCCGCGCGAACACCAGCCTGCGCCTGGCGCTGCGCGTCGCCGGCGTCTCCGAGAGCGACGACGTGATCGGCGCTCCCGACGCGGCCCGCCTGCCGCGGTCGGTGCCGGGCCGCGCGCTGGCCCGCAAGGGCCCGACCGAGCTCGAGCTGTTCCAGGCTGGCTACGTCGGCGGGCTCACCGGCGCTGCGGCGGCCGCCCAGCGGATCGACGTGAGCGACCTCGCGCCGGCCCCGAAGGTCACGACGCGCGGCGGCACGCCCGTCTTCGAAGTCACCGATCTGGAACTGCTCGTGACGGCGGTCGGCGAGGCGACCGAGTCGCTCGGCATCACGCCGCCGGCGAGCCCGTGGCTGCCGTCGCTGCCGCCTGCCATCGCGCTCAGCGAACTGGAGGAGCGCGTCACCGTGCAGGTCGACGGCGCCGCGATGGGCCTCGTCGACCAGCCGGTCCACCAGAGCCAGCTGCCCATGACCGTCGACCTCGCGTCGCAGGGCAGCCTGCTGATCTTCGGCGCTGGCGGCTCGGGCAAGACCACCGCGCTGCGGACGCTCGCCGTGGCGCTGGCTGAGCGGTACGACCCGAGCGAGCTGCAGGTGTTCGGCCTCGACTTCGCGGGCCTCGGGCTGCGCCCGCTGGAGGCGCTGCCGCACTGCGGTTCCGTGATCGCGGGCGACGACGAGGAACGCGTGACGCGGCTCGTGAAGCTGCTGCGCCGCACGATCGACGAGCGCGCGCGCCTGTTCGCCCACGAGCGCGTCGCCGACCTCGACGCCTACAACCTGCGCCACCCTGCCCAGCCGCTGCCGCGCTACGTGGTGCTGCTCGACTCCTACGGCGGCTTCACGGAGGCCTACGAGCGGGTCGACCTCGGCGCGCTCGTCGACGCCGTGCCGCGGCTCGTGGCCGACGGCCGAGCCGCAGGCGTGCACCTCGTGCTCACCGCCGACCGGCGCGCCGCGATCCCGACGCCGGTCGCATCGCTCGTCTCGGCGCGCCTGATCTTGCGGATGGGCGAGGACGAGTACCAGATGCTCGGGCTCGGCAAGGCCGCCGCTGCGGCTGTGCTGCCGCCTGGCCGGGGCTTCCTGGCCGACGGCCTCGCCGTGCAGGTCGCCACGCTGACCGGCGCGTCAGATCCGGCGCAAGAGACCGAAGCGATCGAGGCGCTCGGGGCCAAACTCGCCGCGGCGACCCCGCACCGCGCGCTCGCGATCCAGCCGCTGCCGGAGTCCGTCCCCGCCGCCGAGCTCACGGAGTCTCGCGAGCGCCTCACCGCCGCGTTCGCGCTCGACGATCTCGACCTCGCGACCGTGAACGCCTCGGTCGAGGATTCGCACTTCGTCGTGATCGGCCCCTACCGCAGCGGCCGCTCGACGGCGCTGCACACCCTCGCGACCGGCCTGCGCCGCTCGACGCCGAACCTCACCACGCACCTGCTCGCGCCCCGGCGCTCGTCGCTGCTCGACAAGGGCGACTGGGACACCGTCTCGCGTGGCGTGGAGGAGTGCGAGGCCAAGATCACCGAGCTCCTCGACGCGATCCTGATGGAGGCCGGCAACCCTGACGCCGACCCGGTCCTGCTCGTCCTCGACGACGCCGGCGAGCTGTCGGAGTCGCACGTCGCCAGTTCGCTGGAGATGATCATCAAGCGCGGGCGCGACGCCCATGTGCGGATCGTCGCGTCGCTGGAGACCGGGCAGGCCCGCCACTACGCGGCGTGGATCCGCGAGCTGCGGAAGGACGGCCGTGGCCTGCTGCTCGACCCGAACCTGGACTTGGACGGGGAGCTGCTCGGGGTGCGGTTGCCGCGGCGCAGCAACGCGGTGTTCCCGCCCGGCCGGGGCTACGTCGTGATCGACGGGCGGGTCGACCTGGCGCAGGTGGCGCAGGTCTGACGGCTCGCGGCGGCGGGCGGCGCAAGCGGCCCAGGTGCGGAACCCTGCGGCTCCGCACCTCGGCCAGCCAGAAGACTCAGCCGCCGGCCTGCGTGAGGGCGCTCGCGCGGTTGTTGAGCTCGGCGGAGCACTCGCGGAGGCCGTTGGAGACGGCAACGAAGGTCGCCTTGAACTCGCCGTTCCACTGGTCGCGGAAGCGCTGGGCGGCGCCGCCTTCCCAGTCGGTGCTGGCCAGCTGCGCCGTAACGCGCGACACCAGGCTGTCGAGCTCAGCAGCCTCGCTGTTGAACTTGGTGCCCATCGTCTGCATCTGCTCGATGGTGCCGCCAATGCGACCTGACATGTTTTACCTCGTGGTTAGGAGAGTGGGAAGCGCTCCGACCCTACCCGCCTGCTGCCGCGTATGACAACCCGACGACCGCCAAACCATCACAGAATCCCGCCATCAGCATTTCAATTCACGCTGAACGGTTCGACCGGCTCGCCTTGGAGGGCCAACTCCGGTCAAGATGCAAGGACTTCGTGACCTTCCCTGACGCCATCCGTCTTGCCGCCGGCGACCGCATCGATGACTTCGAGATCCTCGAGGTGCTCGCCGAAGGTGGTACCTCCACCACCTATCGCGCCACCTCCACCACCCTCGAACGTGAGGTGGTGCTCAAGTTCTTCCGTCCTGCTGCGTTTGCGGAGGAAGGCGAGGCGATCAGCGTGTCGCGCAGGGACGCGTCGGCGGTCGCGCGGCTCGAGCATCCCGGCATCGCGGCGGTGTTCGCGGCCGGCCAGCACGCCGGCGGCCTCTACGTCGCCTCGGCGCTGCCCAGCGGCGACACGCTCGCCGAGCGCGGCGCCGCCGGGGTGATCACGCCGGAGGAGGCCGCGCGCTCGATCGCCGAGCTGGCCGATGCGCTGGCGCATGCGCACGCCGGCGGGGTGCTCCACCGCGACCTGCGGCCCGAGTGCGTGTCGATCTCGCGCTGGGGCAACGCGATGCTGCGCGACTTCGGCGTCACGCGCACGAGCGGCCGCACCGGCCTGCTGACGCGGGCCGAGGTGCTGGACTCGCTGCGCTACACCGCGCCCGAGACGATCCTCGGCCGTCCTGCGACGGCGGCCTCCGACGTGTACTCGCTGGCGTCGGTGGCCGTGTGGGCGCTCACGGGGGCGCCGCCGTTCCACGACCGACCGCCGAGCGAGTACGTGATGTTCAAGACGGCGGCGGCGCCGCCGACGCTCGCCGACGCCTCCGGCCACGCGGCGGCCGGCCTGTCGGCGGTGATCGCGCGCGGAATGGCGGTCGAGCCCGATGGGCGTCCGGCGCCCGCCGAGTTCGCGGCGCAGCTCAGCGCGGCCGTGGCGGCGC
>JAEYAL010000056.1 GCA_023404805.1 Actinomycetes bacterium | reverse complement strand
GCGCTGCTGCAGCTCAGCCTCGGCGGCGCCGCGCTTGACCGCGACCTCGCGCAGCTTCTCGTCGAGCTCTGCGCGAGCGGCACGCAGCTGCGCGACCGCCTCCGTCGCCTGCTCCTCTTCGGCGGTCCGCAGGCGGACGTCTTCGCCGAGCAGCTCCCAGCGGGCCTCGGCCAGCTGGCGCTCGAGCCGCCCGCGCAGCTCGGCGGCTTCGGCCTGGCGGCGCAGCGGGCCCAGGCGCTTGCGGGCCTGCTGCTCGATGTCGATGACGCGGTCGAGGTTCTGCTGCGCCCGTTCAAGCTTGCGCTGGGCCGCGCGCCGGCGGCGGCGGTGCTTGCCGAGGCCAGCGGCCTCCTCGAGCAGCAGGCGGCGGTCCTTCGGCTTGGACGTGACGATCGCCTCGACGCGCCCCTGCGAGATGACCGAGTGCATCTCCTTGCCGAGGCCGGTGTCGGACAGCAGCTCCATCACGTCCGACAGGCGGCACTTGGCGCCGTTGAGGCGGTACTCGCCTTCGCCGTCGCGGGTGATGCGGCGCGAGACGGAGATCTCGGAGAACGGGACCGGGACGCCGCCGTCGCTGTTGTCGAGGACCAGTTCGACCTCGGCGCTGCTGCGGGCCTGCACGCCGTGGCCGCCCGCGAAGATCACGTCCTGCATCGAGCGCCCGCGGACGGCGGCCGGCGACTGCTCGCCGAGCACCCAGAGGATCGCGTCGGTCACGTTCGACTTGCCGGACCCGTTCGGGCCGACGATGACGGAGACACCCGGGCCGAACTCCAGGCGGGTGCGGTCGGGGAACGATTTGAACCCCTTGAGTGTCATCTCGCGGACGTGCATGGCAGCCCGCGGACTAGTCGGTCGCGACGGTGGTGGCCGCCTCGACCTCGGCCTCCAGGGCAGCGAGCGCCGCGAGCGCGGCGTCCTGCTCGGCGGCCTTCTTGGTGCGGCCGGTGCCCGTCGCAGCGGTCTTGCCGCCGATGCGGGCGGCGACCCGGAACGTCGGCTCGTGCTCGGGGCCCTCCTGGCCGAGCAGCGCGTACTCCACGAGGCGCTGGCTCTGAGCCAGACGCTCCTGCAGCGCAGATTTGTGGTCGACCGGGTGCGTGAGCGCCTCTTCGAGCTCGGGCGTGAACGCCTCGATCACCGCGGCCGCGACCCGCTCGTAGCCGTACTGCGTGAAGCAGGCGCCGATGATCGCCTCGGTGATCGACGAGAGGACCCGCTCGGTGAAGACCTGTTCGGCCGGACCAGCCTCGGGCGGCGCGGCCGCGCGGAGCTCCTCGGGCACGTCCAGGCGGATCGCGACCGCGCGGCAGGCGGCGGCGCAGACCGTCTGCGCGCGGATCTTCGAGAGGCGGCCCTCGCCGTAGCGCTCGGCTTCGAGACGCGGGTAGAGGTGCGCGGTCACGGCCAGCTCGAGGACCGCGTCGCCGAGAAACGCCAGCCGGGCGTAGCTGTCGGAGCGCCGCGCCGACCAGGAGGCATGGGTGAACACCTGCCGGCGGAGATCCGCGGGCAGGCTGTCGAGGAGGGTGCGGAGCTCGCTCAGCGGTCCGCGAGCGGCACTGCGCCCGCGCGTGCGGCGACGTAGTCGACGGCGAGGCCGACCGTGGTGAGCTCGACGGCGTCTTCCTCGGGGATCTTCACCCCGTAGGTGTCCTCGAGCTCCTGCGTGAGCGTGTAGAGGTCGAGCGAGTCGGCGCTCAGGTCCTCTTTGAACCGCGACTCCTCGAGGATGGTCTCCTCGTCGATGTCGAGCTCGTCGGCGAGGTGTTCCCGCACCAGAGTGAGTACGTCATCACGCGTCATGGCTCACCACGGTATCCGCCTCCGCGGACCGCTTGCGGCGGGGGCGCAGCGCGCCGGCCTGCTCAAGCGACTCGCGGGTCTGCCCGAGCAGGTCCTCCTGGACGGCGCGGCCAGCCCGCAGCACGGCATGCTCGAAGCCCAGCTGGGTGAAGCGGCCGTGGGTGATCACGCCGAGCGCGCCGAGCCCCAGCAGGTAGGCGCCGCCCTGCAGCTCAGGGTCGAGCGTGTCGCGCAGGCCACGCAGCGGCCCGCGCAGCATGAGGCCGCCGACCTTGCCGCGGTTGCTGGCGAGCATCGTGCGCTTGATCAGGTGGAACAGCTCGGTGCTGACGCCCTCCATCGCCTTGAGCGCGATGTTGCCGGTGAAGCCGTCGGTCACGATGACGTCGGCGGTGCCCGTCGGGATCGATGAGCCGTCGATGCTCCCGATGAAGCCCAGGCCGTCGTGTTTGGAAAGTCGCGCGTGGACCTCGCGGACCAGGTCGGTGCCGCGCGAAGACTCCTCGCCGTTGGACAGCAGCGCCACGCGCGGGTGGTCGACGCCGACGACGGCCTTTGAAAACGCCCGGCCCATGAACGCGAACTGCTCGAGGTGCTCGGGGCGCACGGTGGCGTTGGCGCCGACGTCGAGCAGGGTCACTTCGGCTCCCGGCAGCGGGATCTGCGCGGCGATCGCGGGCCGGCGGACGCCTTCGGCGCGGCCCAGTTCGCCCATACCAGCGGCCAAGGCTGCGCCGGTGGCGCCGCCAGCGACGAACGCGTGCGCGCGGCCTTCGGCCACGGAGCGGACGGCCTGCACGATCGAGGCATGCGGATGCTGGCGCACCGCGCGCGCCGGATCGGCGGCCTTCGCGATCGACACCGGGGCGTCGACGACTTCGACGTTGGTCGTCGGCTGCTCAGCGAGCGCGTCATGCAGCTCGGCGGCGGGGCCGAAGAGGATCACGTTGATCCCCGTGGATGCGGCGCGAGCGGCGCCGCGCGCGACCTCGGCCGGTCCGAGGTCGGCCCCGGTCGCGTCAACCGCGACCGTGACCTGCTCCGGCACGGCTAGTTGCCGGTGGCGACGACCGTCTTGCCGCGGTAGCTGCCGCAGTTCGAGCAGACGCGGTGCGGGAGGCGGGCCTCGCCGCAGCTCGGGCAGCTCTGGGTGCCCGGGTTGGCAGCCTTGTGCTGCGAGCGACGCTTGGTCGAGCGGCTATGGGACTGTTTCTGCTTGGGTACGGCCATGGCCCATGGAGGGTACAGAACCTTGGGCGGCTTTGAGCTGCGACCCGCCAGGCCCACCGACGCCCCGGCCATCGGCGCGCTCGCCCGAGCGGTCTTCGGCGAGGGGCCGGACCGTGATACCCGCGCCGCCGAGCACCGGATCGGGCACATCCTGCAGGGCGCCCATCCGGCGTCGATGCTCGCGCTGGCCGGCGACGAGCTCATCGGCGCGACGATCGTGATCGAGCGCGGCCCGCTGGTGGTGCTGTCGCTCGCGATCGTCGATGAGGCCTGGCAGGCGCGCGGCGTCGGCCGCGAGCTGCTCAGCCGCTTCCCTGCGCGTGCGCCGGGCCGCAACCGCGTGATCATGTCGTCGGCCGACCCGAAGGCGATGCGCCGGTACGCGGCGCTCGGGCTGGGCCTGCGGCCGACGGTGTCGGCGTGCGGCATCCTGCGCCCGCGCGCCGTCGAGGCTCCCGCCGAGGCTGTGACCACCGCC
>JAEYAL010000234.1 GCA_023404805.1 Actinomycetes bacterium | reverse complement strand
CCTCCGAACGGCTCCGCGGGCTGGCGCGCACCCGCCCGGGGCGGCTCCTCCCATTCCCGCGGCGCGGCGATCACGCGGCCCCGCCGCCAGCCCGCGCTCAGCCGCATCAGCCCGTCGACGAGCGGCTCAGCGGCCAGCTGCGGCGATTCACCGAGCCCGAACACCGCGACGACGACACGCTCTTGCGCGAGTTCCAGCTCGACTCCGGCCTGCTCCCGCAGCGCTGCGGCGATCGCGTAGCCGGAGCGGCCCGTGCCGCGCACGTCGATCGTGAGCCGCAGCGGATCCAGGCCCGCAAACCCCGGGCGCCCCACCTGCTCTTCGCCGAGCACGGCGAACCCGGGGATCGAGGCGATCAGCCCGCGGACCTCCGCCAGTTCGCGTGCCGCCATCGCCAAGAGCGGCGGCCCTTCGACCTCTGCCCGCGCGCGGGCCGCATCGAGCGAGGCCATCAGCAGGCTGCTCGGACTGGTGCTCGTCACCATCCCGAGCGCGCGGCTGACGCGGTCCTCCGACAGCCACGCCGGAGCGCCGGGCGCGAGGTGCAGCATGGCGGATCCGCTGAGACTGCCGAGGTGCTTGTGCGTGCTCGAGACCACGAGGTCCGCGCCGCTGGACAGCGCGTCGGCTGGCAGCTTCGGCGAGAAGCGCAGGTGGGCGCCCCACGCCTCGTCGACCACCAGCACCGCGCCGTGCCGGTGCGCGACCGCCGCCAATCCCTCGAGATCGGCGCAGGCGCCGAAGTAGGTCGGCGAGACGACGAACACGGCGTGGGTCCCCGGCTGCGCGCGCAGGGCGGCATCGAGCGCCGCTGGCGTGACGCCATGGGCGATGCCAAGCGCGGAGTCGACCACCGGCCGGACCGTGGCCGGGTGGAGCCCTGCGAGCGCGACCCCGTTGAAGGTGCTCGAGTGCGAGGAGCGCTGCACTGCCACGCGGCGCCGTCCCGAGGCGACCGCGAGGCAGGCAGCGAGGTTCCCCTGCGTCGCGCCGCCCGTCAGGAACCACGTCCGTGAGGCTCCCCAGGCGCAGGCGGCGCGGCGCTCCGCATCATCAAACGGGCTGAGCCGGCCGGTCTCCCGGTCGACGCCCTCGATCAGCTGCGGGATGTCCAAGGTCGCTGCGTCGCCGCCGAGCCCCCGCAGGAGCTGGACCGGTGCGGCCACTCCCCCCTTGTGCCCAGGCACCGTGAGGCGCGCAGGCCCGCCGGCCGCATAGGCGCGGACGGCGTCCAGGTAGGGAGTCACCGCGGCTGGGTGGGAGCCTGCGGTGCGAGCGGCGTCTAGCCGCCCCGGCTCGGGAGCGCTCATGACCTCGGTCATCGCGGTGCACTCTGCGCTGGCGCAGCGCCGCTTGCATCGGTGAGTGCACGGAAGCCCGCCCCGTGTTCTCACGGAGATCGCGCGCCACTGACCCACGACCGGGGGACGAAACGCAGGGTATCGGGGGTCATGCGTAGTCCCGGCCCCGCTCGCGCCGATAGATTTGACCAGTGCTCGTCGAGCGCGAAGCTCCCCTCGAACGTCTCTCTACGCTGGCCCGTCAGGCCGCCGGCGGCGCTGGCAGCTGCGTGGTCGTCGAAGGGGGCGCCGGGATCGGCAAGACCGCCCTGCTCCACGAACTGCAGAAGCACGCGGCCGAGCTGGGCCTCCGCACGCTGACCGCGACGGGCGCCGACCTCGAGCGCGAGCACGCGTTTGGCGTCGCGCGCCAGCTCCTCACACCGGCGTGGCGCGGCGCCTCCGAAGACGAGCGCGCCGAGCTGCTCGACGGCGCCGCCTCGCTGGCCCTGCCGCTGCTCGACCTCACGCACGAGAACCCCGGCGGCGCCGGAGCGGCCGAAACCCAGTCGATCCTCTATGGCACGCACTGGCTGCTCGCGACCCTGGCCGAGCGCACGCCCCTCATGCTGGTCGTCGACGACGCGCATTGGGCCGATGAGCCGTCGATCACGCTCCTCGAATACCTCGCGCGCCGCGTGACCGAGATGCCGGTCCTGCTGGTGATCGGCAAGCGCCCGCCCGCGCCGGGTGCGGCCAGCCTGGTGCACCCCGGCGAGACCATGCGGCTCGAGCCGCTCTCGCGCGAGGGCGTCGCCCAGATGGCCGACCTCCTGAGCGAGACGGCCGAGACCGCGGGGCTCGCCGCCGCCTGCCACGAAGCGACGGGTGGCAACCCGCTCTACGTGTACGCGGTGTTGTCGGAGCTGCGCGACCGCGGCCTGGAGCAGCAGGCCGAGCAGGCCGTCGCCGACCTCGGCCCTGAACCGGTCGCCCGCTCGGTCGACCGGCGGCTCTCGGAGCTGCCGCCCGCCGCCACGGCCACCGCGGAGGCGCTCGCGATCTTGGGCGACGACGCCACGCTGCTGGCCGTCGCCGAGCTGGCCGAGCTGGAGACCTCAGAAGCCGCGGCCGGCGCTGACGCCCTCGTCCGCGCGGGCATCCTCGCGCGCGGCGACCGCCTCGCGTTCGCCCACCCGGTGGTGCGGGCGACCATCACCGGCCGCATCGGCGACCACGAGCAGGGCCTGCGC
>JAEYAL010000224.1 GCA_023404805.1 Actinomycetes bacterium | reverse complement strand
GGACCACCACGCGGTGATCCGGCTCGTCGGCAGGCGGGTCCGCCCCGGCGCCCTTGCGGCGGCCCACCATCAGACGGTCGCCTCGGCATCCTCTTGCAGGCCTATCCCGAACCGCCAGACCTCGGCGAGGGCGAGGAGCAGCAGCGCCATAAGGCACGGCCACAGCGTCAGCCCCAACGCGTCGAGCGGCACGGACTCAGGTCCGAGCTGGACCTCCACGGCGGATTGCGTGACCTTCCCGCCGAGCCATGGCACGATCGTGCCGCCCACGACGACGGCCGCAGCGATCACGCGGAGCGACCGCACGCTCTCGCGAGCGAAGGGGCGGCCGGCCGCAGCGCGTTTGAGCACCCGCCCGAGCGACCCGAGGATGACGGCGAACGCAGCGAGCCCAACGAGCGCCAGGCATTCGAGGAGCCACACGTTGCGATCCGCCGTGCGATCGGTCTTTCGGACGACCACATGGTCGACGACCGCGGTTCTGCCAAACGCTTGTCTGACCTTGGCGTCGTCGGGACAGAGGTCACCCGTGGTGAACGCACCTGACGGCCCGTGCTCGCCAGAGCAGATGCCCTTCATGTAGCCGGGTTCGCCAAGCACCACCACCACACCGTTGCCGTCGATGCCGACCGACTCTGCGAGCTGGAGGTTCACGTGCTGCCCGCTGGCGTTCAGCAGCACAAGCGCGATCGCGAGCAGCGCCAGTGCGCCCTGGGCGACGCGCACGACCAGAAGAGCCAGCCGGACCCAGAACCGCTCTCTCCGCTCGACGTCGGCTGGAGCCGTCGAGCGGAAGTCGATGATCGTCGCAACCACACCACCGACGACCAGGATCGCCGCGATGACGATGAACAGCTCGCGCATTAGACCGTCGCCTCCACGTCCTCTTGCAGGCGTATCCCGAACCGCCAGACCTCCGCGAGGATCAGGACCAAGAGCACCGCGATCCACGGCGTGTAGCCGACCGCCCACCACTCGTCGAACGCAATCGCCTGCTTGCCCGCCTGCCCGAGGTACTCCAGAACGAGCTCGTTGGTGTAGCGCCGCTCCAGCGCCGGATGCACGATGCCGGCGACTCCGACGCCGACCGCGAGGAGGCGCAACCAGCGCACATTGTCCGAGGCGAACGGCTGGCGGCGCGCAGTGCGGACCAGGATCCGGTCGAGCGAAAGCAGGACCAGACCAACGCCGAGCAACGCGACCAGCTCGAGCAACGCCAACGTCCACGTGACCGACGCTGGTGGGTCCTCGACGTGTTTGACCATCGTCCACTCACCCACGTCGACGCCGTCGTAGTTCGCGTCGAGATTCCGGCGAGCCCAACAGCGGGCTTCCACCGCTTGGCTCACCCCGGGCCGGCTCTCCATCGCTTCGGATCGACTCGGACAAAGCTCGAGCGGCATGTACTCGCTGAGCACGGCGATCGTCAGCCGCCGACCGTCTTGAAGGGCGTCGGCCTCCTCGTCGTACCAGCCCGACTCGAGCTCGATCTGGCCGTCGCTGATGACTTGGCTGCTGCTGTCACCCGGCGCGACCACCACGAACAGCAGACCGATCACAGCGAGCAGCGCGGCTCCACGAATCACTACGAGCCCGGCCGAAGCCCACATTGTGCTCGGCGCGCCCTCACGGGACGCCCGCCGCCGAGAGCGGACGAGCGCGATGGCGGCGACCACCGGCGTCAAGACGAAGATCAAAAGGATCAAGTCCAGATAGAAGGGCATTCCCATCACGTTATTCGTTATATCGATAATCGTTATGGATGTCGAGCGGGCGGCCGGAGCGGCGCCCGCCCGCGTACGATCCCCGGCGATGAAGATCGGGATCGTCGGAATGCCGAACGCGGGCAAGTCCTCGCTGTTCAACGCCCTCACGAAGGCGGGGGCCGAGGCCGCGAACTACCCGTTCACGACCATCGAGCCGAACATCGCCATCGTGCCGGTCGAGGACGAGCGCCTCGACGCGCTGGTGGAGCTGCTGGGCGCCAGCGAGAAGGTGGCCGACACGATCGCGTTCCACGACATCGCGGGCCTCGTCGCGGGCGCGCACAAGGGCGAGGGCCTCGGCAACCAGTTCCTGAGCAACATCCGCGAGACCGACGCGATCATGCACGTCGTCCGCTGCCACGGCGACGACAACGTGATCCACAGCGAAGGCAGCGTCGACCCCGCCCGCGACATCGAGACGATCGAGACGGAGCTCATCTACTCCGACCTCGAACAGGCCGAGAAGCGCCTGGAGCGCGTGATCCGCGCCGCGCGCGGCGGCGACAAGGCCGCCGTCGCCGAGAAGGCCTGGCTCGAGGAGCTGATCGAGGGCTACAACGCCGGCAAGCCCGCCCGCTTCACGCCGATGCCCGACGAGGTCGACAAGGGCCAGACGGTGCAGCCGCTCACCGCCAAGCCGGTCCTGTTCGTGGCGAACGTGGACGAGGGCTCCGACGAGATCCCCGAGGTCGTCCGCACCCACGCCGAGAGCATCGGCGCCGAGGTCGTCGCGATCTCGTCCCGCATCGAAGCCGAGCTGTCGGAGCTCGACGACGAGGAGGCCGCGATGATGCGCGCCGACCTGGGCGTCGCCGAATCGGGCCTGCAGCGCGTCGTGAAGGGCGCGTTCTCGCTGCTCAACCTCATCACCTTCTTCACGGTGGGCTCCGGCGTCCGCGGCCAGTCGTGGCACCTCAAGGACGGCCTCACCGTCTGGCACGCCGCGGGCGAGATCCACGGCGACATCCAGAAGGGCTTCGTCCGCGCGGAAGTCGTCTCCTGGGACCAGCTCATCGAAGCCGGCGGCTACTCGCAGGCCCGCGACAAGGGCACGCTGCGCATCGAAGGCCGCGACTACCTGATGAACGATGGTGACGTGATCACCATCAAGCACACCAACTAGCGCCGCAACGACGTTCGCCGGCCCCGGCGCCGGGCGAGTCAGGCGACAGCTCGGCACGCGAGTGCCGCCGCCGAGCATTCACCCGGCGGCCACGGCTCCGGAATGACCCCCAAACGCTGGTGGTGAACCCGGAGCGGCGGCTTCCCCGCCACCACGGCGACAGGGCGGGCACAAACGCCGCCGGCTCGCCCGGTCCGCGACTCGGATTAGGCTGACCCGCATGGTCAGTAGCGAGGATCCGACCCGCGTTCACCCCACGGCTCCGGCGCCGCCCGGCCCGGCACCCACGCAGCCCGGGCTGACGCCGCATGAGCCACTGCCCGGCGGACCCGGCGGCCCAGCAGACCCGCCGCTGCCCCCGACCGGCGGCGGAGGCGGCGGTGGCGACGGCTGGGACGACGGCACCGGCGGCCCCGACGACGACAAGCGCCGCAACACGCTGCTGACCGTGATCGCCGGCGCGCTCGTGGTCATCGCGCTCCTCTTGGCGTTTCTGCTGCTGCAGGACGACGACAGCGACGAGCGCGCGACCGAGTCGACGCCCGCGGTGGTCGAGACGACCCCGCCGGCGACGACGCCCGCGGCGACGCCCCCGGCCGACAACGGTGGCACCGACGACGACAAAGGCGACGGCGGCAGCACCGACTCCGGCTCCGACAGCTCCAGCTCAGGCGGCTCCGGCAGCTCCGGCGGCGAGAGCATCGACGGTGGCGGCGACAGTGACGAGGGCGACAAGCCCGCCGACGACGGCCCGCTGCTGACGGCCGGCTCGGTGACCAAGATCAAGGCCAACGAGGGCGACACCGTCACGTTCCGCGTGCTGTCTGACACCGACGACGAAGTGCATATCCACGGCTACGACCTCAAGTACGACGTGCGCGCTGGCGACGAGAAGACGATCTCGTTCCCGGCCGACCTCACGGGCATCTTCGAGATCGAGTTCGAGGGCAGCGGCACGCAGATCGGCGAGCTGACCGTCGAGCCGTAGGGAGACGCGGCGTGGTTCGCCGCGACTGCCGGACCGCGCCGCAGAGGCGGCCGCCGGCCAACCCCGGCGAACGCGCGGCCATCGAACCGCGCGTGCCCCCGACGCCAGGAGGACGACGGGGGCACGGTGCACGCCTGGGAACCAACTACCCGGGCGGCGGCGGTCCAGGGGCGGCTAGCGCCCCCGGTCCGGTTTTGACTGGACTAGCCCTGCGACTTCGGCGTGAGGTCGATGTCGATGGTGTTGCCACCACCGGCAGTCAGGCCGCTGACGAGGCTGGTCAGACCGCCACACCCGGTGAGGGCGCCGATCTTGTACTTGCCGCTGAGCTTGCCGCCCTCGAGTGCCTTGAACTTGCCGTCCTTGGACTTGAGGTCGATCTGCGACGGCTCCTTGGTGCCGCAGTTCGCGCCACCAGCCAGCGGGATCGAGCCAAACAGCTTGATCTCCGGCAGCTTGATCTGGACCTTCGAGCTCGAGGTGAGCGTGTCGTCCTTGAACGTGCCGGTCGTCTTGCCCTGGGGCTCGAACGCGACCTTCGCGGTCACCGGCAGGAAGCCGAGCGCACGGAGCTTGCCCGTGGTCGGATCCAGCGTCAGATCAGCCTCGTACGCACCCGAACCGGCGTCCAGGGTCGCGTCGATGCCACCCGACAGCGGGAGCTTGCCCCAGGTGCCGGTCTTGATCGTGGTCGAGCCCTTGAGCGCGTAGCTGTAGTCGATGCCACCGGGCGTGGTCGGCTCCGGAGTCGTCGGCTCCGGAG
>JAEYAL010000087.1 GCA_023404805.1 Actinomycetes bacterium | reverse complement strand
CCCGAAGGCCGCCCCGCAAGGTTCTCAGATGAGCCGCCTCGGGCGGCTCAATGCGAGCTGTGGGCTACTTGCCCTGCTTGCACTTGACGACCGTCTCCTTGGTCGCCGTCTGGCCGTCGCGGAAGGTGAACTCCGCCTTGAACTTGTAGCCACCCTTCGGGCAGGACACGAGGTCGACGAGGCCAACCTTCTTCTTGCTCGAAACCTTGGCGGTCTTCTTGTCGAACTTGAGGTTGAACTCCTTCAGCTGCACGAAGCCACCGACGACCGGCTCCTGGAGCACGGACTGGACGGTGAAGTCGAACGAGTAGGAGTAGTCGCCGGAGGCGGTGGCGACCTTGCCGACGAGCGGCTGGTCGATCACGGCCGGCGAGTTGAACTGCGTCTGCACGAGCAGGCGGTTGTTGCTGCCGATGTACGGGATCAGCGTGCCCTCGGGCGAGCCGGCGTCAACGACGTCGGCAGACGCGTTGCCGGAGCCGATCTTCGACTTCGGAGCGTTGGCCGCGCACCAGTCCTCGTTGACCGAGAGGGCCTCGTCCGGGATGTCGCACTCCGGGAACGCCTTGTAGTTGAGCTTGATGCCCTTCGACATCCAGATCTTGGCGTGCGTGACGGTGTGCTTCGTCTTCGCGTCGCCGGTGTCGCCGGTGACGCCGGTCGAGACGGTGAAGCCGACGGTCTTCGGCTTCTTCTTCGTGCCGGCCGTCGACGAGGTCGGCTTGACGACCAGGTTCACGCCGGGGGGCGTTGCAGCGTTGGCGGCAACGGGGGCGAGAGCAAAGGCGGCTGCGGTGGCAGCAGAGAGCAGGGTGATCTTCTTCATCGAGGTCCTCCGTGGGTGTCCCAGGGCATTAGCGCGCAACGCGGGGGCGGCAGCGCTAAGCGTTGGTGACTTCTATCACAGTGCTTCAAGAACCCATGTAGGTCCCCCAAGTTGCGGTGTGCCGAGGTATTTCGCCCTCCAGGCGCATTGCCGCTTGGCCGCGGTCGGGCTGCGGTCGGGCCGTGCCCGGGTGCTAGCTTGCGCCGGTGCGTCCGGCCACCGAAACCATCCACGCGCCCCCGTTCCCGCGGGGCCTGCCTTGGGTCAACACCGAGCAGCTCCGCATCGACAAGCAGCTTGGCCGCCCGCTGGTTGTGGCGTTCTGGGATTCGCGCCGCGCCGCGTCGATCCGGCCGCTGCTCGAGCTGCAGCGCTGGCATGAGGCGTATGGCCCGCGGAGCGCGCGGATTATCGCGGTGCACGTCGACGGCGAAGGCGCCGGGACGACCGGCGAAGACGTCGCCCGCGCCGTCGCCCGGTTCGGGCTCACCATGCCGGTGGTCGTCGACCAAGACCTCCTGATCGCCGATGCCTACGGGCTCAAGGGCGTGCCGTCGCGGTACACGTTCGATCAGGGGCTGAAGCTCGTCGACGCGCACTTCGGCCTCGGCGGTTTCGCCGACGGCGAACGGCTGCTCCTGGCGCTCGTCGAACATGGCGAGAACGAACTCGCCGAGCGCCGGTCACAACCGGACGCGGCTGTGGAACCTGTCGCGGCTGAACCCGCCACCGAGCCAGAAGAGGACGAGAGCTGCGACCAGGGCGCTGCCGTGCCCGCCGCCAAACAGCCGCGGCTGATCGTCCGGCCGCCCGCGCCCGACGCCCTCCCCGAGGCGCTCGTCGACGAGACGCCCTACGTCGCCCCCGAGCCTGCCGAGGCCGTCGACGGCGACTACCGCGGCGACTACGCAGCGGGCGCGATCTGGCTCCAGCTGCGCGGCAGCGGAACTGCGACGCTCGGAGCAGATTCGGTGACCGCCGACGGCGACGGCACCTACCTGCTCGTCGACCACGGCCTCGACCGCGAGGGCACGCTCGCCGAGCTGTCCCTGTCGGACGGCCTCGTCTGCGACGCGATCCAGCTCGAGCCGGGCCTCGCGCCCGCAGGCGTCTAACCCAGCCGCTCGGGCTCGGGCAAGCCCGTCGCGGGCTCGCCGCCGCCACGCAGGTCGTCCTCGCCGTCTGCGGGCGTCTCGCCATCCGGCGGGTCGAGCCGCACCGGCGAGGTGAGGTCGCCGTGGTCGCCCAGCAGGTCGGTCGACGGCATCTCGGTGAGGATCCGCTCGGTCCGCGGCACGCCGCTGCCGTCGGCGAGGATCGCGGTGCCCGGCCAGTAGGCGCTGTCGATCCGCGATGGCGTTTGGAAGCGCGGCTCGTAGACCCAGTTGCCGGTGTTCCAGAGCCGCGTTCCGACGCGGGTGAGCCAGGCGTCGGCGTCGTCGGTCGGCAGCGGGCCGGGCCGGTGGCAGTGGCCGAAGATCAGGTGGTCGGCGCCGATGTTGAGCCGGGCGTCGACCTCGTCGATGGCATGCATCGCGCTGGCGATCATCGCCTGGCCTGACAGTTCGGCCGACAACGGCCCGATGCCCGTCACGTTCAGCGCGGCGACGCCGGCTTTGAGGCCGAGCATGAAGGCCTGCGCACGCGGCGACTTGGAGCGAAGACGGTCGTAGGCCCGCGCGCTGCTCGTCGCGCGCTTGGTCGAGGAGTTCGCGGAGAGCCGTTCGACGCTGGCGCCGATAAAGGCGTACCAAGGCGCCAGCACCCGCTCGTAGTCGGCGGGGCGGGCCGCCAGCGGCACCATCTCGCCGGACAGGCGCTGCAGCGCGCCCGCGCCGAGGCGCTCGACGGTCGGCAGGAGCGCGTGGACATCGAGGTAATGGCCGTGCGTCGCGTAGACGCCGTCCTCGACCCAGAGGCCCGGGTAGCGGAACTCCACCGGGCGCTTCATCGCCGTCTCGATCGCCGCGGCCGCTTCAGAAGCTTCGACCGCGCTGATCACCTCGTCGAGACCGAGCGGCGGCGGCCCCTCTTCGAGCGCCGCGCGGTGCGCGTTCCAGCCGGCGAGCAGCGACCAGTCGTGGTTGCCGGGCACGATCACGACCTCGGTCCCCTTCCGCAGGGCCGTCGCCAGGTCGGACAGGATCGGCAGGCCCTGCCGCAGCGCGTCGCGCTGCGGCGAATGGCGGAACTCCATGACGTCGCCGAGCAGGATGACCCGGTCGACCTCGGCGAGGCGCTCCTTCAGGACGGCCCGCGGGCGCGGGGCGCGCAGGATGTCGTTCTTGAGCCGGCCTCCGAGGTGGAGGTCCGAGATCAGCAGCGTGGTGGCCACGTGCGGAGCGCCTCGGCGCGGCTACCGCTCGGCGACGGCGGCCATGCCCTTGCGGATCTCCTTGGGGAGCATGAAGCGCACGTCTTCGCGGAGCACCTCGAAGTCTTCGGGCTCCGGCGCGCCGCGCTCACGCAAGAAGGCGACGAGCCGCTCGACCAGCTCCTCGGGAGCCGAAGCGCCCGACGTGATCCCGATGGTCGCGACGCCATCGAGCCACGCCTCGTCGACCTGCGACTCGTTGTCGATCAGGTGCGACGCCGCGCCGTTCTCCTTCGCGACCTCGACGAGGCGCTTGGAGTTCGAGGAGTTCTGCGAGCCGAGCACGAGCACGAGGTCGCAGTGCGGAGCGAGCTCCTTGACCGCCGCCTGGCGGTTGGTCGTCGCGTAACAAATGTCGTCGGTGCGCGGGCCCACGATGCTCGGGAAGCGCTCACGCAGCCGAGCGATGATGTCGCGCGTCTCCGTGACGGCGAGCGTCGTCTGCGAGAGGTACGCGAGCTTCGCGTCCTCGGGGAAGTCGAGCGTGTCGACGTCGGCCTCGGTCTCGACGAGCACCATGCTCTCGGGAGCCTCGCCCATCGTGCCCTCGACCTCTTCGTGGCCGCCATGGCCGATGAAGACGATGGTGTAGCCGTCGGCCGCGAACTTCACGGCCTCGCGGTGGACCTTCGTGACGAGCGGGCAAGTCGCGTCGATCGTCTGCAGCTGGCGCCGCGCCGCGTCGGCGTGGACCGCCGGCGAGACGCCGTGCGCGGAGAAGACGGTGATGGCGCCCTCGGGAATCTCATCGACGAGCTCGTCGACGAAGATCGCGCCGCGGTCGCGCAGCGTCTCGACGACGTGTTTGTTGTGCACGATCTCCTTGCGCACGTAGACGGGCGCGCCATGCAGGTCGAGGGCGCGCTCCACGGTCTCGACGGCGCGGCTGACGCCCGCGCAGTACCCGCGCGGGCAGGCGAGCAGGATCTTTTCGATCGACATCTCCCCTCAGTGTAGGCAGAACGCGCGGCCTCCGCGACGCATGTCCGCACACACCCAGGGCCCGTCCGGGCGGGCCGTCCAGCCCCGGCTGCCGCGTGGCCCGACCCGCCATGCCGGGCGTCGGCGGGCCGCCCGCCGCGCCTACCAGGTGCGCAGCAGCTGCAGCACCGTCTCGCCGACGGCGTCGAGGCTGCGCTCGCTCACGTGCCGCAGGTCGTCGGACGTGCTGTCGCGCTGGGGGTAGTCGAAGTCGATGAGGTCGATCGACGGGACGCCCTTGCGGATGAACGGCACGTGGTCGTCGATGATCGCGATCGTCGACTGCTTCGGGAAGAGCGCCTGGGTGCCGACCTCTTGCGATGCGGCGCGCAGGCGCTTCCACAGCTCGCGGTCGGAGTTGCTCTCGCGCGGCAGGTGCATGCCGTTCTTCTCGGCGATGTAGTCGAGCAGCACCATCGCGCGCGGCGCTGGCGCGCGCTCGGCTTCGACCTTGGAGCCGCGCAGCCCGACCTCTTCAAACGGCTCGTCTTCGGCGCCCGCCGGCTCCTCCTCACCGTCGAACAGGACGAATCGCAGCTCAGGCGCGCTCGGACCGCGGTCGGCCTTCGCGAGGGCCCGTGCCAGCTCGACGACCGCCGCCGTTCCAGCGGCGCCGTCGTTGGCGCCGACGTGGCCGGGGATGGTGGCTTCGGTGTCGTAGTGCGCGCCGATCACGATCGGCGGCGAGGTGCCAGACAGCGTGCCCACGATGTTCCGCAGGCCTCCGGGGACCTCCTCGAACTCGCCGCCCGGCAGCTTCTTCACCAGCTCGTCGCCCAGGCGCCGCGAGGCATCGGATCCCGCCGGGCGCGGGCCGTAGACCCGCACTTGCCGCTGGAGCAGCTTGAACGCGCGGCGGCCGTCGAACCGGTTCACCTTCGCGCGCGGGGCGACCGTGCCGGCCGGACCCGTCTGCGCTTCCTTGGCCATGCCGGGGACCGGACGCCCGATCGCCACCCACGTCAGCAGCGCTGCGCCGATCACGAACTGCGCGATCAACACGATCACGAGCACGCGGTACGAGAGCTTGGCGGGCTCGTCGCCCGAGTCGCTGCCGGGCTCGCTCATCCGTTCAGCGTCGCACATCGCCGCTGCGTCCAAGCCCAAAGCGCCTCCGGCGGCGGGTACCGCGAGGTCCAGCAGATGCCGGCCGGGCCTGTGTGACCGACCGTGCGACCTGCGCCCGCGCTCACGGTTAGGATCGCGTCGTGGCGCAGCAGCACCTGGACCAGCTCAGCGGAACCGACGCGGGTTTTCTGCACCAGGAGGACGATGCCGCGCTGATGCACATCGGCGCGATCGCCGTCTGTGAAGGGCCGCCGCCCGAGCTCGCCGACGTGCTCGACTCGGTCCGCATGCGCATCCACCTGGTGCCGCGCTACCGCCAGCGTCTGCACTACCCGCCGCGCGAGTCGGGCCGCCCGTACTGGATCGACGACGAGTCGTTCGACATCGAGGACCACATCCGCCACACGGCGCTCCCGTCGCCGGGCAGCGAGGAGGAGCTCACGAAGCTCGCGGCGCGGATCTTCTCCCAGCGTCTCGACCGCGGCCGCCCGCTCTGGGAGCTGTGGATCGTCGAGGGCCTCGAAGACAACCGCTTCGCGCTGATCTCCAAGACGCACCACGCGCTGATCGACGGCATCTCCGGCGTCGACCTCGCGACGGTGCTCTGCACGCTCGGGCCCGAGATGCCCGAGGAGCCCGACCTCAAACCGTGGAGCCCGCAGCCCACGCCGGGTGCGGTCGACCTGCTCGGCCGCTCGCTCCAGGGCACCGCGCGCGACCTGATCGGTGCCGCCACGACGGCGCTGCAGGCGGTCTCGCAGCCGGAACAGGCCGCACGCAAGGTCCGCGAGGCGGCGCGCGGCGTCGGCTCGATCGCGTGGGCGTCGCTCGCGCCTGCGCCGTCGTCGCCGCTCAACCAGCTGGCCGGTCCGCACCGCCGCTACCGCGGCGTGCGCACGCAGCTCACCGACCTGCGCCTCGTGAAGAACACCTTCGGGGGCTCGATCAACGACGTCGTCGTCACGATCGTCACCGGCGCGCTGCGCAAGTGGCTGCTGTCGCGCGGCGTCCGCACCGAAGGCCTGGAGCTGCGTGCCCTCGTGCCGGTCTCGGTGCGCGCCGACGCCGAGCGCGGCGAGTTCGGCAACAAACTCGCGGTGATGCAGGGGCCGCTGCCCGTCTATGTCGATGACGCGCTCGACCGCTACCTGATCGTGCGCCAGGCGATGGACGAGCTCAAGGCCTCCGGCCAGGCGCTCGGCGCTGGCGTGCTCGCCAGCGTGCAGAACCTCGCCCCGCCGACGCTGCTCGCGCAGGCCTCGCGCCTGCAGTTCTCCACACATTTCTTCAACCTGCTCGTGACGAACGTGCCGGGCCCGCAGCTGCCGCTCTACATGGTCGGGCGCAAGCTGCTCGACATCTTCCCCATCGCGTTCCTGCCCAACGGCCATGGCCTGTCGGTCGCCGTGTTCTCGTACGACGGCGGGCTCGACTTCGGGCTCCTCGCCGACTTCGACACGATCCCCGACATCGACGTGATTTCGGACGGCATCACCGAGTCGCTCGCGGAGCTGGTCCGCCTCGCGCACGAGCACCAGGGCTCCGACGGCTCCGCGGCGTGACCTCGTTCCGGACGAGCCTCGGGCAGGAGTTCGCCATCGAGCGGCACCTGCCGAGCATCGGGTGGAAGCCGAAGTTCCGCGGTGACGCGGGCAGCGGCAGCGACCTCGGCGGCCTCGGAGACATGGGCGGCGACGACTTCGGCATCTTCGCCGTCCTCGGCCTGATCGTGCTCGCGGTCCTGCTGGTGCTCGTGCTGCTTCCGATGCTGCTGTTCGTCGCCGAGCTGGCGCTGCTGGTCGCCTTGGTGATCCCGCTGATGATCTTCGCGCTGGTGGTCGGCATCAAACAGCACACGGTGCTGCTGCGCGACAAGGCGTCAGGGCTGGTCGTCGACCAGAAGAGCGTGCACGGCGTGGTGGGCTCGATCCGCGCTGCCCGCGCGTTCAAAGGCGCCGCCAACGCCGGCCGTTACCAGCGCGTCTGACGCCAGCGCCCCGCCACCACGCTGAGCAGCGTGGGCCAGGCGGCAGGGGCTAGTAGCCGAGGGCGAACTTCGCGTCTTCCGACATGCGGTCGGGCGTCCACGGCGGCGTGAAGACGAGGTTCGTCGCCACGGTGTCGATGCCGTCGAGTTCGGTGGCGAACTCTTCGATCTGCTCCGACACCTGCGGGCCGATCGGGCAGCCCGGCGACGTCAGCGTGAAGGTCACGTTGCAGTGGGTGCCTTCGACTTCGATGCCGTAGATGAGGCCGAGCTCCACGAAGTCGAGCCCGAGTTCGGGGTCGATGACGTTGGTGAGGGCTTCTTCGACTTCGTCAACGGTCGCCATGGGATGCAGAGTATCGGGTCGGGATCACCGGCCGAGGTGCGCGGCGCGTGACCGAACCCGCTGCGGCGGCTTGATCCCGCGTTGACATCCGTGGCCCTAGTGTGGGCGTACACCGCGCGCCTCCGCGCGGGCGGCATCGAACCCAGGGGCACCAGATGGACTTCAAGAAGATTCGCAAGCAGGCAGAGCAGGCCATCGAGAAGCGTGGCGGCACGGGCTCGCTGAAGGGCGACTTCGAGGAGATCGCCGCGATCGCCAAGAGCAAGGGGTCGGCGTCGCAGAAGGCGAAGGCCGCGGCTCAGGCGATCAAGGTGCCGGGCAAGAACAACACGCCCAACATGCGCTCAGGCCACCGCTAGGCGCGCGCGTGGGGCGCTCGCGGCCCCCGCTTAAGCGCTGAGCGCCTTAGTTGTCGGAGCCGATGCGGTCCCAGACGTAGAGCTCGAGGGACTCGTTGACGAGTTCCTCGGCTCGGCCGCGCGAGAGCGACGGCAGGACGGTGGTGAGCGCCTGCTCCTCGGAGATCCCCGACTCGAAGGCTTCTTCGCCGCGGAAGCCGGCGGCGAGCTTGAGCGCCTCACGGCGGTTCTCGCCGAGCGTCGGGAAGACGCGCAGCAGGAAGTCCCGGCTCGGGATCGGCTGGCCGATCTCCAGCGAGGCGTGCCAGGCGGCGAGCATCGACAGGTCGGCGTCGTCGAGGTCCTGCACGGCTCGGGCGTAGTGGCTGGCGAGCTGTTCCTCGGGGATGTCGTCGACCCAAGCGCGGATGAGCTCGCCGAGGAGCTGGCGGCGCGCTTCGCGGCCCACCGACTCGAGGATCACGCGGATCGCGTCGTGGGGTTCGATGAAGCAGAGAGGCATTGCGTAGGGTCGATTCAGGTGGCCTGAGGTTGCTCACACCGTAGGCGCCGCGTCGGACGGATCGGGGTGGCGGAGAAAGGGTTTTCTGTGGTCATGTCGGAAAGCCCTGGTCAGGGCCCGAACTCGTCGCTCACGGCGCTGGAAGACGGCGCCTGAGACGACGGAGACTCGGGCGCGACGTCGACGCCGGAGCCCGCCGAATCGCCGCCCACGGCGACCTCTGCCGGGGCCGACGGCGCTGCTGGCGCGGCGCCGCTCGCCGTGCTCTTCGCGGCCCGCGCACGCGGCGTTCCGCTGCTGCTGAACTCACCGCCTGCGGGTGCGAACTCGCCGCGGTTGGCAGCCGCACGCGCCGCCTTCTTCCGCGCGGCCGCACGCCTCTTGGC
>JAEYAL010000039.1 GCA_023404805.1 Actinomycetes bacterium | reverse complement strand
GTCGGTGCTGGCTCCGCCGGGCGGTCAGCCGCTGGCGCCGCCGGAGCCGGGGCCACCGGATCGCCGCCCGTCAGGAGCCGCTGGTGCACGGCGCGCGCCTGCTCACCCGGAGCCATCCCCAGCTCGTCGCGCAACAGCACCCGGAGCCGGTCGTAGACGCCCATCGCCTCGGCCACTTCGCCGCGGCGCGCGAGCGCTTCCATCAAGAGCCGGTGGCCTGACTCGCGCAGCGGGGCATCGCGGACGAGCGTGCGCGCCAGACGCTCGGCGCTGTCGAGGCGCGGCCCGCCGAGGCGGACGCCGGCGTCGACAGCCAGCTCCAGCGCGCGCAGGCGCAGCTCCTCGATCTCAGCGCGGCGCTCGTCGACCCACGGGCCTTCGTGGCCGACGAGGAAGCCGCGGCCAGCGATCTCCGCCGCGGCCTGGGCAGCGCCCCACGCGGCGGCGTGATCGCCCGCGGCTGCGGCCGCGGCCGCGGTCTCCGCGCCGGACAGCGCCACCTCGACATCGATCTCCGCGTCGCCGGGGAGCGTCAGCGTCAGGTCGCGGCGGCCGGTGAGCACGTCGCGCCCGACCGCCTTGCGCACCTTCGCGAGCAGGGCGCTCAGCGCTTCGTCGGGATCCGCTGGCAGCGCCGTCGGCCAGAGGGTCTCGATGAGCTCGGAGCGGGGGACAGGCCGGTCGCGGTTGCAGGCCAGCAGCGCGATCACCAGCGGGCCTTGCCGACCGGGAAGGCGGTCCTCGGCGCGCGCGCCGCTCAGCTCCACCTCGAGCCGCCCGCAGAGGCTGATCCGCGTCCCCACGGCAGCGACGGTACCTGGCGCGCTGGCGGCCGACCACCGCGGGCGGCCCGACAGGCTTTCGGCAGGGTTTTGCCATGGCGGCCTGCGCAAGGTGATCGCCATGACCACGATCACCGATCTCAAACTCACCCACCGCGCCACCTGGGCCGCCGGGGACTACGCCGCCATCGCGCAGCTCATCGACGACCAGCCGCCGCGCGACGCGCTCGCTGCCGCGCAGCTCCGGCCAGGCGAAGACGTCCTCGACGTCGCCACGGGCACAGGGAATCTCGCGATCCGCGCTGCGGCCGCCGGGGCGCAGGTCGCCGGGCTCGACCTCACGCCGGAGCTGTTCAGCGTCGCGCGTCAGCGCGAGGCCGCGGCTGGCGTGCGCGTCGACTGGGTCGAAGGCGACGCCGAGGCGCTGCCGTACGGCGACGGCGCCTTCGACGCGGTCCTGTCGGCGTTCGGCGTGCAGTTCGCGCCCCGCCACGACGTCGTGGCCCACGAGCTCGCCCGCGTCTGCCGCCCCGGCGGTCGGATCGTCCTCGTGAACTGGACGCCCACCGGCGTGATCGGCGAGGTGCTCAAGACCATCGGCGGCTACGTCCCGGCGCCGCCCGCGTTCGCGTCGCCGCCAGGCCTGTGGGGCAGCGAAGCGCACGTCCGGCGGCTCTTCGCCGACTCGGGAGTCGACTTGGCGTTCGCGCGCGGACACAACCCGTTCCGGTTCGCGTCGCCCGAGGCGTTCATCGCGTTCTTCGAGACGCGGTACGGCCCGATGCTCAAAGCTCGCGAGCGCCTCACGGCCTCCGGCGACTGGGCCGCGTGCCGCGCCGACCTCGTGGCGCTGGCGGCCCGCCGCAACGCCGCGGCGGATGGCTCGCTGCTGCTCGAGTCCGAGTACCTCGTCGCCGCCGGGCGGCGGACGGCGTAGCCAGCCGCTGCGTGCTTCGGGCCAGGACACGCGGCCTGGAGCACGCAGCCCCTCAAACGCGAAACGCCCCGCGGCGGCGGGGCGTTTCGGAGATGGGCCTAACAAGACTCGAACTTGTGACCTCTCGCATGTCAAGCGAGCACTCTAACCAACTGAGCTATAGGCCCTGGCGCTGAACTTCGAGGCGGTCGGCCCCAAGGACGGCGGGGTCGGAACCTTAGCAATCGCCGCCGCGACGCGACGGCTGCCTGAAAGTCCTGGACGCGGCGACGCGGCGCCCGCTCAAATGCGTAGGATGCGAGACCCCCGGCACCGTGGCGGAGGGGTTACGCAGCGGCCTGCAAAGCCGTGTACACCAGTTCAAATCTGGTCGGTGCCTTCGACGGGGATGCGATGCGGAAGCTAGCCTCCCCGGCATGCCTTCCCGCAAGCGCTCCGACGAGTCGGCCGACGCCGCCGAAGAGCCCACGGTCGTCGCCGACCCTGGCGCCACCGAGGCGACGGCTCCGGTTGGCGAGACGCCGGCCGAAGCCGCTCCGGCCGACGCGGTTGAGCAGGCCGCCGACGCGGTCGAAGCAGCGGCCGACGCCGCTGAGCGCGCCGCCGACGCTGACACCGACGGCGTGGACCAGAAGGTCTGGGACGACATAGCGCCGGGCGGTGCGGCGTCAACGCCGGACCAGGCCGAACGCTCCGGGGAACCGAAGTCGTCTGGCGCGGCCAAGAACACGGGCGCTGCCAAAGGCTCCGGCGCCGCAAGGGAGTCCGGCAGCCGGTTCGGACGCGCCCGGGAGAAGGCGGGCGCCGCGGCATCCGACGCCAAGGAGCTCGCGGCGAAAGCGACCGCCGACGCCCGCGAGCGCGCGGCGGGCGCCGACGTCGAGGGGTTCGCGCGGTCGACGACCAGCCTGATCGACACCGCCCGGCCGTTCTTCCTGGCCGGCTGCGCGGCGATCTTCGCGATCCTCGCGTTCCTCGAAGGCCACGAGTGGACGGCGTCGATCTTCGCGGTCGGCTCGATCCTCTGCGTCGGCGGCGCGGCCTTCTCGGCGGAGTTCAACGCGCTCCTGCACGCGCGGGCGCTGCGCCAGCAGCCGCCGCGGCAGGACTGACCGGCGCCCGCCGCGCCCTGGCGGGAGCGGGCGAGCCGACGCCGGGCGTCTGCGGCCGCGGGTCAAGAGCTCGGTCGCGGCCGGCACCGGGCCGCACGTGCCCGCGTTGAGGTACGCGATGTCGCGGAGGACGGGGAACGCGCCGGTGAGGCTGGGGGAGGGCATCACGCGGGACGCTACCTCCGTCAGGGCATTGCGCAGGGAAGCACTCGGAATGCACCAACTTCGCGCAGGAACAGTGACAATCCTGAGTGCGCGATAACGCTCTCGGCAAGGGTCGATTAACCTGCGTCGTCCATGACCATCACCCTCCCCGACGACCGCCAGCTCGAGCTTCCCGAGGGCGCCACCGGCGCCGATCTGGCCACGGCCATCGGTCCGGGCCTGGCTCGGGCCGCCCTGGCGGTCAAGGTCAACGGCGAGGTGCTCGACCTCGCCCGCCCGCTGCCGCCCCAGGAAGACGGCGAGCCCGTCGAGGTCATCACCGAGCGCTCGGGCCAGGATGCGCTCGATCTCATCCGCCACGACGCGGCGCACGTGCTCGCGGCCGCCGTGATCGACCTCTACCCCGGGGTGAAGGTCTCAATCGGCCCCGCCATCGAGGACGGCTTCTACTACGACTTCGACTTCCCGGAGGGCGTCACCGTCACCGACGCGGACTTCCCCAAGATCGAAGCCGAGATGAAGAAGCACATCAAGGCCGCGGAGGAGTTCACCCGCGAGGAGCTGTCGGTCGCCGACGCCCGTGCCCGCTTCGCCGCACAGGGGCAGGACTACAAGGTCGAGCTGATCGACGACCTGATCGCCGGGCAGACCCACGGCGCCGCCAAGACGACCGAGGCCGTCGATTCCGTCTCGCTGTACACCAACGGCCCCTTCACCGACCTCTGCCGCGGACCGCACGCGCCGAACACCAAGAAGATCGGCGCCGTCAAGCTGCTCAGCGTCGCCGGGGCGTACTGGCGCGGCGATTCGACCCGCCAGCAGCTCACCCGGATCTACGGCACCGCGTTCTTCTCGAAGAAGGAGCTTGCCGAGTACCTGGAGCTGCTGGAGCAGGCGAAGGCCCGCGACCACCGCAAGCTCGGCAAGGAGCTCGGCCTCTACTACTTCAGCGAAGCCGCGCCGGGCTCCGCCTTCTGGACGCCTGCGGGCACCCGCGTGTTCAACGAGCTCGTCCGCCTTTCGCGCGAGATGGGCGACACCCGCGGCTACACCGAGGTCAAGACCCCGCAGCTCTACGACGCGTCGCTGTGGAAGACGTCCGGCCACTGGGACAAGTACCGCGACGACATGTTTCTCACGTCGACCGGCGACGAGCGCCAGATGGGCTTCAAGCCCATGAACTGCCCGGGTCACTACGAGCTCTACCGGCAGACCCGCTGGTCCTACAAAGAGCTGCCGGTGCGCTTCAGCGAGCCGGGCCTGCTGCACCGCAACGAGCTCTCCGGCACGCTGCACGGCCTCCTGCGCGTCCGCCAGTTCTGCCAGGACGACGCGCATCTGTTCGTCACCGAAGACCAGCTCCAGGACGAGATCACGGCCTGCATCGAGTTCGCCAAGGCGACGTACAAGCTGTTCGGGTTCACCGAAGACGACGTGACCTACGAGCTGTCGACCCGGCCCGAGAACCGCCTGGGCACCGATGAGCAGTGGGACCTCGCTGAAGACATCCTGCGCCAGGCGCTCGAAGCCAACCACCTCCCGTACGTGATCGGCGAGGGCGGCGGCGCGTTCTACGGGCCGAAGATCGACTTCCACTTCACCGACTCGCTCAAGCGGTCGTGGCAGCTCGGCACCGTGCAGATCGACTACCAGGCGCCTGAGCGGTTCGACCTCACCTACACGGGCGCCGACAACGCCGACCACCGGCCGATCGTGCTGCACCGCGCGCTGATGGGCTCGTACGAGCGCTTCATCGGCATCCTGCTCGAGCACACCGCCGGCGAGCTGCCGCTGTGGCTCACTCCGGTGCAGGCGCGCGTCCTGCCGATCTCCGACCGCCACATCGACGCCGCCCGCAAGGTCGCGGCGCTGGCTGCCGAGCACGGCGTGCGCGTGCACGTCGACGAGCGCACGGAGTCGGTCGGCCGCAAGATCCGCGACGGCGAACTGGCGAAGTCGCCGTACTTGCTCATCATCGGCGACCGCGAGGCCGAGGAGGGCACCGTGGCCGTGCGGCAGCGCCATGAGGGCGACCTCGGCAGCCGCCCCGCCGACGAGTTCCTCGCCGAGCTCGGCGACGTGATCGGGCGGCGCGCGCGTTGACGGTCTCGGGTCGCTCGCGGCCCAGGCGGGCCTTCAACGCGGCAGCGACACGGCTGGGACGACCCGGCCGCGTCGCGCCAGGCCCACCGCCGATCAGCCCCGCAGGCACGCCGCCGCGGCTGCGGCGCCTGCCGCACGTGGTGCTAGCCGACGGCGTCGTGATCCACGTCGCGCGGACCTTCCGCACGCGCCTCGTCGGCCTGCTTGGCACCGATGAACTCAACTCGGATCACGCGCTGCTTCT
Source organism: Actinomycetes bacterium (assembly GCA_023404805.1). Taxonomy (GTDB): domain Bacteria; phylum Actinomycetota; class Thermoleophilia; order Solirubrobacterales; family Solirubrobacteraceae; genus JAGIBJ01. Next base: position 14,347 of record JAEYAL010000039.1, on the reverse strand, counting down.
CACGCGCACGCGGTCGATCCACATGCTCGGCATGCGAATGACCCTGGATCTGGTGTGGTTGGACGCGACGGGGCAACCCGTGCGTGTCGACACGTCTGTCGCTCCGGGTGAACGGCGGCGCTGCAAGGGGGCCCGATCGGTCCTGGAGGTCGCCGAAGGTGAGGGTGAGCGCTTTGCAACGCTTGTCCGCGCAGCCGGTGTGGCTATGATTACTGGACATTGAAGCTCTCTCTCAGCCCGCGACCCGCACGTAGCGTGAAGCTGCGCCACTCCGCCTAGTGCCGGTCCCAAGACGTTTCGACCGGCGTATGCCGGATCGCGACACCACTCGCATCAACGAGCGGATCCGCGTCCCCGAAGTTCGCCTGATCGACGAGAACGGCGAGCAGGTCGGCATCCTTCCGACCGACCAGGCCCTCCGCATGGCGCAGGACCGCGACCTGGACCTCGTCGAAGTCGCCGCGCAGTCGCGCCCGCCGGTCTGCCGCATCCTGGACTACTCGAAGTACAAGTACGAGCAGGCCCAGAAGCAGAAGGCCGCGCGCAAGCACCAGACGACGATCGTCCTGCGCGAGATCAAGTTCCGGCCGAAGATCGCTCAGCACGACTACGACACCAAGAAGGGTCACGTCGAGCGGTTCCTGCTCCACAAGGACAAGGTCAAGGTCACGATCATGTTCCGTGGCCGCGAGGTCACGCACCCCGAGCGCGGGCAGATGATCCTCGAGCGCCTCGCTGAGGAGCTGGAGGAGATCGCACAGGTCGACCAGCGCCCGCAGCAGGACGGCCGCAACATGACGATGATGCTGAGCCCGTCGAAGGCGGTGCTCGCAGGGCAGATCGACGCCGAGTCCTGGAAGACCCGCGGCGACGGCAGCGCGCTCGTCGACGGCGCCGACCCCGATGCCGAGGGCATCACGGTCGAAGGCCCCGGCGAGGAGCGGTCCGAGAAGATCCCGTCGCCCGAGCACAAGACCTCGCAGCGCAGCCGCAAGGCCAAGTTCGCAGCGCAGGACGAGCCTGAGGCCGACGAGGACGAGGCCGAAGAGGGCGACGCCGACGTCGAGGCCGAAACGACCGCCGAAGCCGTCGAGGTCGAGGCGCCGACCGCCGAGCCCGAACCGGAACCCGTCGCCGACGTGCCCGCCCCTGAGGCAGAGGCCGAGCCGGAGCCCGAACCCGAGCCGGAACCGGAGCCTGAGCCCAAGAAGCCGGCCAAGCCCAAGAAGGCCGGTCCCGCACCGGTCTCGAAGGCCGAGGCCGCTGCCAAGCGCAAGCCCAAGCCCCTCATGAACCTCGGCACCGGGGCGAAGATCCCCGGCACGGAGACTGAGGAAGACGAGGACGGCAGCGACGCCGACGAGGGCAAGGACGGCAAGACCGCCGCCAAGAAGCCCGCCGCGCGCAAGAAGCCGCCGACCAAGGCCGAAGCCGCTGCCGCTGTTGCCGCCGCCAAGAAGGCCGGGGGCGCGCGCAAGCCTGCCGCCGCCAAGGCTGCAGCAAAGCCGGCAGACGACGAGGCCTAGCCCACTGGAAGCGATGGGCGGGGGAGGCGGCGACGCCTCGCCCGCCCAGAGCTACTACAGTGTGGGCAGCAGCGGCCGCCACGCGGCGCTGCGAATCCACGCCGGAGCAGGCGTTCACCCGTGCCGGGGCAGGCGGGGTGAGCCGGCACCGTGCCCTTCGACCTGCCATACTGCCCCATTCGTTATGCCCAAGCAGAAGACCCACTCGGGCGCAAAGAAGCGCTTCAAAGTCACCGGCTCCGGCAAGGTCCGCGCCCGTCACGCGATGACGTCGCACATCCTTGAGAAGAAGTCGGCGAAGCGTAAGCGCAAGCTCGGCACGGCCCTGCTGCTGTCGGACGCTGAGTCGAAGCGGGCGAAGAAGCTGCTGGGAGCAAAGACCCGATGAGCCGCGTCAAGCGTTCTGTCAACGCGCGCAAGAAGCGCCGTGCCACCCTCGAGCGGACCAAGGGGTTCCGCGGCGAGGCGAACTCGAACTACCGCCGCGCGAAGGAAGCCCTGCTCAAGGCAGGCCAGTACTCGTACCGCGACCGACGCAACAAGAAGCGTGACTTCCGACGTCTGTGGATCCAGCGCATCAACGCTGCCGCACGTCTGAACGGCACCACGTACTCGAAGCTCATCTTCGGCCTCAACAAGGCCGGCATCGAGCTCGACCGCAAGGTCCTCGCCGACCTCGCCGTCCGTGACCCGGAGACCTTTACGGCCATCGCCGAAGAGGCGAAGAAGGCCGCCGCCTAGGCACCCTCCGGTCACACCGACCTTTGTCGCACGGGCGTCGTCTCCTTCGGTGAGCGGCGCCCGTCGTCGTTTCTGAGGGAAGTACGGACCCGTGCGGCCGCGGCCATTCCGGCCGCGTCTCCAGCCCCAACCATGCCCGTGAACGCATGATCACCAGCCCCGACAATCTCAAGCTCAAAGAGGTCCGCCAGCTCGGCCGGCGGGCGCGCCGCGAGAAGCTGGGGCTGTTCACGGCCGAAGGCGAAGACCTCGTCCTCGCCGCCCTGCGGGCGGGCTGGGTCGCGCGCTCCGTCTTCGTCCCCGGCAGCGAGCCGTCGCCGATGCCCGACGAGCTCCGGCCGATCCCGGTCGAAGACGCGCTCCTGGCTGACCACTCGCAGCTCGGCTCCTCGACCCGCGCGCTCGGCGTCTACAAGCAGCAGTGGCGCGAGCCGGCCGGTCCGCTCTCCGTCGCGCTCTGGGGCGTCCGCGACCCCGGCAACATCGGCACCGTCATCCGCTCCGCCGACGCGTTCGGCGCCGCGAGCGTCGTCCTCGGCCCGCACTGCGCCGACCCGTACTCCCCGAAGGCCGTGCGCGGCTCGATGGGCGCGATCTTCTCCGTCCCGGTCGCCAAGGCGGCCGAGATCGGCGAGCTCGTCGGCACGACCATCGCGCTCGTGGCCGCGGAGCCGGGCGCCGGCGCCCCTGCGACGACCCCGCTCCACGAAGCGATCGAGCCGCTGGTCGCCGCAGGCGAGCCGATCACGATCGTCGTCGGCGCTGAGCGGGAAGGCCTTCCGGACGCCGTGGCGAAGGCCTGCGCCGTGCGCGCGACGATCCCCATGGCCCGCGATTCCGTGAACGCGGCCATGGCCGCGACCATCGCCCTCTACGAGATCGCCCGCGCCGGGCTCGTCTCCGCGGGCGCACCCACCAACTCCGATCTCTCAGGGAGTTCCTCGTGAGCGACGCAGCCAGTCTGCTCGAGCGCGTCCAGGCATTGCAGGACGCCGCCGCCAGCCAGATCGACCGCGCGGGCACCACCGCCGAGCTGGAGGAGGTCCGCGTCGCCGTGCTCGGCCGCAAGGCCGAGCTCCCGAACATCCTGCGCGGCGTCTCCGAGCTGCCGCCCGCTGAGCGCGGTGCGGTCGGCAAAGCGGCGAACATCGCTCGTGGAGCGGTTGAGGGGCTGCTCGCCGCCCGCAAGGACGCCCTCGGCGCTGCCGAAGAGGCGACCAAGCTCGCGGCCGACCGCCTCGACCTCACGCTGCCGGGTTCCCCGCAGCTCCCGACGGGCGCGCTGCACATCATCACGAGCACGTGGCGCGACCTCGAAGACATCTTCGTCGGCCTCGGGTTCAAGGTCCTGTCGGGCCGCGAAGTCGAGACCACGCACTACAACTTCGACGCGCTCAACCACAGCCCGACGCACCCGGCCCGCGCCGCGACCGACACGTTCTACGTCGACGACGAAGTCGTCCTGCGCACGCACACCTCGCCGATGCAGATCCGCGCGATGGAGCAGTACGACCCGCCGCTCTACGTCGTGATCCCCGGCCGCGTGTACCGCCGCGACTACGACGCCACGCACCTGCCGCAGTTCCACCAGGTCGAGGGCCTGGCCGTCGACCGCGGCATCACGCTCAGCGACCTCAAGGGCACGCTGCTCGCGTTCGCCCGTGAGATCTTCGGCGGCGAGCTCGACATCCGCCTGCGCCCGCACTTCTTCCCGTTCACGGAGCCGTCGGTCGAGATCGACGTCGCGTGCTTCAACTGCACCGACGGCTGGATCGGCACCGACCGCTGCCCGGTCTGCCGCGGCGAGCAGTGGCTCGAGATCCTCGGCGCCGGCCAAGTCGACCCCAACGTGCTGCGGGCCGTCGGCCGCGAGGAATACCACCCCGAGCGGGTCCAGGGCTTCGCGTTCGGCATGGGCATCGAGCGGATCGCCATGCTGCGCAGCGGCATCCCCGACCTGCGCCTCTACATCGAAAACGACGTCCGGTTCCTGGAGCAGCTGCGATGAAGGTCCCTCAGAGCTGGCTCCTGCGCTACTGCGATCCGGGGCTCACCACCGCTGAACTCGAAGACCGCCTGACCGACTCGGGCACCAAGGTCGAAGCGATCCACCAGCACGGGCCGCCGTCGGCCGACGGCTTCGTGGTCGGCCTCGTCCTCGCCCGCGAGCAGCACCCGGACGCCGACAAGCTCGGCGTCTGCCGGGTCGACATCGGCGCCGACGAGCCCGCCCAGATCGTTTGCGGCGCTCCGAACGTGGGCCCGGGCCAGTACGTGCCCGTCGCGACGATCGGCGCTGTCATGCCCGGCGGCATGAAGATCAAGAAGGCCAAGCTGCGCGGCGTGGAGTCGCGCGGCATGATCTGCTCCGCACGCGAGCTGGAGCTCGGCGTCGACCACGACGGCATCCTCGTGATCGGCACCGCCGCCGACGGCGCACCGCTGGAGAACGGCACGCCGGCTCCGGCCGCCGCGGCGCTGTCCGGCATCGACAAGAACAAGCTGAAGCCCGGCGCTCCGCTAGCCGCGGTCCTGCCGCTCGGCGGCCCGGTCATCGAGCTGGAGATCACGCCGAACCGCCCGGACTGCCTCGGCGTCTACGAGGTGGCCCGCGAGCTGCACGCCGCGACCGGCGCGCCGCTGTCGCCGCAGAAGTGGGCGGGCGTCGAGCTGCCGAAGGCGGCACCGGTCACGGCGACCGCCGATGGGGCTCCGACCGCCCAAGCCGAGGGCCTGCAGGTCACGCTCACCGAGTCCGTGAAGTGCGAGCGCTTCACGACCATCGTCTACGAGAACGTGCAGGTCGGCCCCTCGCCGCCGTGGCTCACCGCGCGCCTCGTGGCGGCCGGCCAGCGCCCGATCAACAACGTCGTCGACATCACGAACTACGTGATGCTCGAGACGGGGCAGCCGCTGCACGCGTTCGACCTCGACCGCGTCGCCGGCGGCACGCTCGACGTGCACGCCGCGGGCGCCCCGACGCAGGTCAAGACCCTCGACGGCGAGACGCGCACGGTCCCCGCGGGGACGCTGCTGATCAGCGACGCTGAAGGGCCGACCTCGGTCGCTGGCGTGATCGGCGGTGAGAACTCCGAAGTGCTGCCGACGACCACGCGCGTCGCGATGGAAGTCGCGACCTGGCACGGGCCGACGATCCACGACACGTCGTGGGCGATCGCCGTCCGCACCGAAGCGTCGACGCGCAACGAGAAGGGCCTTCCGGTCGAGCAGACGCTCGACGCGCAGCGCCGCGCCCTGCAGCTGATGGCCGAGCTGGCCGGCGCGACGCCGGTCGGCCCGATGATCGACCTCGGGTCCCGCCACGGCGAAGCCCCCGTCCTGCAGCTCCCGAGCTCGTTCTGCAAGCGCGTGCTCGGCTACGACGTGCCCGAGGCGCGCCAGGCCGAGCTGCTGCGGGCGATCGCGCTCGGCGTCGAGTCGTCGGGCACCGGCGTGCTCACCGTGACGGTGCCGCCTCGGCGCCGCAACGACCTGACCCGCCCGATCGACCTCGTCGAGGAGATCGCGCGGCTCGACGGCCTCGGGACCGTCCCGGCGACGCTGCCCGCGGGCCGCCCGGCCGGTTCGCTCACGCCGCGCCAGAAGCTCGACCGGGCGCTGCTCGACCTGCTGGTCGGCCGCGGCCTGCTCGAGGTGGTGGGGTGGAGCTTCGGCAACACCGACCAGCTCGACCGTCTCGGCCTGCCAGAGGGCGATCCGCTGCGCGCCGCCGTGAAGGTCCGCAACCCGATGAGCTCGGAGCTGGGCCAGCTCCGCACGACGGTGCTGCCGTCGCTGCTGGAGATCGCCGAACGCAACACGGCCCGCGGCCACAAAGACCTGCGCTTCACCGAGCTGGGGACGACCTACCACGCGGTGCCGGGCGCCGAACTGCCGGACGAGCACCGCACGCTCGGCGTCCTGCTGACCGGCAATCTCACTGCGCCCACCTGGGCTGACCCGACGCCCGCCAAGGCCGACGCCCTCGCGGTCGCCGACGTGCTGCGCGCGATCGGCGAGCTGCTGCGTGTCGACCTGGACGTCGACCAGTCTGAGGTGCCGGTCTACCTGCACCCGGGCCGCGGTGCGGTCGTCCGGCTCGCCGGCACGAAGGTCGGCGTGATCGGCGAGCTGCACCCGCGGGTCGCCAAGAGCTACGACCTCACGCCGCCCGTCGCGGTGCTCGAGCTCGACGCTGGCGCGCTGCTCGACGCCGCACCCGGCCGCCCGCAGTACACGGCGTTCGCCTCGTTCCCGCCGGTCAGCCAGGACCTCGCCGTGATCGTCGACGAGACCATCCCCGCGAAGACCGTGGTCGCTGCCGCGAAGGCCGGCGGCCCTGCGCTGCTCAAGGGCGTGCGCGTGTTCGACGTGTACACCGGCGAGGGCCTCGGCGAGGGCAAACGCTCGCTGGCGCTGCGGCTCACGTTCCGCGCCGATGACCGCACGCTGACCGAAGAGGAGGCGTCGGCCGCCCGGCAGAAGATTCTCGGCGCGCTCGAGAAGGAAGTCGGAGCCGTCGCGCGTGTCTGAGCGGTCGCCAAAGGTCCTCGTCGCGGGAGCGTCCGGCTTTGCCGGCGCCATTGCCGCGCGCCTGCTCCAGGAGCACCCGGTCTTCGAGCTGGGGCCGATCACGGCGCGCGCCGAAGCCGGGCAGCGGCTCGTCGACCTCTATCCGCAGCACCGCGTCGACGCGGTCCTGGAGGAGCTCGACATCGCGCGGCATGGGGCGCAGGTCGACGCAGCCATCGTCGGCTACCCGCACGCCGCGGCGGCGCCGGTCGTCAAGGCGCTGCTCGACCAGGGTGTGCGCGTCGTCGACCTGTCGGCCGACTTCCGCCTGCGCGACCTGGCGACCTACGAGGCCTGGTACGGCGAGCACCCGCACCCCGAGCTGATCGGCGACTCGGTGTACGGCCTGCCGGAGCTCTACCGCGACCAGCTCGCGAACGCCGATCTCGTCAGCGGCCCGGGCTGCTTCCCGACGGCGGCGCTGCTCGGCCTGCGTCCGCTGGCGGCCGGCGGCCTGCTGCGCGACGTCGTGATCGACGCCAAGACGGGGGTGTCCGGCGCGGGTCGCGGCCTCTCGCACGCGACCAGCTACGTCACGATCACGGACTCGGTCTCCGCCTACAAGACCACCGGCCACCGCCACCGCCCCGAGATCGAGCAGGAGCTCGCGCTCGCCGGGTCTGACGTGAAGGTCACGTTCGTGCCGCACCTCGTGCCGGTCGACCAGGGCGAGTACGTCACGGCGTACGCGACGCTGGCCGAGCCGCAGTCCGCGGACGCGGTCGCGGCGCGCTACGCCGAGGCCTACGCGCACGAGCCGTTTGTCGAAGTCGTCGCCGGCCCGCCGAACACGCGTGGCGTCCGCGAGACGAACCACTGCCGGATCCACGTGCAGGTCGAGGAGCACACGGGCCGCGTGCTGGTCTTCTCGGCGATCGACAACCTCTGGAAGGGCACGGCGTCGCAGGCGATCCAGTCGCTGAACGTGATGTACGGGCTCCCCGAGACCACCGGCCTCTTGCCGGGCGGTCAGACCGCGCCTTCGGCGTCTGGAGCCCACGCGTGAACGAACGCCCCGACCTCAGCCCCTGGCTCCCGCTGCCCGCGGGCGTCACCGTCTCCGACGCGTCGCAGCTTCCGGCTGGCTTCCGCGCGGGCGGTGCCGCGACCGGCAGCAAGCCGTCGGGCGGCCTCGACATCGGTGTCGTGGTCTGCGGCGAGCCAGCGATGACGAGCGCCGCGCGGTTCACGCCGTCTGCCGCGCCCGCCGCGCCGCTGGTGATCACCCGCGACCGCTGCACGACCGACAAGCTCCGCGCTGTCCTGGTCAACAGCGGCAACGCCAACGCCGCGACGGGCCGCACGGGCTTCGAGGAAGCCGCCCGCACGCAGGGCGCCGCGTCGATCCTGCTCGGGCTGCCGATCGAGCAGGTCGGCCTCTGCTCGACGGGCAAGATCGGCGAGCCGCTCGACGGCCGCGCCTTCGTGCAGACGCTGCCGCGCGTCGGCGACGACCTCTCGGCCGATCCGACGACCTTCAACCAGGCGATCTGCACGACCGACCTGTTCCTCAAGAACGCCGCGGTCGACGTGGCGCTGAGGGGCGGCACCGTCCGGATCGTCGCCCAGGCCAAGGGCGCGGGGATGATCCACCCGGGCTTCGCGACGATGCTCTGCTTCGTGCAGACCGACGCGCGCCTCGGGGCCGGCCAGTGCGACCGCCTGCTCGGCAACGCGCTCGCTGAGACGTTCAACCGGGTCTCGGTCGACGGCCAGATGTCGACGAACGACACCGCGATCCTCCAGGCGTCCGGCGCATCGGGCGTCGCGCCCGAGGACAAGGACGAGGACGCGGTCCTGCAGGAAGCGCTCACCTACGTGCTGCTCGACCTTGCGCTCCAGCTGATCGCCGACGGCGAAGGGGCGACGCGGCTGGCCCGCGTCCGCGTGACGGGCGGCGATGCGCTTGGTCATGCCGCCGACAAGGTCGCCGATGCGATCTCGACGTCGCCGCTGGTGCAGACCGCCCTGACGGGCGCCGACCCGAACTGGGGCCGGATCGTGCAGGCCGCGGGCCACGCGCTCGCGGGCCGCGGCGAGGTCCCGTTCGACGTGAGCTTCGGCGGCGTGAAGGTCTGCAAGGCCAACCAGGCCACGCGGTACGACCTCAAGGCGGCCGAGGCGGCTGCGGCCGAGGAGCTGGTCGAGATCCAGGTGGGCTTCCCCGGCGACGGCGAGGCGACCCGCTATTTCTGCGATTTGACCGTCGCGTACGTGCGCTTCAACAGCGAGTACACGACTTGACCCCCATGACGACCCCAACCCGGAACGGGAGGTTCTGATGAAAGACGTCAGCACCCTGCTCGAGGCACTGCCCTACATCCGGGAGTTCCACGGGCGAACGGTCGTCATCAAGTACGGCGGCGCGGCGATGACCGATCCGCAGCTGGTCGAGGACTTCGCCCGCGACGTCGTGCTCCTGAAGTACGTCGGGATGAACCCGATCATCGTGCACGGCGGCGGGCCCGAGATCACGAACCTGATGAACCGCCTCGGCAAGGAGGTCGAGTTCGTCGACGGCCTGCGCGTGAGCGATTCCGACACCGTGCAGCTCGCCAAGATGGTGCTCGTCGGCAAGGTGAACAAGGACATCGTCCTGCGTCTTGCGCGCCACGGCCAGCCGGCCGTCGGCCTCTCCGGCGACGACGGCGCGCTGTTCCGCTGCAAGCGCCGCGCGGCGCCCGACGGCACCGACATCGGCTTCGTCGGCGAGATCGACAAGGTCGACACGGGCGTCGTCAACCACGTCGCCGAGGACTACATCCCGGTGATCGCGTCCGTCGGTGCCGACCGCGATGGCAACTCCTACAACATCAACGCCGACGAGGCCGCGGGCGCGCTGGCCCGCGCGCTCAAGGCCTACAAGCTGGTGTTCTTGACCGACGTCGCCGGCTGGCTCGAGGACGCCAAGGACCCAGAGTCGCTGATCCGCTCTGCGGACTCCAACCGCGTCGAGCAGGCGATCGAGGGCGACGTGACCGGCGGCATGAACCCGAAGCTCAAGGCGTGCGTGGACGCGATCTACGGCGGCGTCACCGCGTCGCACATCATCGACGGCCGCGTGCCGCATTCGCTGATCGTCGAGCTCTTCACGAACGACGGCATCGGCACCAAGATCACGCCGGCGGCGTAGGGAAGCAGGGGACGCGATGAGCACCTCCACCGGTCACACCGCCGCCTCGCTGGAGCAGCTGCAGCAGCTCGACGACGCGCATACGATCGACACCTACGCCCGCCTGCCGCTCGACGCCGTCCGCGGCGAGGGCGTGCGCATCTGGGACGCCGCGGGCACCGAGTACCTCGACTTCCTCGCTGGGATCTCGGTGAGCAACGTCGGCCATTGCCATCCGGCGGTCGTCGAAGCCGTGCGCGAGCAGGCCGGCAAGCTCTTCCACGTCAGCAACCTGGTCCACACCGAGCCGGCACTGCGGCTCGCCGAGCGCCTGGCGGCGAACTCGCTCGGCGAGGGTTCGAAGGTCTTTCTCTGCAACTCCGGCGCTGAGGCGATCGAGGCGGCGCTGAAGCTGTCGCGCCGCGCGAAGTCCGCCGGCGACATCGTCGTGGTGCGCGAGGGCTTCCACGGCCGCACCTATGGCGCGCTGTCGGCGACGCCGCAGGAGGCCAAGCAGGCGCCGTTCGCGCCGCTCGTGCCGGGCTTTGTGGTGGCCGAGCCGACGGTCGAAGGCATCACCGGCGCGGTGAACGCCAACACGGCGGCCGTGCTGATCGAGCCGATCCGCGGCGAGAGCGGCGTGTGGCCCGTGCCCGACGAGGTGCTCGTCGCCGCCCGCGAGGCGTGCGACCGCGTCGGCGCTGCCCTGATGTTCGACGAGATCCAGACGGGCCTCGGCCGCACGGGCCCCGTCTGGCGGTTCCAGGCGACGCCGGTCGTCCCGGACGTGCTCACCAGCGCGAAGGCCCTCGGCGGCGGTCTGCCGATCGGCGCGATGATCGCGGGCCCGCGGCTCGCGAACACCCTCCAGCGCGGCGACCACGGTTCGACGTTCGCCGGTTCGCCGATCATCGCGGCGGGCGCCCTGGCCACGCTCGACGTCCTGCTCGACCCGGCGCTCCCGGCCCGCACCGAAGCGCTCGGGGCCCGCCTGCGCGACGGTCTGGCGCAGCTGCCCGGCGTCACCGAGGTGCGAGGCGCCGGCCTGATGGTCGGCTTCGACCTGGAGGGCGGCGGCGCTCCGGACCTCGTCCTCCGCGCGATCTCCGAGCAGCGTCTGCTGGCCAACGCCACCGGCCCGCAGACGGTCCGACTCCTCCCGCCGCTTGTGGTGACTGAGGCAGAGATCGATGAGGCGGTCCGCCGCCTCGGCGCGCTGCTGACCTAGCGCCGCGGAGGAAGAGGCGAGGCGCCACGGAGCAGAGCTCGTCAGGCGAGGACGGGAGGAACCGCGCGGTGTGGGTCCGCAGCGATCCGGTGGTGTGTCGTCAGGCATCCCCGGGAAGGACTGCGAAACCGGGCTCCACGAGGTCCTTCACGTCGCAGCTGACGAGCGTGCCACCGAGCCGGTTGGCAGCTGCGACGTAGGCGGCGTCGTACGCCGTGAGGCCGTGGTTGCCGACGAGCTCTGCCGCGGCAACGGCGAGGCTTTCGTCGACGCGAAGCAGCCGGCCGAAGCGCTCGATCGCCCAGATGCGCCGCCGGATCGCGGTGCCCGCGGCGAGGTCCCTCCAGCGGAGCGCGGTGGTGTTGGCCACCTCGTAGACGGCGAGGTCGATGGTGGCGAGGTCGCGGCCCGTGCGGAGAAGCGAACGCGCCGCCTTGTGGTGGGGCGAATCAGGCTCCGCGGTAGCAAGGAGCACGCTGGCGTCGAGGACGATCACCGCTTCAGCTCCGCGCGGGCGGCCTTGAGATCGGCGACCACATCGCCGCCATGGCCGCGCAGCGGCTCGTCGTCGATCTCCGCCATGAGCATCGCGAGTTGCCGGTTGCGCTCCGCCTGCGCAGATTCGATGTACTCGCGGATCAATGCGCTCCGCGAGAGCTGGCGCCCCTGCGCATCGACGTCGAGCCGCGCCAGCAGATCGTCTGGCAAGGAGATCATGACCTTGGCCACCCCGCAAGTATACCCGGGTATACCAGTCGTCGAAATGGGTTCGTCGAACATCGCGGCCAACGCTACGCTGGCATCTGCGGCGAGTCTGCGCAGCTTTGCACCAACATCGCGCAGGAGCTGCGGCGGCATCGACCCGTTCGGCGGCGCGCGGGTCGGCGAGGGCGCGGGCGTCTACAGCGGCCGCGAGCGGAGCTGCCGTCGGACGGGCCTCGTCCCGAGCTGTGTCGATGGAGCGGCGATCGTGGTCGCGGTGCCGCGTTCGAAGATCCCGCGGGCCTGCTTGCTTGCGCCGCGCTCGGCGGCCGCGGCCATCCCGAGGGCGAGTCCCAGGACGAGTGCCCTGTCGCGCAGACGCGCGGCGATCGGCGGGACGGAGGACCTGTCGACCAGGCTGTCGAAGAGCTCCAGGCGGTCGGCAGGCCGCCGACGCTGCGGCGCGACCGCGCCGAGACTCGTAGCTGTGGCGAGGAAGACGAGCGCGCCGACGGTGGCGGAGATGAGCGCCGGGAACGTCATCTGCCGGTGAGCGCGGCGGCACTCACGACGACGGTTCCGGCGGCGTGGTCGTGGGGCGCGCGACCGCGCGGGTCGGCGAGCGCGGCTCCGATCCAGAAGGCGGCGAAGATGGCGAACGGGAGCCATCGCAGGGTGCCATCAACGAGGTCGTCGACCTCGCTTTCGAGCCGGATCTGTGTGTTGATGGCGACCCTCAGCGCCTGCGCCACTACCCAGGCCATCGCGAGGGTGAGGCACGCCAGGCTCGTGCGCAGCAGCTCCCGGCCGAACAAAACGGGCCAGCCTGCGGCTGAGCCGTCGGTTCGGACGATTCGGAGTCGCAGAGCGCGGCGCCCGAGCGTACGGCCTTCTGCCGCGCTCGCGTGGACGTAGTACGCCGCTATCGCGACTGCGAGCACGCCAAGCATGATCGGAGAGGCGATCGCGGGAACGTCGACCGGGCCGGGCGAGTTGCGGGCGTAGAGGTCGCCGAGCGTTGGTTTGGGGTTCGCAGCCGCCCGCTTCACGATGGTCGTGATCGCGACCGCGACTCCAGCGGCGAGCCCGAGCAGGATCGCATCGTCGATCAAGCGCGCCAAGAGGCGGCGGCCGATCTGTGGGTTTGCGCCGCGAACCGCAGCGGAGGTTGGGAATATGGCGGTCATACGGCATCGCCTTGCTCGCCGAACATGACCCGGCCGAGCAGCTGGGTGAGCCGCTCCTGATCGGCGGAATCCAGTGACGCGAGGAGCTGCGCTTGCGCCGCGTCTACTCGGCCGTTGAGTTCGGCAAGCGATTGCTGTCCCGCTGGCGTGAGCTCGACGATGTTGCGCCGTTTGTCATCGGGATCTCGCCGCCGCTGAATGAAGCCGCGGCTCTCGAGCGTCGTGACGATGCCGTGCAGGTCACTGCGGTCGAGCCACACGGAGCGGCCGAGGTCGGCCTGGCTGGCGGTCCCGGCTTCGTCGAGTGCGACGAGCACCCGGTAGTCCTGTTTGCGGAGGGCATCGGCGGCGAGCGCCTCGTCGACGAGCTTGGCGCCTGCCGCGGCGGCCTGGCTGAGCAGCCAGGTCGGCAGCGAGCGAAGGCGCTCCGGAGCCCGGGTGTCGCCCGTCGGTTGCGTCGGCGTGCTGTCCGCAGCCGGCGCGGGTGCGTCGACCGGCGGCTGCGTGGCTCGCGCGGTGATCCGCGGCGCGGCGGCCTTTGCCGGCGCGGGGCGGATCTCAGCCGGGGTGGTCTGGTCGGACGGCCACATAGGGCAACCGTAGCCGGAAGTCGTTGGTCTGTCCAACGAATCCTGATAGCGTCACCTTAGAACGTTGGATTTACCAACGAATGATCGAGAAAGGGCCGCCATGCCGCAACTCGCAGATATCCAATCCGTCGCCGACCGCCTCGAACTCAGCGAACTCGTGAGCCGCCTCGGCCGCTGGCTCGACGACCCCGCGTCGGCGGACCCTGCCGACCTCCTCGGAGAAGTCGTCGTCGTCCGATCTCCCGGCGGAACTGCCCGCGGGCGGGAAGCCGTGGTCGCCCAGGCCCTCCGCACCCACGAGTCGCGGGTGACCCAGCACGTCATGAGCGATGTCCTCGTCGACCTCGAGCCTGGTTCTGATCAGGCAACGGTCAGTTCGAACCTCCTCGTCGCCTTCGTCGCTGCGGGCTCGCCGGCCCGGGCGCAGTACGTGTCCGGCGCGCGGTACCGCTTTGCAGCGCGGCGCAGCGGCGCAGGGTGGCGGCTGACAAGCATCGAGGTCACGCCCGTCTGGCAAGCAGGAGAGCGCCCGGTGCCTGCTGCGGCATGAAGCGCCCGCGAGCGTGGACGGGTCGCCTCAGCGGCGTCCGGGTGGACCTGCGGCAGGACGGCTACGGGGCTGGGCCGCCGCTCACGGCCCGCGCCGGATCGGGCTCGACGCCGCACGGCCGCGCGGATGGGGTCCCGCG
>JAEYAL010000029.1 GCA_023404805.1 Actinomycetes bacterium | reverse complement strand
GGGGCGCCCGGCCTACGAGCCAGGGCGCGCCGAAGCCACCGAGCGGCTGCGGTCGCTGATGCAGAGCGAGTCGCCGGTCCCGGTCCTGGTCGCGGGCACCGACGCGGCGTCGCTCGTCGCGCACGCCGGAGAGGCGCCGCTGCTGATCGCCGATGTCGGCGCCCTGACCGACCCGCCCCTGCTGCGCGAAGCCGCGCTGACCTGCGCGCTCGAAGGCCGCCGCCTCGTGCTCGACGGGATCGACGACGTCCCGCCTGAGCAGCGCCCAGCGCTCGAGCGCGCGCTCCAGAGCCGCCGCCAGCCGACCCTCCTGCTCGCCCGCCAGGCCAGCGCGATGGTCGTGCTTGGCGACCTCACCGTGCTGCTGGTCGACGCCCCCGCCCCCACCTTCGCCGAGCGCGATGCCGCCTGGCGCCACCACGCGGGCGACGGCGCCGCCGAGACGCTCGACGTCGCCGCGAAGTTCCGGCTGTCGGCCGACCAGATCGCCGAGGGCGCCGCCGTCGCCAAGCTGGCGGCCCGCGCGCGCGGCGACTCGGCACCGAGCCACGAGGACCTCGACTTCGGCGCCCGGCAGGCGTCGAGCAGCCGCCTCGGCGAGCTCGCCACGCGGCTCCAGCCGGTGCACACGTGGGGCTCCATCGTGCTGCCCGACCACGAGCGCGGGCTGCTCACCTCGATCGCCGCGCACCTGCGCCACCGCGACCGCGTCCTGCAGGAGTGGGGCTACGAGGAGACCATCACGCGCGGCCACGGCCTCAAGGCGCTCTTCGCCGGCGAGTCCGGCACCGGCAAGACGATGGCCGCGCAGGTCATCGCGAACGACCTGGGCCTCGAGCTCTACCGCGTCGACCTCGCCACCGTCGTGTCGAAGTACATCGGCGAGACCGAGAAGAACCTCGACAAGATCTTCGCCGCCGCCGAAGGCTCCAACGCGATCATCTTCTTCGACGAAGCCGACGCGCTCTTCGGCAAGCGCTCGCAGGTCAGCGACGCCCACGACCGCTACGCGAACATCGAGACCTCCTACCTGCTGCAGAAGATGGAGGGCTACGAAGGCTGCGTCGTCCTCGCCACGAACTTCCAGCGCAACATCGACGACGCCTTTCTGCGCCGCCTGGACTACGTCATCGACTTCCCGTTCCCCGACGAGGACGACCGCCGCCGCATCTGGGCGCTGCTGCTGCCCGAGCGGGCGCCGCTCGCTGCGGACGTCGACCTCGACTTCCTCGCGGGCCGCTTCAAACTGGCCGGCGGCGCGATCCGCAACTGCGCGCTCGGCGCCGCCTACCTCGCCGCCGAAGAGGGCGACGAGATCGCCATGCGGCACCTCGTCCGCGCGGTGGCGCTGGAGTACACGAAGCTCGGCCGCCTCACGATCGAGGCCGACTTCGAGCAGTACCACCGCGAACTGCGCACCTGAGCGCCGCTTCGGCGCGGCGCCGGCGCAGGCGGCGGGCCACCGCCAGCCGGCGCTTACTCGCCGACCTCGAACTTCACGTTCGCCCATGGCGCGCCGTTGGCCAGGCGCGTCTGGATCGTCTGCTGCGCGGCGCCCGTGAGCTCCTCGTTCGTGAAGACCTCCATCAGGTGGTCGTCGACCTTGCCGACCACGCTGAAGTCGGTGACCTTGCACGGCGGGATACCCGTCGGGCCGGGGGCTCCGACTTCGATCGTGAAGTTCAGGAACTGCGTGCGCTTGCCGTTTTGCACCACGTCGAGGCGGTAGGAGATCGCCTCGAGCTTCATCGAGCCGGGCACCGTGCTGGTGATGGTGACGAGCTGGATGTCGACGCCTGCGGGCAGGTCGCCGGAGTCGCGCAGCTTGTAGAGCCACTCCTCGATGCCGTAGCGCTGCAGCCGCTGGTTGACGACCTGCGGCGCCATCCGGATGCCGTACGGCGACTCGTGGCCGGTGCCTTGGCCTTGGGAGTGCGCGCGCTCATACAGCGCGGCCATGTATTCGGGCTCCGCGAACCCGGTGCGCGAGGGCATGTTCGACTCGTGGCCCGAGCGGCCCGGGCCGGGTGCGAGCTTGCTGTCGATGACGATCTCGCCGCCGGCGTTCTTCCATGCCATCGCGCCGTCGGGGAACGTGAGCACGACGCCGTCTGGGATCTGGTCGGGGAAGCCCGTCCAGCGGCCACCCACTTTGCGCGGGTTGCAGGCCTGCCGCGGCCAGTCCTTCGGCGCTGGCGAGTAGTCGACGCCTTCGGCGGCGACGAAGCCGGCGCCCTTCTCGAGCGAGCCGATGTTGTCGCGGTGCTTCTCGAGCTGCTTCTCGATCGACGCCATCTCCTCTTGGAGCGCCGCGAGCTGCGCCTGCGTCGCCGACGCGTCGGCCGCCTCGACGGCGGCATCCAGCCGCTTCTTGATCGACGCCTCGGTGCCGCGCAGCTCGTCGCGGATCGCCTCGAGCTTCTTGATCTCGGCGTTGGCCTCAAAGCCCTTGCTGCCGTAGCCGGGGATGCCGAGGAAGATCTGCTCGACGCGCTCCTTCACGCGCATCAGCGTCCCGAGCACGCCGTCGTATTTCTTGAGGAAGCGGACGGTCTCCAGGTGGCGGGCGATGTGCACCGCCGTGGCGCCTGGGCCGACTTCGAGATGCACGGAGCCTTCGCCGTAGCGCACGCGCACGGTCGTATCGGGCAGCTTCGGGTTCTCGATCAGCGGGACCTTGTCGCCGAGGTCGCCCAGCGCGCCCTTCATCGCCGCCCAGTCGGCCGCCGTGCGCGTCGACCCGCCAGCGTGCGGCGCGGTGCCCGGGGCCGCGGCGCCGTCGGCCGTCACGCCCTCGTGGATCGCTCCGGCCGCCGACACGCCGGTCGAGATCGCCGCGCCCTGCGCCGCGCCGGCGCCGGTGGCCGACGCCGTCTTCACGAGGCCGTCGGTGAACGACCCGCGCCACGTCTCATCGCGCGCCGCCGTCTCGACGAGACTGCCGACGCCGCCGCCGATGCCGCCTTCGGTCGCGTCGTGCAGCAGCTTCACGCCGACCTTGCCGAACGAGCTCTTGGCCGCCTCCTCCGCGGTCGTGCCGAGCGCCTTGAAGCCAGGGTTGAGCACGCCGCGCGCGGCGGCGCCGCCGACCACGTTCATGATGCCGTCGGCCGCGCCGGACGCGAACGCCACGGCGCCGTCGGAGCCGAACACGTCGAACTGGTCGCCGCGCAGCGCCTTGGCGGTGAGCACCTTGATCATCGCCATCGTGGCCGCGGCCCGCGCGAGCTGCGCCGCGACGATCGGGCCGGCGGTGCCGCCCGAAGCGAACGTCACGAGCAGGCCGACCGCGATGTTGAGCACCATCTCGGCCGCCCCGAGGAACTCGTCGCGCGCGGTGATGTAGTCCTGCAGCGCGGCGCTGGTCTTCTCGGCCGAGGCTTTGAGCTTGGCCTCTTCCTCCGGCGTGACCTTGCCGTCCTTGTTCGCGGCTTTGGCCCCCGCCTGCAGTTCGCGGTTCTCGTCGGCCACGGCCGAGGCCGCGCCGAAGTCGACGAGGTCGAACGGGCCGCCCGTCGCGCTCTTGACCGCCGCGTCGAGCGCCTTGGCCGCTTCGGTGCCGGACTCATCGGAGGGCCGCAGCAGGCTGGTGAGCTGCGTGTACTCCGACGACGAAAGCGCGGACTTCATCTTGCCCTGCCACGCCGTGTCCTTCTGGAGCGCGCGCTTGTCGGCGTCGGTCGTGAACGTCTTGGCGACGTGGAACAGGTAGTCCTCGTCGTCGTTCATCCGGTCGGTGACGCACCAGTCCAGGCGCTTCCTCACGTCGCTGCTGAAGATGATCGGCAGCGCCCCCTTCTCCGGGGCGTTGGTGTTGTCGTCGATGTAGTTGCGCGTGGCGGACTTGCCGTCGTTGTAGGCCGCGCCGAGGTCGGTCCACAGCTTGCCCGCGCTGAGCTGCACGGTCTTGAAGACGCTGTCGGAGTCGACGCCGCCCCTGGCCCGCAGCGCCTGGACGAGCGGGTCGGCGAGCGTGCCCTCGCTGCGGCCTGACGCGAGCCCAGCTGCGTCCTTGGGCTCAGGGAGGTTGAGCATCGCCCGGAACCGCGCCATCTCCCCCGCGTTCAGGTCGGACTGGACGTGCGCGACGAAGGCGCGCTGGTCGTCATTGGCCGCACTGAGGAACATGCCGCGCAGCTCGGCGATCTCACCCGGCTTCGCGCCCTCGATCGACTTCCACAGCAGCTCCGTGTTGGTGCCGAGCCCGCCGATCCCGGCTTTCACAAGCGCCACGAGGCGGTTGCCGCCCGTGATCTTGCGGACCTTCTTCTTGCTGTTGAACCAGCCGGCCTCCGGGTTCTCCTCCCAGCCGACCAGCGCCAGCGCGCGGTGCCAGTCCTCACCGCTCAGCTCGCTGTCGAGCGCGTCCCAGATGTCGGTGCCCAGTCCGCCGAGGTGGCGGAGCTGGTACGCCTTGAAGTCCGCTTCGATCGTGTCGCCATTACATCCGGCGAGGCCTTCAAACAGCATCGCCTCGTCGGTCCCCGCCTGGTCCATCGCCATCCAGACCTGGTCGATCGGGCGCGGCTTGCCGTACTCCGAGATCGCGATCGCCTTGACGAGCTCCCAACCCGAGAGGTCGTCCTTCAGCGCGGCCTCGAGCGTCTGGCCGCGGAACTTCTCGTTGAGCGGGAACCTCGCGTCGTTGGCGACCTCGGTCCACGCCGTGTTCCAGTTGCCCTCGGCGTGGGTATCGGCCAGGACGCGGTACGTGGTCGGCAGATCGGTGCCCACGCCCGCGAGGGCGATGAGCAGCTTGCTCATCGATCGCAGCTTGCCGTGGTCGAGGTAGTCGAGCGCCCGCACGTGGCCTGCGTCCCCGAGCTTCTTGAGGTCCTCGTCGAGCTCCTTGGCGTACTGGCTCTTGTAGGAGTCGCGCAGCGCCGCTGCTTCGCCGTGCTGCGCGAGGCAGGCCTGCAGCACCGACTCGATCTTCGGCGTGGAGAGGCCGCCGACGTTGAGGGCCGAGTAGATCGTCTCAGCGGCGGTCGCTCCGGCCGACGAGAGCGGCGCTTTGCCCGGTGGCGCCGCGGCGGGGGCGGGGGTCGCCGTGCCGGGGCCGCCGTGGCGCATCAGCGCCGCAGCCGCCACGCGGTTGCCCGCTCCCCGCTGCAGGCTCAGCACCTGCGCGACCGCCGGGTTGGCGGGCGCAGTGAGCCCTGCCTCCGGCGCCTCGCGCTCCTGTGCCGCTCGTTCGTCGCGGCCGGTGGTGCGGGCCGGGCCAGTCACCGGACCGGCGGCCTCGCGGCGTCGATGCGGTCGACCGCGCTCAGCATGCGAACGTGTTCGAGTCGCCGGGGTTCTGGCAGCGTGCGACGCGGCTCGGGTTCTTGCGGCGCTTCATCGTGTAGGTGAAGACCCGCGCCACATGATCGGGCCGCGAGACCGTGACGGCCAGCGTGGCCTTCGGCTTCAGGTTCAGCTTGGAGATCCCGCTGATCCGCGCCCGCGCCTTCTTCACCTTGGCGAGCGCGACCGGCTTGGCCGGGCGCTTCGGGCAGCCGCCGCCCTTGCAGAGCACCGCGACGGTGTCGCCGTCGCGCACGCCCTCGATCGCCAGCGAGCGGAGCTTGGTGCGGCCGCTGCGGAGCAGGTCCCAGCTCAGCACCGGGTTCACGCTGATCGATCCGAACGGATCGCTGACGCCATCGCAGTTGTCGTCGACGCCGTTGCCCTTGATCTCGGCGGCGTCCGGCTTGATCTGCGGGCTGGCGTCGTTGCAGTCCTTGCTGCCGGGGAAGCCGTCGCCGTCGAGGTCCGGGTCGGCCGGCGGGGCCACCGGCGGCGCCTCGGCGTTCGGCGGCGTGGCTGATGTGCCGTCGTGCAGGCGGGTCAGCTCCGCGTCCGACAGCGCGCGCTTGTAGAACCGGACCTCGTCGATCGAGCCGTTGAACGACTGGTCGCCGCACGACTTGCTGGCGTTGTCCCCGATCGAGAACACCGCGTCGTCGTAGCGCGGGTGGTTGATCTGGCCTGCCGGGTTGTTGAACGGGTAGACGCCCCGGGTGCCGAGGTTCTTCCCGTCGACCGTCAACCGGACGAAGCCGTCTTTGAAGACGAGCGCCACGGCGTGCCAGGTGCCGTCGAAGACCGAGTTTGGAGCGCGCTGCGAGTAGGCCGTGTCGGCGCCGTCGAAGATGTACCCCTGCAGTCCGCGGTTGTTCGGCTGCGGCGGGGTGCCGTCGAATCCGGTGTAGATCGCGTACGACGAGTTCTCGCACGAGACCGGCGCGCCCTTGGAGACGAGGTACTTGACTTCGTCTGGCTGCGCGACCGCGTACCTGAACCACAACGAGAGCGTGCCCTCGTTCGGTTCCAGCCCGGTCGATGCGGCGCCGGCGCCGGGAGCTGCGATCGCTTTGCTGGCCCCGCCGAACTTGAGCGCGTTGCCCCATTTGCCCGTAGTGGTCGTTGGCGTGGAGTAGCCCATCGCCGTGGCGCCGTTGCCAGAGCTGTCGGCGAACTCCCAGTGCGACGCTCCTCCGCCGTCCGGGACCTGCTGGGCGACGTCGAGGTCCCAGCGTCCGGTCAGGTCGGCGTCCGCGGCGCCCGCCTGCGGCGCCAGCGCGGCAGCGGCGGCGCCTGCGGCCAGGCAGAGGGCCGCGCCGCGGCGCAGGGCCGTCCGTGCGCGCGCGTGAGTTGCAAGCCGTGAGCGCTCCACCGGCGCGATGCTAACTCTCGCCTGCCGCCGCGGACACCCGCCGGCGCCGGGATGCCCGAAGGTCCGCCCGAAGGGGTCGGCCCTGCCCGGACGGGCCGCCCCGCGCTCAGCAGGCGCGCGTCTTCTTGGCGCCCGGCGTCTGGCAGCGGGTCGTCTTGCGCGGGTTCTTTCCGCGGCGCATCTCGTAGGTGAAGATCCGCGTCGTGTACTCGTCGCGCTCGACCGTGACGGCGAGCTTGGCGCCGGCGCTGAGCTGCAGCCCGGCGACCGCGCCGGTGAGGGCGTAGCGCCCGCGCTTGATCCCCTTCAGCGTGCGCTTGCGGTTGACCGACTTGCGGCAGCCGCGGCCGCTGCAGCGCAGGCGCACGACGTCGCCGCGCTTGACGCCTTCGAGCCGCAGCGTCGAGATCCGCGTGATCGGGCTCCCCAGCCGGCGCGTCCAGGTGAGCTCGGCGCCGACGTTCAGCACGCGGAAGGCCGCGTCGCTGCCGTTGCAGTTCTCGTCGATGCCGTTGCCGGGGATATCGCGCGCGCCGGGGTTGGCCGCGCCGCTGGAGTCGTTGCAGTCGCGGCCGGCGGGGAAGCCGTCGCCGTCGGCGTCGAGGTCGGCCACCCGCACTTCGCCGCCGGCGGCCGCGGTGTTGCCCACGAGGTCGGTCGCCGTCGCGGTCGCGGTGAAGCTGCCGGTGCTGCCGTACGCGTGCGTCACTGAGGCGCCCGCGGCGGTGGCGCCGTCGCCGAAGGCCCATTGCACGGTCGGCGCCGACCAGACGTCAGACGCCGTCACCGAGAACGGCGCCGCGATCGTCGCGGACGTGGCGCCCGGCACGGCGAGGCCGCTGAGCGCCGGCGGCGCGACGTCGTAGCCGCCGGCCTGGGCGATCGCGTTGCCTTTGCCATCAGGTTTGGACCACGCCACGACGCTGTTGCCTTGGGCGTCCGGCGCGACGTTGGCCTTCGTGAAGTCGGAGGAGCCGAGCGATGCGATGACGGTCTGCGCGGGGCCGAAGTCGGGCAGGCCCGCAGGACGGTAGGCGCCCTGCACGAGGAAGCTCGAGAGGTTCGTCCACGCCAGCAGGCGGTTGCCAGCGGCGTCGACCGACAGCCGCGGGTAGATGCTGCGCTCGTTCAACGGCGAGACGAGCGTGCGGGCCACGGCGCTGCCGTTCACGCTGCCGAGGGCGTATTCGACGCGGGCGCCCGCCGTCATCGGGTCGCGCGTCCACGCGGCGTGGAGCTGCTCGCCGGGGCCTGCGGCCACCACGGGCTGGGTCGAGAACACGGTCGACAGCACCTGAGCCGGGTTGAACGTCGTGCTGCCGGCGGGCGCGATCCGCCAGTTGATGCGCGAGTCCGGGCTCGCGCCCAGCACGTAGGCGACGGCGATCGCGCCGGACGGGGTGATCGCGGCCTGGGGGCCGAGCGCGAGCACGGCGTCGGTGTTGAGCGTCGCCGGGGTCGCGGGGAACGCGCCGGCCGCCGGCCGGATCGAGACCTGCGCCCGGAACACGCCGGCGTCGAGCACGTTGAACGCGACCACCGAGCGGCCCGCGTCGTTGATCGCGACGCTGACGGGCAGCCCGATCGGGGAGGTCTTGGCGAGCAGCAGGTTCGCCGCCGCCTGCCAGACGTTGCCTTCGCGGTAGCTGCCGAACGCCTGCCAGGTGGAGCCCGCGGTGTTCTCGGACCAGCCCGCGACGGCGTTGCCAGCAGCGTTGACGGCGACGGCCGGCGCTGACGCGGCGAACCCGCCGCCGTTGAGCTGCACGGGCGCGCCGAACACCCCGCCCGGGGGCCGCGTGTACGACAGCACCCGCTTGCCGGTGGAGTCGATGGCGACCACCGTGGCCGAGCCATCGGCTGCGGCGCCGACCCCGATGCCGCCCGCGGTCGATGTCGCCGCGCCCAGGTCCTGGGTCACCCAGGTGCCGCCCGGCGCGTGCACGGCCACGAGAGTGCGCGCCGGGCTGCCGGGCTTCGTCCACGCGACGAACGCGGTCCCGTCGGGCGCCGAAGCGACCGCCGGGACGTTCGTCAGGTCGCCCGTCGGGGCCGCGTCGAGGTCGCCCGCAGGCACGAACCCGGTCGCAGCGGCTGCGCCAACGGGCGCAGCCAGGCAGGCCGCCGCCACCAAGAGCAGCGCCCACAGGGATGGGACCGAGCGCCTCGTCGTCATCGCTCGATCGTAGACCTGCGGCCGATCACGTACACGGCGCCTGCTGCTTGCTCCCGGGGATCAGGCACTGCGTATCGGGCTTGAGGCGGTCCTTCTTTCCGCGCACCACCCTGTAGGTGATGACCTTCGTGAGGAAGTCGTCGCGCTCGAACCGGACGACCAGCTTGGCGCCGAGGCTCAGCCGCAGGCCCTTGACGCGGCCGTCGAAGCTGTAGCGGCTCTTCTTGACCTGCTTCAGGTGCTTGGTGATGTTCTTGAAGCCCTTGCAGCCCGGCCCGCTGCAGCTCACCTTCACGCGGTCGCCGTCGCGCACGCCGGTCACCCCGAAGGCCTCCATCCGGATCCGCTTGGGGCCCTTCGGCGAATAGAGGAAGTTCACGTTGCCGTCGATCATCCGGAACGCCGCGTCGACGCCGTCGCAGTTCTCGTCGATGGCGTTGCCCGGCTTGTCGGCGGCGCCCGGGCGGACGGCGGCGTCGCCGTCGTTGCAGTCGCGGGTCGACAGGAAGCCGTCGCCATCGGCGTCCACGCCGGGGTGCGGGGCGATAGTGAGCGGCGAGGAGGCGGTCGCGGCGTTGCCGGCGCCGTCCTTCGCCGTGACGGCCGCGGTCGCGCTGCCGACCGAGCCGTACGCGTGCTCGACCGACGGGCCGACGCCCGAGGCGCCGTCGCCGAACGACCATCCGACGGACGGCTCCGACCACGTGTCGGTGGCCCTCGCCGAGAACGGCGCAGCCACGGTGGCGGTCAGCGACGAGGGGAAGGCGACGTCGGAGAGCTTGGGCGCTTCGTCGTCGAACGCCGCCACCTCCATCGGCAGGGTGTTGTCGGGTGCGGCGCGCCACCAGCCCACGAGGTGGTTGCCTCGGCCGTCCGCAGCTGCCGCCAGGCCGGCGCGCACGCCGCCCCCGGGCGCCTCGATGGTGCGGATCTCGCCGAAGTTCGGGTCGGCGGCGCTGCGGTAGACCGACTGCACGGTGACGGCGGAGAGGTTCGTCCACGTGACCAGGCGGTTGCCGGCCTGGTCGACGCTGACGACCGGGAGCGCCGAGTTCTCACCGGACGGCGACAGCAGGCGCTGCGAGGGCACCCCGCCATCGGGGAGGTTCACGTAGGTGACGCGGCCGGTGTTCGTCGAGCGGTACACCCCGTGGAACTGCTCGCCGGGGCCCGACGCGATCGACAACATGAGGGCGTCGTCGACATCCCCCGAGAGCACGATCCGGCCGCCGATCGAGGCGCTGGTCGTGTTGGCCAGCCGCCACACGAGCCGCGCGTTGTTGTTCGGCTGGAGCACCTCGTGGAACGCCGCCAGGACGTAGCCAGCAGGAGTGGCTGCGACGCGGACGACGCGGCTCGCCTCGGCCGAGAGGACGCCGCCCGCGCCGACGGACGGCGTGCCGCCCTTGCGGAGCGCCACGTGGGCGCGGACGACGCCCGCGACCGGTGCCGCGAAGCCCACGGCGCCGTGCCCGGAGGCGTCGATCGCGGCCGTGATCGGATCCCGCGTGACGATGTCGGCGACGATCGGGCCGGCCGGCCCGATCGGCGAGCTCTGGTTCCAGCCGCCGGCGTCGCGGACGACCGCGCGCGGCGTCCACGTCGGCGTGTCCGCAGTGTCGGGCGAGTCCCGCCACGCGGCGATCGCCTCGCCGCTGGCGTTCACCGCGAGCGCCGGCGTCGTGACCTTCTTCACTGCGGTGGTCGTCAGCAGGCGGGGGCTGCCGAAGCTGCCGCCGGGCGGCCGCGTGTAGGCGTTCAGCGCCGTGCCGTCGCCGGTGATGACCAAGACGGTCGCGGTGCCGTCGCCGGCGACGGCGATCGGCAGACCGCCGGTCGAGAACGTCGCGGCCCCGAGGTTCTGCGTGGTCCAGCTGCCGCCGGGCGGGCGGACCGCCACGACGGCGGTGCTGGGGGTCGCCGGCGTGCCC
>JAEYAL010000026.1 GCA_023404805.1 Actinomycetes bacterium | reverse complement strand
GCGCCGCCGCACCGTCGCGGTCTGAGCGCGCGCGGCCGCGCCGCCGCACCTAGACTCCCGGCGTCGAGACGGCGGGAGGACGGCACGGTGACGCGCGAGACGGCGGGGCGCTACCCCTGGCGCTGGTCACCGACCGCATCGGGTGAGGTCGACCCCCTTCGCCCGCGGGGTGGGGCGCCCGGGTGTGGCGTCATTCACCGCGGACAGGCCTACGCCACGCCGGGGCGCGCGGGTACCTTGCCACCTATGGCCGACAGCACCGATGCCCCCACGCCCGCAGCCGAGGCAGCCCGTCCCGAACGCGACCGCCCCTGGGTGATGCGGACCTACGCCGGGCACTCCAGCGCGGCCGCGTCCAACGAGCTCTACCGGCGCAACCTCGCCAAGGGCCAGACCGGTCTGTCGGTGGCCTTCGACCTGCCGACGCAGACCGGCTACGACCCCGACCACGTGCTCAGCCGTGGCGAGGTCGGCAAGGTGGGCGTGCCGATCAGCCACATCGGTGACATGCGTCGGCTCTTCGACCAGATCCCGCTCGGCGAGATGAACACCTCGATGACGATCAACGCCGTCGCGATGTACATGCTGGCGCTCTACCAGGTCGCCGCCGAGGAGCAGGCCGAGGCCGCGGGGGAGGACCCGGCCGAGGTTCGTGCCCGGCTCGCCGGCACGACGCAGAACGACATCATCAAGGAGTACCTCAGCCGCGGGACCTATGTCTTCCCGCCTGGGCCCTCGATGCGCCTCATCACCGACATGGTGACCTACACCGTCGGCGAGATCCCCAAGTGGAACCCCACCAACATCTGCAGCTACCACCTGCAGGAGGCCGGGGCGACGCCGGTGCAGGAGATCGCCTACTCGATGTCGACGGCGATCGCCGTGCTCGACGCCGTCATGGCGTCCGGCCGGGTGCCCGACGAGGACTTCGGCAAGGTCGTCGCCCGCATCTCCTTCTTCGTCAACGCCGGCGTGCGCTTCATCGAGGAGATGTGCAAGATGCGCGCCTTCGTCGAGCTGTGGGACGAGATCACCCGCGAGCGCTACGGCGGCACCGACGCCAAGCAGCGCCGCTTCCGCTACGGCGTCCAGGTCAACAGCCTGGGCCTGACCGAGGCGCAGCCGGAGAACAATGTCCAGCGCATCGTGCTCGAGATGCTCGCCGTGACGCTCGGCCGCAACGCCCGCGCCCGCGCCGTCCAGCTCCCCGCTTGGAACGAGGCCCTCGGCCTCCCGCGCCCGTGGGACCAGCAGTGGGCGCTGCGCATGCAGCAGGTCCTCGCGTTCGAGACCGACCTGCTCGAGTACCCCGACATCTTCGAGGGCTCCGTCGTGATGGACGGCCTCGTCAACGAGCTGATCGAAGGCGCCCGCGCTGAGATGGCCGTGATCGCCGAACACGGCGGCGCCGTCGAGGCCGTGCCCTACATGAAGGCTGCCCTGGTCGACTCGCACCGCGAGCGCATCGGCCGCATCGAGGCGGGTGAGCAGACGGTGGTCGGCCTCAACAAGTACACGGAGTCCGAGCCGTCGCCGCTCGTCGACGAAGAGGGCGGCATCATGACCGTCGACCCGAAGGTCGAGGCCGAGCAGCAGGAGGCGGTGCAGGCGTGGCGCTCGCAGCGCGACCAGTCGGCCGTCGACGCCGCGCTCGAGGAGCTGCGCCGCGTCGCGGGCACCGAGGGCGAGAACATCATGCCCGCCTCGATCGCGGCCGCCCACGCGGGCGTCACGACTGGCGAATGGGCCCAGGCCCTGCGCGACGTGTTCGGCGAGTACCGCGGCCCGACGGGCGTCGGCGAGGCCTCCTCCGGCCCGGCCAGCGACGAGATCGAGACGCTGCGTGAGAAGGTCGCCGAGCTCGGCGAGGCCCTGGGCCGCACGCCGAAGATCGTCGTCGGCAAACCCGGTCTCGACGGCCACTCCAACGGCTCCGAGCAGATCGCCGTCCGCGCCCGCGACGCTGGCTTCGACGTCGTCTACGAGGGCATCCGCCTCACGCCGGAGCAGATCGTCCGCTCGGCCGTCGATGAGGGCGTGCACCTCGTCGCCGTCTCGATCCTCTCCGGCTCGCACATGGAGCTCGTGCCGCTGATCGTGCAGCAGCTGCGCGACGCCGGCTCCGACGTGCCCGTCGTCGCCGGCGGCATCATCCCGGACGCCGACCACAAGCCGCTGCTGGATGCTGGCGTCGCCCGCATATACACGCCGAAGGACTACGACATCACGCAGATCATGAACGACATGGTCGAGCTGATCGCGAAGTCCTCGGGCGTCGCGGCTACGGCGTAGGGGCGCCGCGCGGCGGGTCCGCGCACCCCTCGGATTTAACGACGACGGCCGGGCTGCACGCTTAGTTGACGGCCGTGACCGCCGCCGAGTCGCCCTGGATCGAGAACGCCACGCGGCAGGCGGCGAGCCCGGCGTCGTTCGCGACGCCCTGGCCGTCGACGACGACCATGCCGCCGTTCTTGCCGACCACGTGGAACTTCACGGTGCGGCTGTGGTTCGCAGATGCGGTGGGCACGTACGACACCGTCACCTGGCCTGTGTTCGGCAGGAAGCTGCTGCTCTCCCTGAGGTCGCCGGTCGAGTTCTCGAAGCTCGACACGATCTGCGCCGAGTTGCCCGAGCCGTTGAGGTTTGTCCACTGCCACGCGAGGTTCGTGTCGGTGCCGCTCTGCACGCACTTGACGGCGAGCTGGCCCTTGACCGACTCGACGCCGTCGAACGGGACGATCAGCGTCTTCGTCGCCGCGATCAGGGCGACGCGCGTGACGCGGGGTCCACCGGGCACCGCGCCGGTCAGCGCGCCCTGTGCGAGGTCGGCGCTCGTGATCGATCCGTCAGCGACCGCGTCAGAACCAACGGCGCCTGTCTTGATGGTCGGGTTCGGATACGTCCCCGCGAG
>JAEYAL010000332.1 GCA_023404805.1 Actinomycetes bacterium | reverse complement strand
GGCCTGATGCGGCTGCTCGTCACCGGCGCGAGCGGTTTCATCGGCCGCCACGTCGTCTCGGCCGCAGCGGCCGACGGGCACGACGTCGTCGAAGCGACCCGGTCCACCGGGCTCGACCTCGCCGACCCGCCGGCGCTTGCGGCGCTCGTCGGCGCGGCTCAGCCCGATGCGGTGATCCACCTCGCCGGGTTCGCGAACGTCGGCTGGTCGCACCGCGAGCCGGCGACGGCGATCGCGGTCAACACCGCGGGGACCGCCGCGCTGCTCACCGCCGTCGCCGAGCAGGCCCCGGGCGCGCGGGTGGTGCTCGCGTCGACGAGCGAGGTCTACGCGCGCTCCGCCGAGCCGCTGCGCGAGGACGGCGCGACGGCGCCCGAATCGCCGTACGGCCAGTCGAAGCTGTGGATGGAGGCGTCCGCCGCGTACGTCCGCGAGCGGCACGGGCTGTCGGTCGGGGTGATCCGCTCGTTCGCGCACTGCGGCGCGGGCCAGGGGCCGGCGTTCGCCCTGTCGAACTTCGCGCGGCAAGTCGGTGAGGCGCGGCTCGCGGGCCTTGACCGCTGCGTCGTCCGCACCGGCAACAAGGCGACCGTCCGCGACTTCTCCGACGTGCGCGACGCCGCTCGCGCGTATCTCCTCATGGCCGCGTCCGAGCACGCGGGCCCCGTGAACATCGGCAGCGGCATGGGCCGCACCACCGCCGACGTGGTCGCTGCGGCCGGGGCCGCCGCGGGCGTCGCCGTCGACCACCAGGAGAACCCCGATCTCGTCCGCCCTGGCGAGAACCCGCGGATCGTCGCCGAGATCAGCACGGCCGCACGCGTCCTGGGTTGGCAGCCGGAGTTCACGCTCGAGCAGGCCGCCGCTGCAGCCGTCGAGTGGTGGACGGCTGAGCTCGAGCGCGACCCCAGCCAGGGCACAGGCGTCTACGGCTGAGCGCGGCGGCTGCTCGCGGGCCGCAGTCCGTGCTCCGCTTAGCGGCGCTCGCGGTCGCTTCGCAGCTGCGCCACCGCGTCCTCGAAGCCGAGCGCGCCGTCGAGTCGCGCTCGCGCGGCGCGGCCCGCGAGGTACTCGCGCTCACGCAGGTTGGCGGCGCGCTCGGCAGCGTGCGCCCATGCCGCTGCCGCGGCGGAAAGGTCGCCGAGCGTTTCGAGCAGGTGCGCGCGGGCCGACAGGAACCGGTGCTGCTCGGCGAGGCGCGGGTCGGTGGCCGCAGCCGCGTCGAGCAGCGCCATCCCGGCGGCGGCGCCTTCGGCTTCCGCAACGGCGACGGCGCGTCCCACCGTGACCATCGGCCCCGGCGCCGCGCGCTCCAGCAGTGCGTAGAGCTCGGCGACCTGCGGCCAGTCGGTCTCACACGTCGACGGCGCCTCGGCGTGGACCGCGGCGATCGCCGCCTGGAGCGCGTACGCCCCGGGCGGCCCCTGCGACAGGGCCAGCTCGGCGAGCAGCTCACCTTCGCGCAGCAGCGCGGAATCCCAGCGCGAGCGGTCCTGCTGGGCGAGCGTGATGAGCTCGCCGCCGACGCCGGTGCGCTCGGGCAGGCGCGCGTGCGTGAGCAGCAGCAGGGCGAGCAGGCCCGTCACCTCGCCGTCGTCTGGCTCCAGCCGCCGCATCATGCGCGCGAGCCGAATCGCCTCCTCGGCCAGCGCCGCGTCGGCGACCTGGTCGCCCGCCGACGAGACATAGCCCTCGTTGAAGAGCAGGTAGACGGCATGCGCGGCGGCGCCGAGCCGCGCGGCGCGGTCCGCGCCCGGACCAGCCGCCTCGGGGAACCTCGCGCCCGCCGCCGAGATCGCCGACTTCGCGCGGGTGATGCGCTGCGCCATCGTCGTCTCGCTCGTGAAGAACGCCGCGGCGATCTGCGCCGTCGTGAGTCCCGCGACGGCCCGCAGCGTGAGCGCGATCTGCGCAGGCGGCTGGAGCGCCGGGTGGCAGCAGAGCAGAAGCAGGTCGAGCGAGTCGTCGTGGTCCGGTGGCTGTTGAAGCAGCGCATCGGCGGCATCCGCCCCGGCGTCCTGCGGGCGGCCGTCGAGCCCGGCAGCTGGCGGCTGCTCCGCATGCGACTGCTCGCGGGCGCTGCGGGCAGCGTCGGCGCGGATCGCGTCGATCAGGCGCCGCGAGGCGACCCCGTAGAGCCAGCCGAACGGGTTGTCGGGCACGCCCGACGACGGCCACTGCTCGGCGGCCGCGATCAGGGCCTCCTGGACCGCGTCCTCGCAGAGGTCGAGACCGCCGTGTCGGCGCAGCAACGCGCCGAGCACCCGCGGCGCCAGCTCGCGGACGGCGGCATCAAGCGGCGCGACAGGCGTCACCGCGCGGCTCGCCACGCCGTCGGATCCCAGGCCCGTGACGCCGGATGGTTCACGCCGCGGCGCCGCCAGGGTCGCCGTGCAGGATCGGCCAGATCTCGATGCCCTCGTTCTGCGCCGACGGCAGCTCGGCGATCATCTCGTAGGCGCGCTCGGCCGACGCGACGCTCAGCACGTAGGCGCTGCCGATGTACTCCTTCGCCTCGAGGTACGGCCCGTCGGTCGCGACCGGCACGCCATCGCGGACGGTTACGGTCTTCGCGGTCGTCTCGTCGCCGAGACCGAACGCGGTGATCAGCTCGCCGCTCTCGGTGTACTTCGCGTTCCAGGCGTCGTGGATCGCCACGATGCGCGCCAGCTCCTCCGGCGGGAAGCTCGCCCACTTCTCGGCGTTGCCATAGATGATCGCGAGGTACTTCACGCGCCGCACGTTATCGGCGGCGCGCGCCGCTCAACCGGCGAACGGCCGCCCCTCGCGCTCCGCCAGGCGGCGCCGCAGCTCGTTCAACCGGTCGACGGTCTCGGTGAGGTGCGCCGCGGGCGGCGCCGCGCGCCGGCCCGCAGCCTGGGCGCCGATCTGCGCCTGCACCTCGTCGAGGTCGAAGCGGGTCGGGCGGCCGTCGCGGACCACGATCTCGCCGCCGACGATCACGTGGCAGACGCCCGCCCCCGACTCCGACCAGACCAGCGACGCCTCGAGCTCGCGGGTCCCTGCGAGTCCGGTGCCGAGCCGGTCGAGCAGCGCGAGGTCGGCCGGGGCTCCGGGCTCGAGGGTGCCGAGCCCGGCGACGCCCAGCGCGTGGCCGCCGCCGGAGGTCGCCATCGTGAGCGCATCGTCGCTCGTGACCCAGGGCTCGCCCTCCGCGCGGTGGATCAGCGCGGCGAGGCGCGTCGCGATGCGCATGTTCTGATCGTCGCCGGACGCGGCGCCGTCGGTCCCGATGCCGACCTTCGCCCCAGCCGCCAGCAACGCCGCGATCGGCGCCCTCCCGGACCGCAGGCGCTGGTTCGCCGCCGGGTTGTGGACGACCACGGCGCCAGCGTCCGCGATCCGCCCGAGGTCGTCCTCGTCGATCCACACGCAGTGCGCGAGCGACACCTCCGGCCCGAGCGCCTCCATCGCGGCCAGCGCCTGCACGGCGCTCGTGCCGTATCTCAGCCGGCAGGCCGCAGCCTGTACGCGCGTCTCGACGCAGTGCAGCTGCATCGTGGTCCGCGCCTTCCGCGCCAGCGCCGCCATGCCGCCGATCAACTCCTCGCTGGCCCACTGCACGCCGCTGGCGCCGCCGAGCAGGTGCAGCCGCCCGCCCTCGGCGCCGTGCCAGCGGCCGATCGCATCGGCGGTCCGGTCGAGCATCTCCTGGGTGGTGAGCTGCGGCACCTGCTCGGGCATCAGCCCCTGCAGGCCGCCCACGTCCATCCCGAGGTCGGCCGCGAGCGCCAGCGTCGCATCGATGTCCGACACCAGCGGTGCCACGCCACCGCGGATGCCGGCGTCGCGGTAGGCACGCATCGCTCCGTCGAACGCCTCCGGAGCGATCGGCGTCATCACGAGGTGATCGATCACCGACGTTCCGCCGCTGAGCAGGATCTCAGCAGCGCTCGCGAGCGCGCACCAGTAGTGGTCCCCCGGCGAGTAGCGGCCGCCGGACGCCATCAGCGTCGCGAGCCAGGGTTCCAGCGCGGCGCCGTCGGCCAGCCCCCGCATCGGGTTCTCGGCCGAGTGCGTGTGCGCGTTGACGAGCCCTGGGGTGGCCAGCAACCCCGCGCCGTCGAGGGTGGACGCAGCCGTCTCCCGCGCCGTCGACGGCGCGGGCTCGATCCCGGTGATCCGGCCGCCGGCGATGACGATGTCGACGCCCTCGCGCAGCTCGCCGGGCGCGGCGAGCACATCGAGACCGGTGATGACGAGATCGGCCGCGGTGGAGGCGTCAGGCATGCCCTGGTTTCTAACGCTCCGGCGCTGGGCCTACTGCGAACCCGCGCACCTTGGACGCCTCATTACCCCGCCGCCGCGTTCTACGATGCGGGCGTGGGTGACCTGACCATCGACGAGCTCGCCCGCGAGACCGGCTTCACCGTCCGCAACGTGCGCAGCCACCAGACGCGCGGCCTGCTGCCGGGCCCCGAGATGCGCGGCCGCGTCGGCTACTACGGCGACGAGCACGTCGAGCGCCTGCGGCTCATCCAGCAGCTGCAGGAGGACGGCCTGCCGCTGCGGCTTGTCGAGCGCCTGCTCATGGAACGCGCCGACGCCGCCGACCGGCTCCTGGCCTTGCGCCGCACCGTGCTCGCGCCGATGCAAGACGACGCTGAGCCGTCGGTCGCCAGCGCCAAGGAGTTGCTGGAGCGGTTCGGCCGCCTCCCCGACGACGCCTTCCGCCGGGCGATCGAGGAGGGGATGGTCGTCCCGCGCGCCGATGGGTCGTTCACGATCCCGAACCCCGCGCTGCTCGACACCGCCGACGAGGTCGTCAGCCACGGCGTGC
The DNA here is from genome assembly GCA_023404805.1 of Actinomycetes bacterium. Lineage (GTDB taxonomy): Bacteria > Actinomycetota > Thermoleophilia > Solirubrobacterales > Solirubrobacteraceae > JAGIBJ01. The sequence goes on along the minus strand of JAEYAL010000332.1, from coordinate 2,787 downwards.
CGATCGAGCGGGCGATCCGGGTCACGTCGCAGGTCAAGCAGCTCTGCGAAGAGGCCGCCCGGTCGTTCGTCGAGCTGATCGTCGACGAGGTCTGGGAGCCGTTCGACCAGGCGGGCCGGCCCGAGGACCAGTGGCCGCAGATCGCCGCGACGATCGACCAGATCCGTCCGCTAGCGGCCGAGATCTTCCTGCAGCTGCTGCCGCCGGCGATCGCCGCCGAGACCGACCGCGCGTTTGGCGAAGAGATCCGCCTGCAGGCTGAGGCTGGCGAAGCCGACGACGGCCGCTAGGCCCGGCCGGGAGGCTCGCTAGAGCGCCGCTGCGGGCGCGGCAAGCCCGGCCGTCAGCACGCTCGCTGCGGCATGCCGCACCGCGGTGGCGAGGTCGGGGTCGACCCGGAGCGCGTCGCGGCGCACCAGCCGCTCGGCGAGGCCGGTCCACGTGGCGAGGAGCAGGACCGCGAGCGTGGCCGGCGGCGTGCCCGCCCCGCTGGCGACCTCGGCGAGGTCGGACTCCAGCTCGGCGAGGCGGTCAGCGAACAGCGTGTCTTCGGTGAGGCTTGACGTGGCCGACGGATCCAGCGCCCGCACGCGCAGCGCCCGGAACGCCACCGGCTCCGTGCGGGCGAACTCGACGACAGCGTCGCCGAACGCGAGGATCCGGTCGAGCGGCCGGTCAGCCTCACGGGCCGCATCGAACTCCCAGGTGCGGCGCTCCCACGCCAGCAGGATCACCTGCTCGACCAGCTCGTCCTTGCTGCCGAAATGCAGGTAGACCGAGCCGACCGACACGCCGGCCTGCTTCGCGATCTGCGCGACGCTGGCGTTGCTGCCCTCGGTGTGGAGCAGCAGCTCGGTCGCCGAGATGATCGCCGCGCGGGTGCGCGCGGTGCGGGGATCGGGGGCTCTAGACATGTGGGCTGCCTGGACAGGTAGGCGGTTTTGCCGCCGGGCGAGCACCGCTGCATTGGTGCTCGCCCGATGGCGATTGGCGCAAGGCGGCCCTCTGTCAGTAGCAACCTTGCACCGACCACGGTTACACAGACCCATGTAATGGTCAAATGCGCTCTTGAGGGCCGCTCAGAATCCGGCGCTCCTGCGGCCTGGCGCTAGCGTCAGCGCCGGTCATGGGTGTCTACGTCGACGATGCGATCTGGGAGTGGCGCGGGCGCGCCTGGTGCCATCTCGTCGCCGACACCGACGCGGAACTGGCGGCGTTCGCGGAGCGGCTCGGGCTCAAGCCGGAGTGGTTGCAGCACCGGCCCGCGCGGCCGTGGCTCGACCATTACGACCTGCCCGACTACGGGCGCGAGCGTGCGATCGAGCTCGGGGCGGCGCCGGTGACGCGCGCCGAGATCGTCGCGGTGATCCGCGCGCGGCGCGAGCGGATGCGGGCGCTTCCCCCGACCGCCCCCTTGGACTGAGCGGCGCCACGCCGCCCGCGCATTCCCCTCGCGCGGGCGGCGGTTGACGCAGGCTCAGGCGGCGGCGCGCGACCCGTCGAAGTCGTGGACGAGCTCGTTGAACATGTGGTCGGGGTCGCCGACGCCCTCGCCGCTCAGCCGGGCAGCGGTGTCGGGCGACAGGTGCTCGTGGTCGTCGAAGAGCTTCATCACCGATGCGGCGATGAGGGCGCCGGTCGGCAGGAGCAGGACGAGCGCGAGGCCGGTGAGCCAGGAGCTGCCAGTCGTGAGCGCGAGCGCGATCAGGATGGTCATCGCGACGATCATGCCGACGAGGAAGATCTCGAACTTGATCAGCAGCGCCGCCGCCATCAGGCTCGAGTGGGTCGCATGCCGCTCGGAGCGGTGGTCAGCTCGGCCCGAGGGAAGCTCGACGCGGTCGCGGCCGATCACCCGGCGCAGCTCCTCGGTGACGAGCCGGTTCGACTCCGCGGACAGGCTGGGGTCGGTCGACTCCACCATGCGGCTGGTGAACGTTGCGGTTGCCATGCGGACCTCCGAAGGGACTGCGGCGGGCGACGATCGTCCGTCTCATGTCGAGAGTGCTCCCACTGCGCTGGGCCGTTGTGAAGCCGCCCGGTCACAGCTGGGCAGTCTGCGGGCTGCGGGGCGGTGGCGGTGCCTCACGGAAGGCGGTCCAGCGCGCCAGCGGCGCAGCGGCGCTTAGTCTCCGCCGCGATGACCGAGCTGCGCGACCTCGACTGGGACGGGACCGACATCAGCGACGAGGAGCACGAGGGCGTGCACTTCCGCGATGCCGACCTCACCGACGCCGAGAGCACCGGCGCGTCGTTTACGAACTGCCAGTTCACGAACTGCCGGTTCGGCGGCTCTCGCCACACCGCGAGCGCGTTTGCGAACTGCACGTTCACGTCATGCCGGTTCTTCGACGCGAGCTTCACCGACTGCAAGCTCGTCGGGAGCACGTTCGTCGACTGCTCGTTCGATTCGCTCGTCGTCAACGGTGGCGACTGGTCGTTTGTGAACCTCCGTGGAGCGCCGCTGGAGGGTGTCCGGTTCACCGACGTGCGCATGATCGACGCCGACCTGACGGGCGCGCAGTGCAAGGAGGCCAGGCTGCGCCGCGTCGACCTCGCGGGCGCCGCGCTGCACCGCATCGACCTCACCAGCGCAGACCTGCGCGGGTCGACGATCAGCGGGCTCGACCCGCTCGCCTCGCAGGTGCGGGGCGCGATCTTGGATCCGAACCAGACCGTCGAGCTGGCCCGCGAGCTCGGCTTCGACGTGCAGCTCGCGCCGGAGCCGGGCGACGCCGACTACTAATCGCGGCGACCGTCCATACAGTCGGCCCCAGCCCCCCCCCG
>JAEYAL010000194.1 GCA_023404805.1 Actinomycetes bacterium | reverse complement strand
GGGTGCAGCGGGCGCGGTCGGCGCGCAAGGCCCCGCCGGATCCCAGGGCGCGGCAGGCGCGGCAGGTGCAGTCGGCGCGACCGGTGCTCAAGGCCCACAAGGCATCCAGGGCCTCACCGGCGCAACTGGCGCCCAAGGCCCGCAGGGTCCCTCGGGCGTCGCGAACATCACCCGCGTTAGCAACGAGCAGCTCTCCGGGAGCGGGCTCGTCGGCACCGAAGTGTCGGCGACGGCGACCTGCCCAGGCGGTACGACACTGCTCTCCGGCGGCGGCCGGGCCGTGATGCGCCTCAACGCCGACGGCAGCGAAAGCGCCTTCGTCGACGAGCTCCTCTCCGACACGCTCAGCGCCCTGACGGGTTCCGAAGCCTGGCCAGCGTCCGGCACGCCGAACGCCTGGAAGGCGACGGCTCAGGTGTTCGGCGGGACCCTGATCGCGAAGGTCAAGGTCTACGTCTGGGCGCTGTGCGGTAGCTGATCAGCCGCAGAGCGTTGTTCAGCCTCGGCTCGCGCCCGGCTGCCAGAGCGGTTCCTCGCCGCCGGCATTCGCGGCGCGAGCCAGGATGAACAGCAGGTCCGACAGGCGGTTGAGGTACTTGCGCGTCTCAGGGGAATGGTCGTCGACATCCAGGACTCGCCGCTCCGCGCGGCGGCACACGGTGCGGGCGACATGCAGCTGGGAAGCCGCCAACGTCCCCCCGGGGAGCAGAAACGAGCGCAGCGGCTCGAGCTCCTCGTTGACCTCGTCGCAGCGCTCCTCGAGCCACGTGGTCTGGTCCTCGCTCACGCGCAGGCGCGCCCCGGCCTTGGTGTCCGGGGCGTCGGGCGGGACAGCGAGATCCGCACCGACATCGAACAGGTCGTTCTGGATGCGCTTGATCCACGGCGCGAAGCGGTCATCCAGGCCGCCGCTGGCCAGGACGACGCCGAGGTGCGTGTTCAGCTCGTCGACGTCGCCGTAGGCCTCGATCCGCGGGTGGGTCTTCGGCACCCGCGACATGTCGCCCAGGTGCGTCTCCCCGCCGTCGCCGGTCCGGGTGTAGATGCGCGTGAGGTTGACGGCCATGGCGCCAACCTTACGCCGCCACCTCCGCGAGTGAGACCGAGCGGTCGGCGGCCAGCGTGATGGCGCGCCCGATGAACTCGTCCTTCGGAAGCTCGGCCAAGACGTCCGGGTCGGTCGTCCCGCCGACCGCGCGGCGGCCATCCGGCAGCGTGGCGAAGACCACGCCGTACATCGGCGCGCCGTCGCGGCCGTAGAGCGCCGTGGCGACCTCGACCGTCAGCACGCCGGCGGCGGCGGCTTCGTCCGGCGATGCGACCTCGCGGCGCGCGGCCTCCGGCGTGGGGCGGAGGGTCTGGTAGGGCTTGCTCGGCGCGCTGGAGCCGTAGAGCCCGTAGGCGTGCTTGGTCGCGTACCAGCCCAGCGACGAGCTGATCCCGAGCGTGCCGGGCTCGGCGCTGCGCAGCTTGCGGGCGACACCGATCACGCCGTGCGTGCCGAAGTTGTTGCCCGGACCGCCGAAGAACGTCAGTCCTCCGGTCTCGGTCAGGGGCCGTGCCGGATCGTCGGCTGGGAGGCCGAGCTCGCGCGCGGCGATCTGCACCGCCGACGGGAAGCACGAGTACAGGTCGACGGGGCCGAGGTCGGACGCGCTGATCCCCGCGTGCGCGAACAGCGCCTCGCCGATCGCACGGATCGCGGGCGAGCGGTGCAGCTCGGCGCGCTCGCTCACAAACCACTCGTCGTTGGCCTGCGCGCCGGCGTGGACGTAGACCCACTTCGACTCGGCGATCCCGAGCTCGCGCGCGGCCTTGGCGGAGCACAGCACGAGCGCCGAGGCCTGGTCGACGCGGAAGTTGGCGACCATGAACTTCGTGTACGGATGCGACACCTGGCGGTTGCCGGGCGTCGGCGTGGCGATCTCCTCGGCCGTCTGCGGCGACTGGACCCAGGCGCTCGGGTGCCACGCGGCCACCTGGCTGAAGCGCGACCACAGCTCGGCGGCGACCTGCCGCTGCTCGGAGACGGTGCGCCCGGCGTCGGCGGCGATCGCCTGCTCCATCAGCGCGTACCCGAGCACCGGCACGGCGAACCCGACGGCCAGCTCAGCCTCCGAGTTGCCGGGCTTGTCGGCCTCCAGGACCTCCGTCTCGCCCTCGGGCGTGCGGGAAGCCGCATCGCCGAAGGACTCAAACGACGTCTGCTCGCTGTGGAGGGCTTCGGCGCCGCACATCAGCGCGACGTCGAGCTTCCCGGCCTGGATGCGGGCGGCGAGCTCGTTGACCAGCAGCTGGGAGCCGTTGCCGCCGACCATCGACGAGCGCATCGTGGCGACCTCGTCGAGGCCGAGCGCCGCGGCGACGCCGAGCCCCGGGGCGAGGTCGGGCCACGACGCCGACGGCGCGACCGCCACCACCTGCGCCGCGGCGAGGATCGCGCGCGCCTCGAGCGAGGGCTCCTCTGAGCCGTCGGTCTCGGCGGCGCCAGCGGCATCGGCCGCCGCGGCGCGGATCGCGCGGGCCATGAACTCCGGCACCGGGCCCGCGGGCGTGCCGCCAGGGCGCGCCGTCACCTCGCCGAGGCCGACGAGGACCGGCGTGCGGTCGTCCACCATGCTGCTGTCCATCCGGCTTGAGGAGGCGGTCACAGGCCGAGCGAGCGGCCGATGATCTCGCGCATGATCTGGTCGGTGCCGCCGCCGATCGGGCCGAGGCGCGCATCGCGAAAGCCGCGCTCGACGGGGCCCGCGAGGTAGCCGGCGCCGCCGTGGAGCTGCACGCACTCGTCAGCCACGTTGAGGCACACGCGCTGCGAGAAGAGCTTCACCATCGAGACCTCAAGGGCCGCGTTCTCGCCGGCCTGGAACTTGGCGAGCGCAGCGTAGGCCTGCGCGCGGGCGGCGTAGAGGTCGGTCGCCATCTGGGCGATCGCGTGGCGGTTGACCTGGAACGTCCCGATCGGGCGGCCGAACGCCTCGCGCTGCTTGACGTACTCCAGCGTCTGCTCCAGGCCCCACTGGGCGCCGGCGATCGCGCCGGTCGACAGCACGAGCCGCTCCCACTGGAAGTTCTGCATGATCAGCTTGAAGCCCCCGTTGACCTCGCCGAGGAGGTTCTCGTCGGGGACGAACACGTCCTGGAACGCGATCGCTCCGGTGTCCGAGCAGTGCCAGCCCAGCTTCTCGAGGGCGGTGGCGGTGACGCCCTCTCCCTTGTCGATGATGAGGAACGACATGCCGCCGTGGCCGCCCGCCTCCGACGTCTTGACGGCGGCGACGTAGAAGTCGGCGCGCACGCCGTTGGTGATGAAGACCTTCTCGCCGTTGACGATCCAGCCGCCGTCGACCTTCTCCGCGCGCGTCTGGATGTTGGCCACGTCAGAGCCGGCGCCCGGCTCGGTGATCGCGAGCGCTCCGATCTTCTCGGCTTTGATGCCGGCGCGCAGGTAGTTCTGCTTCTGCTCCTCGGTGCCAAACGCGTTGATGGGCGGCAGCGCGAGGTCCACGTGGGCGCAGATGCCCACGGCCAGGCCCGCCGCGCCGGTGCGCGAGAGCTCCTCGCAGAGGACGGTCCCGTGGAGGTAGTCGCCGCCCTCGCCGCCGTACTCCTCGGAGAACTTGAGGCCGATGAACCCGTGCTCGGCGAGCTTGTGGAAGACCTCGTTCGGGAACCACTTCTCAGCTTCCCACTGCTCGATGTGGGGCCGCAGCTCCCGCTCGACGAAGCTGCGGATGCTCGCCCTCAGCTCCTCGTGCTCTTCGGTGAAGGGAGGCATGAGACCGGCAGTGGGCGCAAACGAACTTACAGTCATGAAACCCCAGCGTCGCAGACGCACCGGCGGGATGCAAGACAGCTGTTCGGTTTCCAGCGAAATCCTGGACGAGGGTCGGGCCACGCGGACTCCTGGCGCTGCCGTCAAGGTCGCGCAGCACTGCACGCGCGTGGGATCCGACGGGCGGCGCGCCGGCCCGCGCCGCCGCGCTACGCTCGCCGCCGTGCTTGCCGTCCGCCGCCGCCCTCAGCTTCTCGCGCTTGCCGCCGGCGCCGCGGCGGCCCTGTCGCTGGCCGCCTGCGGTGCGGGCCCTCGCGAAGCCAGCACGTCGACCGTCGACGGCCTCATCCTCGACCGCGGCACCGTCGTCGGCGCCTCCGGCGACCGCCCGAAGGGCACGCGCGCGCTGAACGCGGAGCCCTCGAAGACGCTCGACCAGCTGCAGTCGTCGATGCACCACCAGCAGTTCGGCGACGGCGGCCTGACGCTCCTCCCGTATCTCAACGGCCTGCAGCCGAACGCGATCCCGGCCGACAAGGAAGCCGCCAAGCACACGTATCCCGGCGACATCGCCTACCCGGGCGACCGCGTCGGCTGGATCCCGCGCGACAAGTCCGACGTCGCGGCGGTGCCGACCGGCGTGGTCGGGCTCTTCCCAGCGCCGTTCACGACCCGCTTCACGAAGAAGCGCCGCCTGCTGCCCGTGCGGATCCAGTGCGCCGAGGCGCAGTCCGCCGCCTGCGACGGCGTGCAGCAGGCCCTCACCGACCTCAAGCTCCACACGGCCACCTCGAACCTCCAGGACACCTCCGCGATCGACGAGATCCGGATCTATGTCGGCAGCTGGCCGCAGCTGCGCCCCGCGATGCAGCGTGGCCGCATGAGCGGCGCGCGCGTGGTGGAGACCGAAGCTGAGCGCAACGGCTACGGCTTTCAGATCTCGTCCGACGGCAAGACGATCCGCGCCGCGGCACCCTTCGGCGAGGCGGCAGCGCCTGAGGTGTACGGCGCTGGCACGGGCGTGATCTTCGCCCTGCGCGACGAGCTCGGCTCGCCCGCCTGGGTCGTGACGGGCGCCGACGACGCCGGTGCGGGCGCTGCCGCCAAGGCGCTCGACGAGAACGACCTCGCTGGACGGGTCTCGGCGATCGTGCCGCCGCGCTGACCGACCCGCGCGCTGCGGCCGGGGTCGGCAAACCACCCCGACGCGGCAGACAACCCGCCAGGCCGGTGGCAGGATGGAGAGCATGCGTGTCCGACTGCCTCTGCTCACTGCTGCGGCCCTTGCCGCTCCGGCGCTGACCGCCCCGGTCGGCGCGCAGGCTGAGCCGGCGGTCGGCCTCCTCGAGGGCGGCCGGGCGATCGCCCACTTCGACACGGCGGATCCGTCAGCGTTGTCGGGCTTCTTCGCCCTCAACGGCCTCGGCGCCGACGAGCGGATGGTCGGCATCGACTACCGCTACGTGACCAAGCCCGGGACGCTTGAAGGCCCCGGCCTCTACGGCGTCGCCGCCAACACGGCAGGCAGCCAGGCGCGGGTCTACAAGATCGACTCGGGCACGGGCGCGGTGCGGGCGATCGGGGCAGCGGCGATCACCATCCCGGCTCCGGGCGTGCGGTGGACGGTCGACTTCAACCCGTTCTCCGATCGCCTCCGGCTCGTGAACGACGGCGACGAGAACCTGCGGATCGACGCCGACGAAGGCGACCTCGCTGGCAACGACGCCGATGTCAATCCCGCCGGGGTCGTCGTGACGGGCATCGCGCACGACCGCGTCGGGGCGACGCCGGCCGCGACCACGGTGTTCGCCGTCAACAGCGCGGGGGCCACGTTCGGCCGCCTCGGCGGCGTCGACAACGCGCCATCGGCGAACGGCGGCGCGTACACCGCGATCGGGCCGCTCGGCATCACGCCCGACAGCGGGACCGGGGTGCCGATCGACATCTCCAGCGGCGTGAACGACGACGTGATCGCGGTTCCCTTCAACGCGGTCGGCGCCATCACCTCCGGCGGCATTCAACGCCTCTACAACGTCAGCCTCAGCACCGGCGCGGCGACGGCGATCGGGCCGACGGGCGCGCGCCTCTCGTCGCTGGCGCTCCTGCCGTACGCGGCGGCGGGCTTCCGGCGCACCCCCGGCTTCGCCCCGCCCGTCGAAGACGCGCCCGATCCGGTCAGCGAGTCGGCAGGCAAGGCGGCGCTCACGGTCTTCCGGGCGTTCGCCGCCTCGTCGCTGCCGGTCACGTGGACCGCGAGCAACGGCCAGCACGGCACCGCGGTGCTGCCGGCGGGCCAGGCCACCGCGACGATCGACGTCCCGTTCGCGCAGGACGCCGTCGACGAACCCGATGAGGTCGTCACGGTCACGCTCGCGCAGGCGTCCGTGCCGTTCAGGCTCGGCTACACCACCGACAGCTTCACGATCGTCGATGACGACCCGCCCCCGGCCGCGCCGGCGGTCCTGGACACCTCCGCGCCGACGCTGGCCCTGGGCCCGCTGCCGAAGTCGATCACGTACAAGAAGCTCACGACCGGCAAGGGGCTGCAGGTCGAGGCGACGCCGAGCGAGGCGGCTGCCCTGAGCGCGTCGCTGGTGGCGACGCTGGCTGGCGGCGTGAAGCTGCGGGCCGTCCGGGCACCGCTCGTCGTGGTCGCGCTGCCGCTCGCAGCTGGCAAACGCACGCTGTCGGTCAAGCCGAAGACGCGCGACTTCAAGCGCCCGAAGAAGACGGTGTCGCTGCGGCTCGAGGTCACCGCGGCCGACTCCGCCGGGAACGGCAAGACGGAGACGCGTTCGATCAAGGTCAAACCGCGCTGACGCGCCGCTCCAAGAAGACCGGTTCTTCGTCGGCTGACCTCGGGCCTGCCCCGCGTCGCCCACCGCATCCTGGGCGGCGGGCGACGCGGCAGGGCGGCTCAGAGGGCCTTGAGGATGTCCTCGACGCGGTCCTTCGCGTCGCCGAACAGCATTTGCGTGTTGTCGCGGAAGAACAGCGGGTTCTGCACGCCGGCGTAGCCGGAGGCCATCGAGCGCTTGAACACGATGACGTTCTCGGCTTCCCACACGTGGAGGACGGGCATGCCAGCGATCGGGCTGCCCGGATCCTCGGAGGCCGCCGGGTTGACGGTGTCGTTGGCGCCGATCACGAGCACGACGGTGGTGTCGTCGAAGTCGTCGTTGATCTCGTCCATCTCGAGCACGATGTCGTACGGCACCTTCGCCTCGGCGAGGAGCACGTTCATGTGGCCCGGCAGGCGGCCGGCGACGGGGTGGATGCCGAAGCGCACCTCGACGCCCGCGTCGCGGAGCTTGCGGGTCATGTCGGCGACGCCGTGCTGCGCCTGGGCGACGGCCATGCCGTAGCCCGGGGTGATGATCACGGACTTCGCGCTCTTCAGGAGCTCGGCGGCCCCCTCGGCGTTGATCTCGCGGTGCTCGCCATAGTCGACGTCGTCGCCGGCGGGGGCTTCGATGCCGAAGCCGCCGGCGATCACCGAGATGAACGAGCGGTTCATCGCCTCGCACATGATGTAGCTCAGGTACGCACCGGAGGAACCGACGAGCGCGCCGGTGATGATGAGCGCGTCGTTGCCGAGCAAGAAGCCTGCCGCGGATGCAGCCCAACCGGAGTACGAGTTGAGCATCGACACGACGACCGGCATGTCGCCGCCGCCGATCGAGGCGACGAGGTGCCACCCGAGGAACAGCGCCAGGACGGTGGAGAGGATCACCGGAACGATGCCCGGGCTGATCACGAACCACACGGTGAGGCCGGCGAACACGAGGAGCGAACCGATGTTGATCGCGTTCTTGCCGGGCAGCATCAGCGGCTTGGAGTCGATCTTGCCCGAGAGCTTGCCGTAGGCGACGATCGAGCCGGTGAACGTGACGGCGCCGATGAAGATGCCGATCACCACCTCAGCGTGGTGGATGCCGAGGGTGCCGAGGGCGTCGAGCGCCTGCCACTCCTCGCCGTTCTCCTTGCCTTCCACGAGCAGGTAGCCGTTCCAGCCGACGAGCACGGCGGCGAGGCCGACGAAGCTGTGGAGGAGGGCGATCAGCTCGGGCATGCCGGTCATCTCGACGATGCGGGCACGCCAGAAGCCGATGGCGGCGCCGACCGCGAGGGCGGCGGCCATGAGGATCAGGCCGGTGGTCTCGATGTCGGCGTCGACGGAGAGCCAGATCGTCGCGACGAGCGCGAGCGCCATGCCGGCCATGCCGTAGCGCAGGCCGACCTTCGCGGTCTCATGCTTGGACAGGCCAGCGAGCGCCGCGATGAAGAGGAGCGCAGCGACGATGTACGCCGCCTGCGCCGGAACGGTGACGGAATGAGACATGCCCTAGCTCCGGGAGAACATGGCGAGCATGCGGCGTGTCACCGCAAAGCCACCGAAGATGTTGATGCTCGCGAGGAGGATCGCCACGGTCGAGACCGCGGTGATGAGGTCGTCGCCGTGCCCGATCTGGATCAGGCCGCCGACGACGATGATCCCCGAGATCGCGTTCGTCACCGACATGAGCGGGGTGTGCAGCGCGTGGTGCACGTGCCCGATCACGTAGTAGCCGATCACGATCGCCAGCGCGAACACCGTGAGGTGCGGCACGAGCGTGGGCGGGGAGATCGCGACGATGCCGAAGAACGCGGCCGCGCCGAGCAGGACCAGCGTCAGGCGCTTGGCATCCGACATCGGCTCCTTCGGCGGGGCCGGCTCGGCGGCGGGCTTCGCAGCAGCCGGGGCCGGCGCGGCCGAGACCTGCACCTCCGGCGGCGGCCAGGCGAGCTCGCCGTCGCGGACGACGGTGATGCCGCGCTGGACGACGTCGTCCCAGTCGAGCACGAGGACGCCGTCCTTCTCGGGCGTCATCAGCTTCAGCAGGTTGACGAGGTTCGTGCCGTAGAGCTGCGAGGCCTGGGCGGGCAGGCGGCCCGCGAGGTCGGTGTAGCCGATGATCGTGACGCCGTTGTCGGTGACGACGGCCTCGCCCTTGACGGTGCCTTCGACGTTGCCGCCGTTCTGCGCCGCCATGTCGACGATCACCGAGCCCGGCTTCATCGACGCGACCATCTCCTTCGTGATGAGCGTCGGGGCGGGGCGGCCCGGGATGAGCGCCGTGGTGATGATGATGTCGACGTCGGTCGCGAGCTCGGCGTAGAGCGCCGCTGCCCGCGTGTTGTAGTCGTCGGACATCTCCTTGGCGTAGCCGGTCGCGGAGACCTCGACCTCTTCGGACTCGACCGAGAGGTACTCGCCGCCGAGCGACTTGACCTGGTCGGCGACTTCCGGACGCGGGTCGGTGGCGTAGACGATGGCGCCGAGGCTGCCTGCGGCGCCGATGGCCGCGAGGCCGGCGACGCCGACGCCGGCGACGAGCACCTTGGCCGGGTTGACCTTGCCGGCGGCCGTGACCTGGCCGGTGAAGAAGCGGCCGAAGCTGTGGGCGGCCTCGACGACGGCGCGATAGCCGGCGATGTTCGCCATCGACGAGAGCACATCGAGCGACTGCGCACGCGAGATCCGCGGCACCGCGTCCATCGAGAGCGCGGTGATGGGGCGGTTCGCGAGGTCGTCGACCATCGCCTGGTCCAGGCGAGGCGCGAGGAGGCTGATCAGCGTCGCGCCCTTTTTGAGGCTGTCGAGCTGCGTCTTGGTCGGCGCGTTGACGCCGAAGACGATGTCGGCCGAGAGCGCGTCGCCGATGGTGGCGCCGGCCTCGACGTAGGCCTCGTTCGTGAAGTCCGCGGCTTCGCCGGCGCCGGCTTCGACGACGACCTCATAGCCCAGTTTGAGGAGCTGCACGACGGTCGCGGGAGTCGCGGCGACGCGTGTCTCCCCGGCCTGTGCCTCCTTCAGCACTCCGATCAACAAACTGTGGGCTCCTGGAAAACGTCGATAGCAGAGGGAATTCCCAGACCGCGCGCGCCCCAAGCCCCAGTCCCGAGCGCCGGCTCTGGAAACCGTTGCTCGATGCCGCTGGAACCGATCAGCACGCGCAGTGACCGGGAAAGGTATCGATCCGGACGCCGCGGAAGGCGCTCGCCCTACCGTGCGTTAAGTCCGCATCGCCAATCGCCAACGAGCTGAGCGCCCCCTCGATCGGGATTTGCCCTGCAAAACGGCAATTTGGCAGGTGCGGCGCCTTCTCGTGATCCGGCGACCGAACCAGCGGTTCAACCAGCGGTCACCGCGGTGCACGTCTGACCGCGAGAGGCGCGCCGGGGAGGCGCACCGCCACGGCACCAGCTGGCGCGCGATGAGAACACCTTGTTCTTCGACCCGAAGACGTCCATGCTCTTCGGTGACGCGAAGTCCTCAGTCGCCGACATCGTCAAGGAGCTGCAGGAGCTCTAAGCCCCGCAGCGCTTGCCGAGCCCCCATCGGCTCCCACGGACCGGGCCCCGCGTCTCCCACTACCCGGGAGGCGCGGGGCCCGCTGTGCGTCTGTGGTCGGCTCCAGCCAGCGGAGCTATGCCGCGACCTTGAAGGCCTTCTCGCCCTTGTGCTGGTCGAAGAAGTCGACCATGACGTCGACGTAGTCGTTGAAGCCGGGGCACTTGAGGCCGTTGCGGGCGAGGTGCTTGGTGGCCTGCGTGGTGTCGTACTGCACCGGGTGCTTGAGGAAGACGAGCGACTCAAACGGGGTGGAGCCGTAGAACGAGCGGATCGGCTTGACGGCGAGGAACGGCTTCATGACGAAGTCCGGGATCGCCGGGCCCCACGGGTCGCGGTGCACGTACGTGCGCGAGAGCAGCGAGACGAACTGGCGGGTCGTCAGCGGGTTCGGGTCGGCCAGCGCGAGGGTGGCGCCAGCCGTCTCGGGGTCCTGGGTGCAAGCCGCGATCGCATCGACGATGAAGTCGACCGGGACGGCGTTGAAGGTCGCGTTCGCGGTGCCCATGTCGCCGACCGTCAGGCCGAGCTGGCGCATGCGGTAGATGAACCAGAGGATGAAGTAGGGGCCGTCGAACTTCTGGGTGTCGCCGGTGCGGGAGTCGCCGACGACGATGCCGGGACGGTAGATCGTGGTCGGGATCTCGTCCTGCGACGCCTTCACGAGGACCTCAGCGGCGAACTTGGTCGACTCGTAGTGGTTCTTGAACTCCTGGCCCTCGTCGAGCTCGGACTCCAGGACCTTGCCGGTGCGCTTGCCAGCCACGTAACACGTGGAGATGTAGTGGTGGCGCTCCAGGTCGGTGCAGGCGCGGCAGAAGTCGAGCACGTGCTGGGTGCCGTCGACGTTGACCTTGCGCGCGAGCGACTCGGGCACAGCGAGGTTGTAGATGGCGGCGAGGTGGTAGACGCGGCGGACCTTGCCGGCCAGCTCGACGTACGTCTTGCCGTCGAGGCCCAGCTTGGGATCGGTGATGTCGCCCTCGACGACCGTGAGGCGGCCGCCGAACTCCTTGGCGACCTCGCGGGCGCGGTCGGCCATGGCGGGCTCGACGAGCGCGACGATCTCAAGCGACGGATCATCGGCAAGCAGCTTGCGTGAGAGACGCGTGCCGATGAAGCCAGGGAAGCCAGTGAGGAGCGACAGCATGGGCGCGATCATAGAGGAGCGGATGGCTTTCTGACTAGCGGTCAGTTGTGGTGAACCGCGGCGCCGTTCTACGCACCGTGCGGGGTCGTGGCGCACAGGCCGGGCCCGATCGGCGGCGGGCGCCGACCTGCCCAGTACTGTCCGCGCATGACTTCTGGCGCCGACGACGCCCTGGCGGCCCACGAGCTCGACCTCGTCACCAGCGCCGCTGCTGGCGACGAGGCCGCCTTCGACCGCTTCTTCGACAAGCACGGCCCGGCCGTGCAGCTGCTCGTGGAACGCCTCCTCGGGCCTGGCGCCGCCGCCGACGGCGTGGTCGCTGAGGCGTTTGAGAAGACGGTCCGCCGCCTGCCGCTACTCGGCGCCCGCAACTCCTCGCCAGCGCTCTATGTGCTGGCTACCGCCCGCAACGGCGCGTACGCCTCGCTCGGCCGCGAGCGGCCCGCCGGCGGCGACGGCGCACTCGGCGCGCTGCTGAAGCTGCCGAGCCGCCAGCGCGAGCTGCTGGCGCTGCGCGAGCTCGGGCTGACGGCCGAGGAATGCGCCGAGGTCGCTGGCGTCGAGCCGGGCGAGGTCGGCGTCCAAGTCGCCCGCGCGCGGCTGCGCCTGGCCGACGAGCTCGAGGGCGCGAACCTCTCCGCGGTCTTCGCCGACGACCGCGCCGAGCGCCTGCTCGCCGCCGAGGTCGTCCGCCAGGAGGGCGCGCCGCTGCCGCAGGCGCTCGACGACGAGATCGTCCGCCACGCCGATGAGAACGCGCGCTTCGCCGCTGCGCTTTCGGCGGTGCGCTCGCCCTCGCGCTCGGTCGGGCAGCTGCCGCCCGCGACGGGCTCGGCCCGGCTCGCCGGCGACGTCCGGAGCC
>JAEYAL010000082.1 GCA_023404805.1 Actinomycetes bacterium | reverse complement strand
GCGACACCCCGCTCCGCAGCGGGCCCGACCGGTTCAATCCGGACGTGCAGCTGCGGCGGGGCCGGGTCCATGCCTAGGCGGACTGCTCGCTTGCGACGCGGGCCGCGATGGGCGACTCACCGTGCGCGAGCGCCGCGGTCACGAAGCCGTCGAACATCGGCGACGGGCGCTCGGGGCGGCTCTTGAACTCCGGGTGGAACTGCGCGGCGACGTAGAACGGGTGGTCGG
Organism: Actinomycetes bacterium; assembly: GCA_023404805.1. Taxonomy (GTDB): domain Bacteria; phylum Actinomycetota; class Thermoleophilia; order Solirubrobacterales; family Solirubrobacteraceae; genus JAGIBJ01. The sequence continues at coordinate 13,006 of JAEYAL010000082.1, read as the reverse complement.
ACAGCTCGACAGCCTCGACGAGACGCTCGTCGGGCGACGTTCCGCTGACGACGAGGCCGGCGTCTTCGAGACGGCGGCGCAGGAAGAGGTTGACCTCGTAGCGGTGGCGGTGGCGCTCGTAGGCGATCGCCTCGCCGTAGAGCTCCAGCAGCTTCGTGCCCTCGTGGAGCTTGACCGGGTCGGCGCCGAGGCGCATCGTGCCGCCGAGGTCGGCGACTTCCTTCTGCTCCGGCAGCAGGTCGATCACGGGGAAGGGCGTCTCGGGATCGAACTCGGTCGAGTTCGCGCCGTCCATGTCGGCCACGTTGCGGGCGAACTCCGCGACGGCGATCTGCATGCCGAGGCAGATGCCGAGGTACGGGATGCGGTCTTCGCGGGCCACCTGCGCCGCCAGGATCTTGCCTTCGACGCCGCGGCCTCCGAACCCACCCGGGATCAGGATGCCGTCGGCGTCTGAGAGGCGGTCCGCGGCCTGGTCGCGAGAGGTGAGCGTCTCGGAGTCGACCCAGTCGATCTCGACCCGCGCGCCATGCTTCCAGCCGGCGTGGCGGAGCGACTCCGCCACCGACAGGTAGGCGTCCTCGAGCTGCACGTACTTGCCGACGAGCGCGATCTTGACGACGTCGCGGGCGCCGTCGATCCGGTTGACGAGGCTCTCCCACTCATCGAGGTTCGGCGCCGGAGCTTCGAGCCCGAAGTGGTCGAGGATGACCTGGTCGACCGACTGCTGGTGGTACCGCAGCGGCACCTTGTAGATCGAGTCGACATCGACGGCGGTGATCACGCTCTCCATCGGCAGCGACGCAAACATGCCGATCTTCTTGCGGATGTCGTCGGGCAGCTCGGTGGCCGCGCGCAGCATCAGCATGTCCGGGGCGATACCGATGCGGCGCAGCTCGTTGACCGAGTGCTGCGTCGGCTTGGTCTTCAGCTCACCCGCGTGGCCGATGTACGGCACGAGCGTGAGGTGGAGGAACATCGTGTTGCGGCGGCCGACTTCGACCGGGAACTGGCGGATCGCCTCCAGGAACGGCAGCGACTCGATGTCGCCGACGGTGCCGCCGATCTCGGTGATGACCACGTCGACGCCGGTCGTCTCGCCGACCAGGCGGATGCGGTTCTTGATCTCGTCGGTGATGTGCGGGACGACCTGCACCGTGCCGCCGAGGTAGTCGCCGCGGCGCTCGCGCTTGATGACCGAGTTGTAGATGCCGCCTGCGGTCACGTTCGACGCACGCGAGGTGTTCGCGCTGGTGAACCGCTCGTAGTGGCCGAGATCGAGGTCGGTCTCAGCGCCGTCTTCGGTGACGAAGACCTCGCCGTGCTGGTACGGCGACATCGTGCCCGGGTCGACGTTGATGTACGGGTCGAACTTCTGGATCGCGACGGAAACGCCGCGGCTCACGAGGAGCCGGCCGATCGAGGCAGCCGCGATGCCCTTACCGAGCGACGAGACCACACCTCCCGTGACGAAGATGTAGCGGGTGTCGGGGCGACGGTTTTGCGAGGGCACGGAGGACAATCCTAGATCAAGCAGCGGACTCCACGAGGGCCAGCTGGGCGTTGCCCGCAGCACGCAGGCGTTCTGCGTGCTGGAGGGCCGCCGCATCGTCCTCCGCGGCGCCCAGCATGCGCACCAGCTCGCCCGTCACCGCGTCCCCCGAGAGGGCCGCGATCGTGGTCCGCGTGTCGCGCTTGCCGACCGTCTTCACGATCGTCGAATGGTGGTCGGCGAGGGCAGCGACCTGCGGCAGGTGGGTGATGCAGAGGACCTGGCGGCCGTCGGCGAGGTGCTGGAGCTCCGTGCCGAGGGCCGCCGCCGTCCGGCCGCCGATCCCGGCGTCGATCTCGTCGAGCACATAGGTCGTGTCCGAGCTGCCACCCGCCGCGCCCACCAGCGCCAGCAGGACGCGGGAGAGCTCGCCGCCGGAAGCGACGTCGCGCAGCGGCGCCGCCGGCGCCCCGGGGTTGGCGCGCAGGACGAACTCGGCGGCGTCGGCCCCCGACGGCCCAGGCGCGGCAGGCCGCAGCTCGATCGTGAACTCTGCTGCCTCCATGGCCAGGCGGCTCAGCCGCTCGCTCACGCCGGCAGCGAGGGTCTTCGCGGCCGACTTGCGCGCCTTCGTGAGCGCTGCCGATGCGGCATCGCGCCGGGCGACCGCCTCGGCCACCTCGGCCTCGAGCCGCACCCGCGCCGTGTCGACATCGCCGAGCTCCTCGACCAGCTCGCGGCAGGCCGCCGCGTGCTCGAGGACCGCTTCGGTCGTGCCGCCGTACTTGCGCAGCAGGCGCTCCAGCTCCGACAGCCGCACCTCGACGGCCTCCAGCCCACCCGGCTCCGCTTCGAGGTCGGCGAGGTAGCTCCGCAGCTCCGCGCCGATGTCGGCGAACTCGATCGCCGCCGAGCGGAACCGCTCGATCAGCGGGTCGAGCCGCTCGTCGACCTGCTCGGCGCCCTCGAGCTCCGCCAGCCCGGCCGCCCCGAGCGCGGCGATCCCGCGGACATCAGCTTCGTCGGAGTCGATCGCTTCTGCACCCGCAGCTGCGGCGCCGCGCAGCCGCTCGAGGTGGCGCAGGCGGTCGCGCTGGGTGCCCAGCTCCTCGGCTTCGCCCGGCTGCGGATCGATCCGCTCGATCTCCTCGAGCTCAAACCGCGCCATGTCGACGCGCCGCTCGCGCTCCGCCGCCCGCTCGTCGAGCTCCGCGAGCCGCGCCTGCGCCGCCTTCACAGCCTCGTGGGTGGTCGCGGCGGCGCTCAGCCGGGCGACCTGCGACGGGCCGGCCGCCGCATCGACGAGCTCGAGCTGGGCGCGCGGCTCGACCAGCCGGCGGTGCTCGTGCTGCCCGGTGAACGCGATCAGCACCTCGGAGACCTCACGCAGCTCCGTGGCGGTCGCCGTGCGCCCCGCGACGTAGGCGCGGGTGCGGCCCTCAGCCGTGATGCGCCGGGCGAGGACGAGCTCCTCCGCGTCGGCCGGGATGCGGTCGCCGAGCAAGGCCCGGAGCGGGTCGGTCAGCTCGAACACGCCCTCGACGTAGGCCTCACGGGCGCCCTGCCGGACCAGCGACTGCTTGGAGCGGCCGCCGAGCAGCAGGTCGAGCGCGCTGGCCAGCATCGTCTTGCCGGCGCCCGTCTCGCCGGTGATGACGTTCAGGCCCGGACCGAGCCGCAGCTCTGCTCGCTCGATCAGGACGAGGTTCTCGACACGCAGTTCCAGCAGCACAATTGCGTTGTACCGTAGCCCTCGGACGAACACCTGTTCGCAGCTGCAACGAAACTCCCGCGGACAGCACCAAACCTCCGGATCCGCCGGAGTCCTCCGGCCATCGGCGACCAGGTCGGAACGTCGACCACGAAGCCGGGCACCCGGCCCTCGCAGTCCCGCCTAGCCCCGCAGGTGGCCGAACTTCTCGCGCAGGCGGGCGTAGAAGCTCGACCCCGGCAGCTGCGCCAGCACCGCCGCGGCGGGCCGGTAGCCGAGCGTCACGCGGCGGCCGGGATCGACCAGCACGCCGTTCGGCCGCCCGTCGACCAGCACCTCAAGCGCGTCCTTGCCGCGGTTCTCGACGATCAGGTTGTCGTTCGGCGACACCACGATCGAGCGCGCCGTGAGCGAATGCGGAGCGATGAACGAGACCCCGTAGCCCTCAACCCCCCAGGCCAGGATCGGGCCGCCGTTGGCGAGGTTGTAGCCCGTGGATCCGGCCGGCGTGCAGGCCACCAGCCCGTCGCAGCGGATCGCGCCGAGCACCGCCTCATCGACGCCGTAGCCGAGCTCCGCCACGCGGGAGCCCATCTGCCGGTGGATCGACACGTCGTTGATGCCGAAGTGCGTGCCCTCTCGCCCCTCGACCGCGATGGTCACGCCGGGGACCTCGAGCCGGTCAAACGCGCCGTCGAGCGCCTGTGCAAAGGTCTCCACGAGATCGACCGGCTCGGCGGTGGCCAGGAAGCCCACCTGGCCGAAGTTGACGGCGAACACCGGCACGCCGGTTCCGGTGAAGCCGCGGAGCGCCCGGAGGATCGTGCCGTCGCCACCGAGGGTGATGCAGACCTGCACGCCCGGGTCCTTCGTGACGTCGTCGATGACGTGCACGCCGAGGGCCGCCAGACGGTCGCCCGCGGCCTCCTGGTGGTCGATGCAGAGCTCGACCCCACGCTCGCTGCAGGCGGCCAGCAGGGTGCGCACCGGCGACTCGATCCCGTGGACCGACTCGTGCGTCATGAGCGCGACGCGGGTGCGGGTCACCTCGCTCATGCGTTCCAGTGTGACCGGTGGGCGCGGCGGCGCGTCACGCGATCCCCGCTTCGATCGCGGGAGTCAGCTCCGAGCTGGCGCCCTCGCGCGTGCCCTCGACCAGGTGCAGGAACGTCTCGCGGTTGCCCTTGGGCCCCGGGAGGCCGGCGGGCGCGGCACCGGCGATCGCCCAGCCCAGCTCAAGCGCGACGGCGGCGACCGAGCGCACAGCGTCGCGGCGGTCCTCGGGGTCGCGGACCACACCCTGCTTGCCGACCCGCTCCTTCCCGACTTCGAACTGCGGCTTGACCATCAGCAGCGCGTCGAACTCGGGGCCGACGCACGCGGCCACCGCGGGCAGCACCTTCGTGAGCGAGATGAAGGAGACATCGGCGACGACCGCCTCGACCGGCTCGCCGACCTGCTCGGGCTGCAGCTCACGCGCGTTGGTGCGCTCGAGCACCGTCACCCGCGGATCCTGGCTGACGCTCCATGCCACCTGGCCGTAGGCGACATCGACCCCGACCACCGAGGCGGCGCCGCGCTGCAGGAGGCAGTCGGTGAATCCGCCCGTCGAGATGCCGACGTCGAGCCAGCGGCGGCCCTCGACGGTGATGCCGAGCTCGTCGAGCGCCGAGGCCAGCTTGTGGCCGCCGCGCGAGACGTACTCCTTGCCGCCACGCACCGCGAGCTCAACCTCTGCGTCGACGAGCTGCCCCGGCTTTGAAGCCGGTTCGCGGCCCACGCCGACGAGGACCTGGTTGGCCATGATCGCCGCGGAGGCGCGAGCACGGGACTCGAACAGGCCGCGCTCCACCAGCAGCGCGTCGATGCGGGTGCGGGCCATCGCGCGCACCTTAGACAACGGGCCCGGTGAGCGGGCGCTGAGGTGCAAGAACGCGTGCGGATGTGGGCGCCATCACCCCCGGTAAAGGGGATTACAACGTCATGTGCGCTGCCTCACCGCCACGCGGGGGACAACAGCGCTCCCTGTGCCCGACATCACCCGCCGGTGCGCCAAACCTGCGGTTACGTGGACAGCGTGTTCACCGAGCTCTCACCCTCTTCCACCCGACCTGCTCACGCCCTCCGTTCCTCACGCCCGCGTCCCGGAACGCTCTCGCTCGAGCTGCAGTCCGGCCTCAAGTTCGGCCTCGCGGTCGCGATCGGCGCCATCGCCGTCTGGGGCGCCATGCCCATGGCGGCTGCCGCGCTGCTGATGTTCACCGCGGTCGCGATCGCGTATCGCGCGCTGCTCGTGATCGGCCACGATCCGGCGGCCCCGCGTTCGATCCGCCCGCGCGACCATGCCGTGTGGGACGGCGCCCTCGCCGCGATCCTCGCAGTCGTCACGGTCGGCATCGCCTTCACCGGTTCCACGGCCGCGGCCATCGCCGCGGGCGCGGCCACGCTCACGCTCGCGCTGCTGCGGCTGCGCACCCGCTACGTCAACTGACGCAATCGCGGGCGCTGGCCCGGCGGGCGCTGCCGACCACCCGCTGGGCGACCGAGCCGCGACCCAGGAGCGCGATCAGCCGATAGCGACTGGCTCCGCCGTGACGATGCGGTCGCGGCCCGTGCGCTTGGCTTCGTACACGGCGGCGTCGGCGGCTTCGAGCATCGCCTCCCAGCCCTCGACGCCCTGTCGCGCGGCCACGCCGACGCTCGCGGTCATCTGGATGCCGTCGACGGCGCGGTCGTCGCGCAAGATCGCGCAGAACTGCTCCGCGCGGGCGATCGCCTGCTCGATCGTCGCCCCTGGCATCACGACCGCGAACTCCTCCCCGCCTACGCGCGCGACGAGGTCGCTCGTGCGGCACGACGCGCCGAGCAGCTCGGTGAACCGGGTGAGCGCCCGGTCGCCGACGGGGTGGCCGAACTCGTCGTTGATCCGCTTGAAGTGGTCGATGTCGATCAGCAGCGCGGTGATCGGCCGGTCGTCCACGACCGCGCGGTCGTAGTGCCGGGCGAACCGCCGTTGGAAACCGCGGCGGTTCAGCAGCCCGGTCAGGGGATCCGTCGCTGAGCTGTGCCGCAGCGAGTCGATCGTGGTGCCGAGGCTCTCCGACAGGGCGCGCACCGTCGTCAGCACGGCAAGCCCAGCCAGCAGCGTGAGCAGGTAGTCGACCCACGGGAAGCCCCCGGCCGGGTCCTGGAGGAAGAGGCCGATGCCGTAGCCGGCGGCGCTCGCGACCATCACCGCGGCCAGTTCGATGCGCGTGAGGAGATAGGCGGCGCCGAGCAGCGGCCAGACGTAGAAGAGCGGCACCATGTTCACACCGTCCAGCGACGCGACGAGCACCGTGATGGCCACGATCGACGTCGCGATGACGAACCGGGTGGCCGCGAGGAAGGTCTTGCCGTGCTGCACCGCGAGGCCTGCCGCCAGAAGGGCGAACCAGGCGGCGGAAGCGTGCACCAGCGCCGGATCCTCGCTCGTGACCGACGGCACGGCCAGCACCGCTTCGATCACCAGGGCTCCGACGAGCAGCATCGCGATCGCGAACCGCCGCCAGCGCAGGATCGACCCGCGCTCGGGAGTCGAGTCGGTCGCCGGTGCTGGAGCCGGATCGGGTGGGTGGTTAGGGGAACTCGAGAACACGGCGATGCCACGCTCCTGCCGGGGAAGACGGCCGAACGCGTGGATCGGGACCACTTGTGAACGCGATCCGGCCGGCGACCGACGGTAGTACTCCCGCGGCAGAACAGCAACGTGCCTTGCTAGAACATCCGGCTGGAACGCGGCAGTTCCCTGAGCAGGGCGTCCAGAAGGGCGCTACAGGCGCAGCCCCGGATGCCGCGGGGATGCGGCGTCCGCGTGTTCGCTTCTCCTACCGCGCGACGGCGGATGCGGCAGCGCCCGGCGCGGGAATCTCGGTCCCGAGGCGGTCGGCGACGCGGCGCGCGACGCGGTCGGGCGTGAAGCCGACCTCGGCGTGCAGCAGCGCTGGTTTGCCATGCGTGACGTACCGGTCAGGCAGGCCGACGCGCAGCAGCTGGGGGGCCGTCTGGCCGGACAGCTCGAAGTGCTCCCAGACCGCGCTGCCGAAGCCGCCGGCGAGGACGCCCTCTTCGAGCGTCACCAGCAGCTCGTGGTTTGCGGCGAGGTCGTCGAGCAGCGCACCGTCAAGGGGCTTGGCGAACCGGGCGTCGACCACCGTCGGGCGCAGACCGGTGCGCTCGTCCAGCTCCGTGGCCGCCTCGCGCGCGAGCTGCACGCCGCTGCCGTAGCCGATCAGCGCGACACGGTCGCCCTGGCTGAGCACCTCGCCGCGGCCGATCTCGATCAGGCGGCCCTCCGCGGGCACCGCTGCGCCGGGCCCGTTGCCGCGCGGGTAGCGCAGGCCGAACGGGCCCTCGTCGAACGACACCGCGGTGTGCAGCAGGTGCACGAGCTCGGCTTCGTCGCGCGGCGCGGCGAGGACGATGTTCGGCAGCGAGCGCAGGTACGCGATGTCGAAGACGCCGTGGTGCGTCGGGCCGTCGTCGCCGACGAGGCCGGCGCGGTCCATGGCGAGGACGACCGGCAGCTTCTGCAGCGCCAGGTCGTGGACGATCTGGTCGTAGCCGCGCTGCAGGAACGTCGAGTAGATCGCCGCGACCGGCTTGACGCCTTCGAGCGCGAGGCCCGCGGCGAACAGGAGGGCGTTCTGCTCGGCGATCCCGACGTCGAAGTAGTGGTCGGGGATCTCGCGCTGCAGGATCGAGAGTCCCGTACCGGAGTTCATCGCGGCGGTGATGCCGACGATGCGCGGATCGCGGCGGACCTCGGTCACCATCGCGTCGCCGAACACCTCGGTGTACGTCGGCGGAGCAGGCGCCGGCGGCACCTCGGGCGCCGGAGCCGGCGAACGCTCGATGATCGAGTTCGGCTTGGCGGCGTGCCACTTCTCCTGGCCCTTCTCGCCGCCTTCCTCGGCGGGGGCGAAGCCCTTGCCCTTGACGGTGGCGATGTGGACGACCACGGGGCGGCCGGCCTCAAACGCCTTGGTGAGCGCGCCGCGCAGCGTCTTGACGTCGTGGCCGTCGATGACGCCCATGTACGCCCAGTCGAGCTCTTCCCACATCGCGCCGTGGTTCACGAGCGCCTTGAGCGACTCCTTGAGCTGCGGGCCGACCTTCTCGATCGCCGCGCCGATGCCGCCCGGCAGCTCCGTGAGGAGGTGCTCGAGGTCTTCACGGCGCTTCCAGCCACCGCGGTGCAGGCGCATGCGGTTGAACGAGCGCGACAGCGCGCCGACGTTCGGTGAGATCGACATGCCGTTGTCGTTGAGCACGACGACGATCGGCGTCCCGAGGCCGCCAGCCTGGTGGATCGACTCAAACGCGACGCCGCCGGTCATCGAGCCATCGCCGATCACCGCGACGACCTTTCCGGCGTCGAGGTCGCCCTTGAGGCGCATCGCTTCCTTCAGGCCGACCGCGTAGCCGATCGACGTCGACGCGTGGCCCGCGCCCATGATGTCGTGCTCGGATTCCTCGATCGCGCAGAACGGGGTCAGTCCCTCGTACTGGCGGATCGTCGGAAGCTGGTCGCGGCGGCCCGTGAGCACCTTGTGCGGGTACGACTGATGGCCGACGTCCCACAGGATCTTGTCCGTCGGCGAGTCCATCAGCGAGTGCAGCGCGACCGTCAGCTCGCACGTGCCGAGGTTCGCGCCGAAGTGGCCGCCGATCTCGCCAACCGTGTCGATGATGTGCTCGCGTACCTCCTGGGCGACCTGCTGGAGCTGGTCCTCGGACAGCTCGTGGAGGTCCTGAGGGCGGTCGATGGCGTCGAGCAAGCGGGTCACGGCGGGCTCCATTCTCGCATCTTGTCCGTGAACGGAATGACAAGTCGCTCCACTTCGGGTTGTGCAGAAGCGCGCACCTCAGGGATACGCACTGTGCGGGCGCCACGGTTCACTGCCTCTGCGCCGGACTACGATCGGCGCATGGCCTCCGTCACGCCGCCCGCCTCGACCCCGCTGTTCCCGCCCGCGGGCGCCACCCGCTTCGACGATCCAGACCGGTCGCCCGTCGCCCCTGCCCCCTGGGTGCTGCAGGGCCAGGGCGTCATCGTCGTCCTGCGCGACACGAGCCGCGTCCCTGCCAGCCGCGGCGCGTTCGGGCGTTTCTCGCTCGTGATGTTCGTCGACTACACGGCCAGCGACGTCGGCCCGTACCGCGAGCTGCTCACGATCCCGCGCGTCGAGCGGTGGCCCGATGTGGTCGGCGGGACGGTCGAGCACATCTGGGTCACGTCAGCCGCGAGCGCGCTCAACGGAAACGCGAACTGGGGCCTGACGAAGTCGGTCGCAGATATCCGCCGTGAGCCGGCGCCTGACGGCGCTGAGCGGTGGACCGCCGCCGACGACCGTGGCCCGCTCGCGGAGTTCACGCACCGCCCGCGCGGCCCGCGCTTCCCGGTCGCCAAGCCCAAGAACGCCGCCAAGCTCGTGCAGCGCCGCGATGGCCTTTCGTGGGTGACGCCCGTGTCGCTGCTCGCGTGGTCGCGGCTGTCGTCCGTCGACGGGCTGTGGCTCGACCCCGAGCGCCTGCTCGACACCGAGCGCCACCGGCCGGTCGCCGCGATGCAGATCACGAGCGGGCGGCTCGGCTTCCACGAGGCGCTGGTCCGGCCGATCGCCTGAAGCGCCCGGATCGCGGGACCCGCACGCGGCAACCCGACGGCGGGCCGCTGCGCGGCTCAGTGCGAGCGCGTGGCGATGTAGTCGGTGATGCGCGCGAGCTCGTCGCCGGCCGGCTGCGCGGCTGCGAGGAGCTGGCGCGCCGCGGCATGTGAGCCGGCCGCGAGCTCGCGTGCGCCGTCGAGGCCGAACTCGCTCACGTAGGTGCGCTTGCCGTGGCGCTCGTCGCTGCCCTGCGGCTTGCCGAGCTGCTCGGCGGTCTCGGTCACGTCGAGGATGTCGTCGACCACCTGGAACAGCACGCCGAGCTCCTGCGCGAACGCGCTGTAGGCGTCGTGCTGGTCTTGCGGGGCGCCCGTCGCCAGCAGGACGCATTCGACCGAGGCCGCGATCAGCTGGCCGGTCTTGAGGGCATGCAGAACGCGGAGGCCTTCGATCCCCTCGCCCATCGCGTCTTTGACGTCGACGTACTGGCCGCCGACCATCCCGTCGACCCCGGTCGCCTGGGCGAGCCGGGCTGCGGCCTTGAGGATGTCGGCCGGGGCGCCCTGCTGCTGGGTGAGGACCAGCGTGAACGCCTCGGCGTAGAGCGCGTCGCCCGCGAGGATCGCGACGTCCTCGCCGAACGCCTTGTGGCAGGTCGGGCGGCCGCGGCGCAGGTCGTCGTCGTCCATCGCCGGGAGGTCGTCATGGATCAGCGAGTAGGTGTGGATCAGCTCGGTGCCCAGGGCGATCGGCAGGATCACGGCCGGGTCGGCGCCGATGGCGCGAGCTGTCGCCAGCGAGAGCACGGGCCGGACGCGTTTGCCGCCCGCGAGGACGGAGTAGCGCATCGCCTCGCGGAGGCCGTTGGCCGACGGGTCGTCGCCGTACGCCAGACGCGCAAGCTCGGTGTCGACGAGCTCGCGCAGCTCGTCCGGGTACGTGGCGGAGCCAGCGGTCACCGGGGTCGTCACAGGAGGCTCGTCTGCGCGAGATCGTCGCGTGCGGCGAGCCGGGCGGCGGCTTCGAGCGCGGCGGCAGCGTCAGCGGCGACGGACGCCGCGTCGTTCGCGATGCGGGCTGCGTCGTCGAGCGAGATCCCGTCCTGCTCGAGCTGGTCGACGGCCGCTTCGAGCGCTTCGACCGGTTCGGCAGGCGTGCGGAGCTGCTGCGGGTCGGCGCTCACGAGAGCGTCCCGGCCTTCATGTCGCGCAGCGCGGCGGACAGGATGCCGTTCACGAAGCCCGGGGCCTTGCCGGCGGCGTAGACCTTGGCCAGCTCGACGGCTTCGTCGATCGCGCCCTCGGGGGCGATCGGCGTGTCGCCGACGGCGGCGTCGGGGTGCAGCATCTCCAGCAGCGCGACGCGCAGGACGGCCTTCTCCAGCGGCGCGATCCGGTCAAACGACCACCCCTCCGCGTAGCCGCCGATGATCGAGTCGAGCTCAGGCATCCGCTCGACAGTGGCGTGCGCGAGGGAGCGCGTGAACTGCGTGGCCTTGCGGTCGAGGACGTCGCTCAGGTCGCGGTTGGTGAGGTCGTGCTGGTACACGGCGAAGACCGCGTCGCGGCGCTGCTCGGATCGGCGGCTCATCTAGAGGCCAGCGTAACGGCGAGGCGGACCGGGCGCGTCCGCGCCTCGGATTGCGCATGCGACCGCTGCGGTCGTCACAATGCCTCCGGTGAACCTCCGCCGGCCGTCCCACCCATCGTGAGTTCCGTGACCGACGCCCCGTCCACGCTCACCAGCGTGCGGGCGAAGCTGACGCCGAAGAACCCGCCCAAGCTGGCGCGCGACGATCTCTGGCTCGAGGTCATCATCGTCGTCGTCGCGGCAGGGCTCGCGGGCTTCTCGCTCCGGGAATACATCGCCCCGGACTACCTCGTCGAGGTGCTGCCCGCCGTCAAGGCCATGAACGACACGGGTTGGGGCGCCGCGCTCGAGGCGCTTCCGGGCTATCCGGCGATCGCCCTGCTCCTGCTGCTGCCCGCCAAGCTGGCCACGATCGTCGGCGCTGACGAAGCCAACACCTGGCGCTTCTTGTCGGCCCTCGGCATCTCGGCCATCGCCATCTCGTGCATCGCTGCGCTGCCGTACCTGCGGGCGACCGAAGCCCGGCGCTGGGCCGCGCGCGTGGCCGTGGCGCTGGCGGTCGGTTCGCCGTGCGCCTACTGGGCGCTGCGGATCGGCCACCCCGAGGAGCTCCTCGCGACGGGTCTGCTGCTCGGCTCGGTGATCGCGGCTGCGCGCGAGCGCCCGATCATCGCGGGCGTCCTGCTTGGCCTGGCCTGCGGCAAGGCGTGGCCGGTGGTGGCGGCGCTGCCCGTCATCGGGCTCCTGCTCCCGGACTTCCGGCGCGTGCTGATCGGCGCCGTGTCGGCCGCGATCGCGCTGCTGGCGTTCTACGTCCCGTCGATCCTGTTCGCGAGCGACTCCGTGCACTCGCTGACCGATCTCGGCGTCAACACGATCTTCAACGTCGGCCACATCTTCTGGTGGTTCGGCGAGCCGATCCCCGAGTCGGTGGTCGCGACGCAGACGGTGCCCCAGCCGCGCGTCGGGCCCGTGTGGCCCGGCGAGATCTCGCACCCGCTGATCATCGGCGTGGGCACCGCGGTCTGCGGCGTCTGGTGCTGGTCGCTCTACAAGAAGGTCCTGCGTTCCCGGGCCGTGGCCGTGCTGCGCGCCGATGGCCGCACGCGCTCCAACGCCGAGGTCGCCCAGCTGGCGTCCTCCGCCCTGCTTGTGATGGCCGGCGTGCTCTACGCGCGCTGCTACCTCGACACGTGGAACGTCCCGTACTACCTGCTGCCCGGCCTCGTGCTCGGCGCCATGGGCGAGATCCTCGGCGGCCGCCGCCCGATCATCTCGCTGGTCGCCACCGGGATCATGTGGAAGTGGTGCACGCCGGGCGACCTGACCGTGCGCTCCGATCCCGACGTCTACACGGCGATGTACCTCGCGTGGACCATCCCGTTCAGCGTCGCGCTGGTCGTGCTCGGCTACAAGGGCATCCACAAGGCGGCCGATATCGCTGAGGCCGACGGCGCGCTCGCGGCGAGCGGCGACGACGCCAGCGGCTCCTCCGCGGGCAGCGGCGCCAAGGGCGACGGCCCGGCGGGCGGCGAGCCCGAGGCCGTCCCGGCGACCTGACGC
>JAEYAL010000025.1 GCA_023404805.1 Actinomycetes bacterium | reverse complement strand
CCCCCGCCCCCCCCCGGTCCGTTTCGGCCAGCCGGCTCCGGGGGCCCCTAGACGGCCAGGCCGCCGCCATCGACGCTGAGCGACGCGCCCTGTACGAAGGTCGCGTCCGGGCTGATGAGGAAGGCGACCGCGGCCGCGACCTCCTCGGGCTGGCCCGCGCGGCGGCTCGGGAGTCCGGCGCCGAGCTGAGAGATGAGGTCGCCGAAGCCCTCGACGCCCTCCGTGTGGATCGGCCCGGGGGACACGGCGGTGACGCGCACGCCGGCGGGGCCGAACTCCGAAGCCCACGCCTTCGTGAGCAGATCGACGGCAGCCTTGGTCGCGCCGTAGATCGAGGCGCCGTCCATGCCCTTGGAGGCGACGGTCGAGGTGACGTTGACGATCGAGCCGCTGCCACGCTCCAGCATCGCCGGGGCGATCGCCGCGGTGAGCTCGTGGACGGCGAGCAGGTTGATGCGCACCATCGCCTCGACGTCGCGCTCGCTCAGCTCGGTCGCCGGGGCGAAGATGTAGATGCCCGCGTTGTTGACGAGCGTGTCGATGTGGCCGCCGAGGGCCTCGGTGGCGTCAGCGGCGAGCTGCGTCGCCGCGCCGGGCTGGAGGAGGTCGGCCTGCACGAAGACGGCGTCGCCGCCGGCCGCCGCGATCTCGGCGACCACGGCCTCGCCGCGCTCGCGGCTGCGGCCGCTCACGGCCACGCGGGCGCCATCGGCAGCAAGGCGCTTGGCGGTCGCGGCGCCGATGCCCGAGGTAGCGCCGGTGACGAGTGCGGTGTTCTGGTTCTGAGGCATGAGGGCTCGCTGGTTCGCGGTGGACTGGACCGTGCGGTCCAATGTGGTGGCGAGCAAGCTACAAGGACTGGACCGCACGGTCCAGTCGGTGGGCGGGCGCGTGGCGCGGAGTCGATACTGGACCGCCCAGTCCAGTCTCCGCGTTTTGACCTCTCAGGCCGTTCTGGCACGTTGACCCCTGCAGATATGCAGACCCCCTCTGCAAACGTGCAGGGGTGGGCGCGCCAGGCGCGGCTTGTTCGCCGGAGCGGTTGCGGCCTTGACGGGCGTGCTTGGCGCTAGAGCCGCGGGAACGTGGCGATCTTCACGTTCCCGTTGTCCTGCCAGACGGCGGCGCCGGAGCCGTCGGCCCAGGTCGCGCCGCTGAGCGTGTCGCCGACGAAGTTCGACTTCCCGACCTTCCGCTTCCCGGTCCAGGACGCGTTGCGGCCGCCCGAGCTGTGGGCGACGCCGAGCGTCTGGCGCTGACCCTTCCCGGTGAACCAGAGCAAGGTCAGCTTGCCGTCGGCGGCCCGCGTGAACGTCGCCGAGTCGACACCGAACCGCCCCTTGGAGAAGTCGGTGTTGAGCCCCTTCGGCCCGCTCTCGCGGCCACCGGCCAGCGTGTACCGGTAGAAGCTGACGCTCGCGCCCTTGAACACCGACTCGCGGATGTACGACAGCACCTGCGCGCCCGCGGCAGGAGCGAAGCTAGGGCGCCGCCCCTTGGCGATGCAGCCCGGCACGGCCTTCCACAGCTCCTGGCGGCCCGGGTCCTGCGAGCCGTAGTTGGGATCGGCAGTGATCGCGCTCGACTCCGAGTCCATGTCGAACTCGACCAGGCACTGCTTGAGGCTGGTCGGCGACGTGCGGCTCGCGGACACGAGGATCGTCCGCTCGATGATCTCGCCGGCGCTGCCGCTGCCCGTCGGGTTGCCGACGGCCGTCAGCGCGACCTGCGGGAACACGCCCTTCGGCGGCGTGAACGCCGCCACGCGCGACGTTCCGCCGCCCCAGCCGTCGCGGCCCTTGCGGATCCGCGTGACGCGGATCGAATCGGACGCCAGCCCCTGGTCGCTGACCAGCGTGAGCGAGTTCGGCGTCGGCGCGCCGGAGAGCACGTCCTGCGTCAGGGCCGAGAAGGCCTCGCCGCGGGCCACGATGGGCGGGGCGAACGTCAGCGCCGGGGCGTCGGTCGACTCGGCTACCCAGGTCGCGTTCGCGTAGTGGTCGGCGACGACGAGGAACCACCGGCCGCGGTCCTCAAACGGCGAGCCGCCGTAGACCAGGCTTGGGTGTCCGAGCAGGCGGATGCCGCTGGTCGACGGGATGGTCACGTCGGCTACGGCGCTGCAGCCCGGCACGTCCTGCCGCACGCGGCAGACGGCCACGCCGGTGCCGTCGGTCCTCAGGTACGTCACCAGCGCGCTGGTCGGGCTCTCCAGCACCACGGCGGGCTGTTTGCCAGGCCCGACGGTCTTGGTCGCCGCGACTGCAGGCGCGGCTGGCTGCGCGAGACCGGCTGCAGCGACGGCACCCGCCAGGAAGGCGCTCCGGGTAGACGGGCAGGCCGAGCGGAGGCGCGAGTGCATGGCGCGAGTGTAGACGCGCCAGCAACTGCCGACGACGTCAGGGGCGACCCGGCCACCAAGACGAGGTCGCATATCCCGGGGATCTGACGCCCGCGGGCGGAGCGGCGCGCGCCGCGGCTACGGCCGGACGAACACGGTCGTGCCCGGCGGCACCTTGCGCACGAGCCAGCGCGATGCGTCGTCGCCGACCCGCAGGCAGCCGAGGCTGGCCGCAAGGCCGATCGACTGCTTGTTCGGGGTGCCGTGGATGGCGATCCGGTCGCCGCCCGTCCAGCCCTGCGGCAGTTTGGTCTGCCGCGCCGAGAGCACGAGCGCGCAGCAGCCGTAGGGGCCGCGCACCTTCTGCTTGAAGATCAGGCCGTCGGTGACGGCGTACCGCCCTGGCGGCGTGGGGTGGGTGACCTGGCCGACGGCCGCCTTCATCCGGCGGATCACCTTGCCGTTCTTGCGGACGATGATCGAGCGGTCGCGGACGCGGATCGCGACCGAGTACTCGACCGCCACGTACTTCGCGTCCGGCTGGACCTTGGTCCACGCCACACGGTTGTTCTTGCGGTACGGGCTCACGACCGCGACCCAGTCGCCGCGGGCCTTGAGGATCGGCAGGATCACTTGGCCGCCGTACGGGGTCTTGCGGCCGACGCGCGCCACGAGCTGGCCTTC
This sequence comes from Actinomycetes bacterium, assembly GCA_023404805.1. Lineage (GTDB taxonomy): Bacteria > Actinomycetota > Thermoleophilia > Solirubrobacterales > Solirubrobacteraceae > JAGIBJ01. The sequence goes on along the minus strand of JAEYAL010000025.1, from coordinate 8,252 downwards.
GGGGTCGGGGCGCGTGCGCAGCAGCTGGCGGCTGGTGACCTTCAGCGCGACGTGCCCGCTGCCGAGCATGTCCTCCGCCGTCTCCTGGGCGAGCTCGCGCGGCTGCGCGGCATCAGAGGGCGTCGTCGGATCGAGCGGCACATGCAGCGCCGCGGGCGGGGTGGAGGCGACGGGCGCGGGCTCGTCATCGCCGCCGAGCAGCAGGACCAGCCCCGCGATCAGAACGGCGGCGAGGACGCCGCCGAGCAGGGCCAGGCGCTTCCAATTCAGCGGCGGCGTCGGCGGGGGCTCATCAGGCTCGGTGAACTCCGGCATCGGCGTGGCCCGGCCGCGGAGCTTGAACCGCCCCTTCGGCTCGACGAAGCCGTCCTCAGACAGGCCGTCATCAGCGGTGCCCCACGCGATCCACGGCGCCGCCTTGTCGGCTGGGCGCTTGGGTGTGCCGGCCTCGCCGGACGCGGCGTCGGTCACGCCGGAGCGGGCAGCATCGCCCGCACCTTGCGGCGCGCCGAGGTGAGCTTGAGCCGCCCGAGGACCTCGTCGGCAAGCGAGATGTAGTCGACGCCGCGAGCAGGCTTGTGGTCGAGGATCGAGACGCCGCGCTCCGCCGATTCGGCGTATGCGATCGACTGGCGGATGACCGTGTCGAACAGGCGGTCGCCGACATGCTCCTTGAGGTTCTCGCGGGCTTCACGCGAGTGCGTGGTGCGCAGGTCGGCGATGGTGAGCACGACCCCGAGCCATTCGAGGTCGGGGTTGAGGCCGTCCTTCGCGAGCTCGATCAGCGCGGTCGCCTGGTCGACGCCCTGGAGGGCGAAGTACTGCGCCTCGGCGGTGAGCAGCGCCGAGTCGGCGGCGACGAGCGCGTTGACCGTGAGCAGGCCCAGCGTCGGCGGGCAGTCGAGCAGGACGACGTCGTAGTTCTTCGCGACCGTGCGCAGCGCGCGGCGCAGCGTCAGCTCCCGGCCCATCTTGCCGGCGAGCGCCAGCTCGGCCTCGGCCAGCGTCAGGTTCGCCGGCAGGACGTCGTTGACGACCGCGTCCTTGGCCTCGGCTCGGCCGACGAGCACGTCGGCGATCGTCGGCGAAGCATCCGGCGGCACGTCGAAATAGTCCGACAGGTTGCCCTGCGGATCGAGGTCGACAACCAGCACCGAGAGGTCGGCGCGGCGGAACACGTCCGCGAGCGTCCGCACCGTCGTGGTCTTGCCGGTGCCGCCCTTCTGAGACAGGATCGCGATCGTGACGCTCACGGGCGCCGATGATAAACGGCGCCGCGGTCGCGAAGCGTGGGTCCGGCCGCACCTGAGCGCGGCCGGGCGCAGCACTAGTTAGTCGTTGATCAGCAGACGCAGGACGAACCCGGCGATCTGCACCTCGTCGCCGTTCGCCAGCGGCCGCGAGCCATCGACGCGCTCGCCGTTGACGAACACGCCGTTGAGCGAGCGGTCGTCGAGGACGCGGACCATCCGCCCGGCCCGTTCGACTACCGCGTGCTTGCGCGAGATCATCGGATCTTCGAGCTGGATGTCGGCGGTGATGGACCGTCCGATGCGGTGGCTACCCTCGGTCAGGTCGATCTCGGTGTGAGATCCCCCGTCGAACAGGATGAGCACCGCGGCGCGAGAAGTCGACTCACGCACCTGTTCGGCCACCAGATCCCGGGATTCTCGCGAAGCGAACGTCTCGGGCGTGCTGGTTGCGACGCGAACCGCCGTCGCGTCGATGTGCGTAGTGAGCTGGACGACGTCCATAGCCTCTCTCCTCAAGCAAGGGCTCACCCCTGTGTTTAGCAGCAACTGGCGTCCACCAGACGCGGTTCGTCCCCCCGAGAGGAGCCTTATCGCGCGTAGTGCACGTTCCCCCCAGAGCTGGCAAGGGGTCGCGATCGCGGGCTCACACCATCCCATGGATGAGTGCGGTGCGTCACGCTTCTCGACGGATGATCGGCTGGTCAGTCCGGTGCAGTGCGACAGTTCCCGCCCGCCGGCGGCAGGAAACGGCGCGTTTGAGGCGAACGCCGGGTCCATGGGCATCGCCACGCGAAAGACCACCGGCCCCGCGACCAGCACCCAGGACGCGACGTCCGCTGGCCCGGACCCGCGCCGCTGCGACGGCTGCGGCCGCGTCCCGCTGATCGGGGAGTCCGTCGCCCACTACAAGACCGGCGCCGTGCGCTGCGACCTCTGCCGCAGCCTCCACCACCGCGAACAGCCCGTCTCCGAGACGCTCGTCAAGCACGCGCCGGATGGGCCGCATTCGCGCGTCCGCGTCATCCGCCGCCTGCCCTCCTGAGGCTGCCCGGCCGAGGCTGAACGGCGCCCTGCCGATCGCATACGATGCAGCGCGAATGGACGCGCTGAAAGCCCAGGTCACGATCGAGCGGCCGCCCGCAGAGATCTACGGGTACCTGATCGACATCGCCAACCACCCCGAGTTCTGCGACCACTTCCTGGTCGACTGGCATCTCACGCGCGAGGACACCATCGGGCTCGGTGCCGGCGCCCGCTTCAAGATCCGCGGCCGCGACCGCTTCGCCTGGGGCGATTACACGATCGTGGAGGCCGTGCCTCCGCGCCAGATCGTCGCGCGTGGCCGCAGCGGCCGCTTCAACCGCATCCGCACCGTCTACGTCTGGACGCTGACGCCGAACGCCACGGGTACGGCGACCGACGTCACCCTCGAGGTCGAGCGCGACGCGCCAGCCCCGTTCGACCGCTGGCGCGACCGGCTTGGCGGCCGCCGAGCCGACCAGCGCCGTTGGCGTCGCGCGCTCGGGCGCCTTGAGGCCATCATCGAGCGTGGCGAACGCCGCGGCAGCCGCGCCACCGTGAGCGGTGGTGCGCGCAAGCCAGCTACCGGCTCCCCGCTTCGGTAAGGTCTCGCCCGCAATGCCGCGCCTTCGTCCTGCACTCGCCCTCCTCTCGCTGGCACTCACCGTGCCGTTCGCCGCGTGTGGAGATGGCAACGACCCTCGCGCCGAGGGTGAGACCGAAGCCGTCTACATCACGCCCGGCGCCCCCGCCGAGCCCGGTGAAGCCGAGCACGGCGAAGAGGCCGAGCACGCCGAGGAGGAGAACCTCGGCGGCGGCCTCCGCTACCAGGTCCAGATCTCCCGCAAGATCAACCCGTACGACGTCGAAGACCGTGACTACCTCGTCGGCATCAAGGACGCCGCCAAGCAGGTCGCCAACCCCACCGACACCTGGTTCGGCGTGTTTATCCGCGTCGAGAACGTCACCGACGACGGCGACCGCGAGGAGCAGACCCTCCGCTCCGCCGACCACTTCCACATCGAAGACAACGAAGGCAACAAGGCCGAGCCCACGCCGCTCCCCGCCGAGAACGTCTTCGGCTACCACCCGCAGCTGATCCCGGCCGGCGGCCAGGTCCCGCTCGCCAGCTCGACGGCGGCGCAGTCGCCGATCGGCGGCTCGCTGCTGCTGTTCAAGGTCGACCAAGGGATCCTGGAGCGCCGCCCGACCAAGCTCGTCATCGAGAGCCCCGAGGGCGAGGCCGAGGTCAACCTCGACATCTAGGCTCGGCTCCGGGCTGCGGTCCGGCACACGATCTTCCGACGGGCGTCCTTGGGGCGCCCGTCGTCGTTCTGGGTCTGTGCGGGTGGTGGTACGGCGGCGGGGGCGGGGTGCCCCTCCGCTGGCTGCGATCTCGCAGTCCGTTTCCCGCCCTGGGGGCGTGAAACGTACAGCTCGACGCCGATCCGCCTGCGGAGGGGCACCCCGCCCCCGCCGCCTGGCGGCTGCGTCGTTTCAGAACGACGACGGGCGCTGCGGACGCCCGGCGGCGCTGCGAGCCGGGCCCAGCGCGTCGCTTCGCCGAGATGTCGAGGTTGCTCGGGGGAAGGGGGTGCCCCTCAGCGGGACCGTTGCGACCGCAGGGAGTGCGAGCTTGCGAGCCCGACCGGTAAGGGTGTCCAGATGAGGGGCACCCCCTTCCCCGCCCGAAGGGCGCTGATCCCCGGCCGGGCAGCCGCTACTTGAGCGCTGCGCCTGCGACGGTCGCGAAGGCCGGGGCGGCGGTGTCTCCACCCTTGCCCTGGCCCGCGAGCTGCACGGCGATCGCGACCTTCGGCGAGCCTGCCGGGGCGAAGCCGGCGAACCAGGCGGTGGTGTCGCTGGCGTCGCCTGGGTCAGGGCAGCCGCCGGGCGGCGGGTTCTCGGGGTCGCAGTCGCCCTGGGTGGTGCGGAGTTCGGCGGTGCCGGTCTTGCCGGCGACCTTGACGCCCGGAACCTTGGCGAGGGCTCCGGTGCCGCGTGAGACGACGCCAGCCATCATGGTCGTCACCTGGCTCGCGACCTGGCGCGGGATCACGCGCTCGCGCTTGGCGGCCTGGCCGGCCTCGAGGGTGAGCTGGGGCCGCATCCCGCGTTCGCCGATCGTGGCGGCGACGAGCGCCATCTGCAGCGCCGTCGCCTGCACGCGGCCCTGGCCGATCGCGGTGGAACCCAGGACGAGGTCGTCGTCGCCGAGCTCTTCGGCCGACGGGATCGAACTCGTGGCCGCACCGGGGATGCCGAGGTCCTGGTTGAAGCCGAACGCCTCGGCCGTCTCGACGAGGTGCTCGCCGCCGACCTTGGCGCCGAGCGGGGCGAAGACCGAGTTGCACGAGTGGATGAAGCTGTTGGTGAGCGTGCCGCCGCAGGCCTCGCCGTCGGCGTTCTGCAGCTCGACGCCCGACAGCGTCGCCGCCGTCTGGACGGGGTACTCGGTCGACGGCTTTGCCGCGTCGTACCGCAGGCCGGCGGTCGCGGTGATGATCTTGAACGTCGACCCCGGCGGCTGGAGGCCCGAGAAGGCCGCGCCGGCCAGCGCGAGGATCGCGCCGTTGCTCGGTTTCACGACCGCGATACCGCCGATCCGGTTGGCGAGCGCCGTCACCGCGGCGCGCTGCACGCTCGGCTGGATCGTCGTCCGCACGGCCGACGCCTCGGCGGGCTCCGTACTCGCCAGCTCGCGGTCGCCGGCGTACAGCGTGCCGCCCGGCTGGCCACGCAGCCGCGCGTCGAACACCCGCTCCAGACCGGTCAGGCCGACGGACGCGTCCGCCGGGACTCCAGCCTTGGCGTAGGCGCCCTTGTCCTCGGGCGGGATCGGGCCCATCTGGCCGACGATCGAGCTCAGGGCCGTGTCGGAGTTCGGGACGCGGTCTGCACCTTCGACCAGCACGGTTCCGTCGCTGGCGAGGATGTCGGCGCGCGGCGGCAGCGTCGTCGACCGCCGCAGCTTCTCGCCGGCCTTGAGGCCGGGGAAGCTCAGCGCCTGCGACCAGTCGATCGCCGACGTGCCGCCGTCTTTGACGACCGGAAGGAGCAAGTCGCCCGAGAGCTGCCCAAACAGGCGGGTGCGAACTTGCACGGGCACGCGGTAGCGCTCGCCTTCGTCCTCGGTCACGAGGCCAGTGGAGATCTTGTCGACGGTCGCGGTCTCGCGCGCCTCCTGCTGCAGCTCAGCGAACCGCTGGAGGGTGATGGCGCGCCGGTCGCTCGCCGAGAGCAGCTCGTACATCGCGGCGTAATCGCCCTTGGCGTAGGCCGCGCCGTACTGCTCAGCCACGGCGGCGCGGTCGTCTCCGCCCAGGAACACCACCGCGCCGACCGCCAGGGCCACGCCGACCGCGCCAAGTGCGAGCGGCGCGAGCAGCCGCCGCTGACGGCGCCGACGAGCCGCCGCGCTGCTCGGCAGATGCGGGCGTGAGGGGGCGGGGCGGGTCGACACGTGCCCATATCATGCCGCGCCACACGGCTTCTTCGCGCCGTCAGTGCGCTCCCGGGGCAAACGCGCGCTACGCTCCCCCCGCTGTGAGCCGCACCTTGATCATCGCCGAGAAGCCGTCTGTCGGGCGCGACGTCGCCCGGGTGCTCCCCGGTCCGTTCAAGAAGGGCGAGGGGTTCCTCGAGGGGCCCGAGCACACGATCACGTGGGCGGTCGGCCACCTCGTGCAGCTCGCCGAGCCCGAGGAGTACGGCGAGCAGTTCAAGAAGTGGCGCATGGCCGACCTGCCGATCGTGCCGCCTGCCTTCAAACTGGTCGTCCGCGACGAGCGCTCCAAGAAGCAGATGAGCGTCGTCACGAAGCTCCTCAAAGAAGACGACGTCTCGCTCGTCATCAACGCCTGCGATGCCGGCCGCGAAGGCGAGCTGATCTTCGCGTACCTCTTTGAGAAGGCCGGCGCCGCCAAGCGCAACCTGCCGGTCAAACGCCTCTGGCTCTCGTCGATGACGAAGGCCGCCATGGAGGAGGCGTTCGCCAACCTCCGCGAAGCCTCCGACCTGTACACGCTCGAGCAGGCCGCCCGGTCCCGCTCGGAAGCCGACTGGATCGTCGGCATGAACGCCACGCGGGCGGCCACGATCCGCCTGCGCTCCAGCTTCGACGGCGCCGTGTCGCTCGGCCGCGTGCAGACGCCGACGCTCGCGATCCTGGCCCGCCGCGAAGAGGAGATCAAGGCGTTCGTGCCGGAGCCCTATTGGCTCGTCGACGCCCGCTTCGACATGGCCGACGGGCGCGCCTACGACGGCCGCCTGCACCAGGGCGCCGAGCCGCGCCTGCCCACCGGCGAAGAGGCCGACGCGATCGCTGCCGCCGTCAAGGACGGCAAGGGCGAGATCACCAAGCTCGAGAAGACGACGCGCAAAGAGATCGCGCCGATGCTCTACGACCTCACCTCGCTGCAGCGTGACGCCAACACCCGGTTCGGCTTCTCGGCCCGCCGCACCCTCGGCGCCGCCCAGAAGCTCTACGAGGAGCACAAGGCGCTCACGTATCCGCGTACCAACAGCCGGTACCTGACGACCGACATGATCCCCGAGCTCCGCGACATCGCGGGCCGCTTGGAGGAGCGCGCCGAGTTCCGCGCCGGCGCCAAGTATGTGCTGGGGCTCGACAAGCTGCCGCTGGACCGCGTCGTCAACGACGAGAAGGTCGGCGACCACCACGCCATCATCCCGACCGACGCCACGCACCCCGTCGACAAGATGGGCGACGACGAGCGCCGGATCTACGACCTCGTCTCGCGCCGCTTCCTCGCGGTCTTCCACCCGGTCGCCGTGTTCGAGAACACCCGCGTCGAGACCACCGTCCCCGCCGCGACAGCGCCGTCGAACGAAGTCATCGACCACATCTTCCGCACCCGGGGCCGCGTGCTGGTCGAGGCCGGCTGGCGCGGCGTCTACGGCGAGCTGACCGAGGGCGAGCAGTCGGCGAAGGACGACGACGACAGCCCGCGCGACCAGACGCTGCCGAAGCTCGCCAAGGGCGAGTCCTCGACCGTGTCCTACGTCGAGGCGCTCGAGAAGGAGACCAAGCCGCCGCGGCGCTACTCCGACGCCTCGCTGCTGGGGGCCATGGAAGCTGCCGGCAAGCTCGTCGACGACGACGAGATGCGCGAGGCGATGAAGGAGTCCGGCATCGGCACTCCGGCGACGCGCGCCGCGATCATCGAGCGCCTGATCGACGTGGGCTACGTCGAGCGTGATGGCCGCGCCCTGGTCGTCACCGAGAAGGGCACGAACGTGATCCGCCTGCTCGGCGAGCACATGCTCACGTCGCCTGGCCTGACCGGCGACTGGGAGAAGCGCCTCGCCGCGATCGAGGCCGGCACCGAGAAGCGCGAAGCGTTCATGTCGGACATCGCCAAGTTCGCCGAGGCGACGGTCACCGAGCTTGACACCGTGCTCAAGGACGTCCGCATCCCGCGGGCCAACCTGGGCCCGTGCCCGGTCTGCGGCAACGACATCATCGAGAACCGCAAGGGCTACTCCTGCTGGTCGCGCGAGGATCCGGGCTGCGGCTTCGTGATCTGGAAGGCGAAGGCTGGCAAGACGCTCAACGCGCAGGTCGTGCGCGAGTTGATCCGCTACTCGCGGACCGCCCAGCAGGTCACCGGCTTCCGCGGCCGCAGCGGCCGCCCGTTCCGGGCCAAGCTGGCGCTCATGCAGAACGACGAGGGCCGCTGGCGCACCGAGTTCGACGAGCCGTGGGCGAAGGAAGGCGAGAAGGCCGGCCCCGCCACCGACGAACTCGCCGAGGGCCAGGACGGCGCAGCCGCCTCCGCTCCCGTCAACGGCGACACTCCGGCGCCGGTCGCCTGAGGCCAGCGTGACGCTCGCGGACGCTGCCGTACGGGCCGCCGTCCGCCTGGAGCGTGCGCCGCTTGGCGCCGACCCCGCCATCAGCGAGGTCGCGGCAGCGATCGCGGGCGACGACCGGCCGTTTCTGCTGCAAGGCCGCTG
>JAEYAL010000014.1 GCA_023404805.1 Actinomycetes bacterium | reverse complement strand
CCGCCAGCCCGCGGCGCCCGCCGAGCCCGAGACACCGTTCCGGCCCGCCGCGCCGGCTGCTCCGGCCCCTGCTGCCGCAGCCCCGGCCTCGCGCCGCCGCGTCGCGTCATCGGAGTCGCTGGGCCAGCCCGCCGCGCCTGCGGGCGCCACCAGCGGCCGACACGCCGCTGAGCCGGTCCGCATCGACCCCGAGCCGCCCGCGCAGCCGCCCGCGCCCGCCTTCGATCTGCCTGACCACCGCCAGGTCGCGGTGCACCGCCGCCGCTCGTTTGCGAGCCGGTCGACGAGCCGCACGGTCGTGTCCCCGCCCGGCGACGCCGACATGGGCGGCTCCCTCACCCGCGGCCGCAGCCGCCGGCGCAAGCTCGCGCTCGCCGTCGTGTTCGCGTTCCTCGCGCTCATCGCGTGGACCCAGTGGACCCTGTGGCAGCCGCTCAAGGGCGGCGGAGGCGAAGAGGTGAGCGTCGTCATCCCCGAGGGCGCAGGCGCCAGCGAGGTCGGCGAGAAGCTCGAGGAGGCCGGCGTGATCGACTCGGCGCGCCTGTTCACCCTGCGCGCCGTGATCGCGGGCCAGCGCAACGACCTGCCCGCCGGTGAGGTCAGCCTCAAAAAGGACATGTCGTACGGCGCCGCGCTCGCGTCGCTCAACGGCAACACCGTCCGCCCGGTCGACCTGACCAGCGTCACGATCCCCGAGGGCCTGTCGATCCGCGAGATGGCGTCGCGCTTCAAGCGCCAGAACACGGTCGACGACTACGGCACCACGGCCGTGAAGGTCCTGCGTGAGCGCAAAGCCGAGCTGCGCGCCGACTACGGCGTGCCCAAGAACACCCGCACGCTCGAAGGCCTGCTCTTCCCGTCGACCTACGAACTGCCGGCCGGCTTCACGGCCCGCGACCTGATCGACCGCCAGCTCCAGGAGTTCGAGCGGCAGTTCGGCAGCGTCTCGATGGCGAAGGCGAAGAAGGCGAACCTCACGCCGTACGAGGTGCTCACGATCGCGTCGATGGTGGAGCGCGAGGCGCGGCTGACGCGCGAGCGCCCGCTGATCGCCGCCGTGATCTACAACCGCCTGAAGGCCGGCATGCCGCTCGGCATCGACGCGACCTTCCGCTACGCCAGCGGCGACTGGAACAACCCGATTCGCCAGAGCGAGCTGGAGAAAGACGGCCCTTACAACTCCCGCACGCGCACCGGTCTGCCGCCGACGCCGATCGGCAACCCGGGCCTCGCGTCGATCGAGGCGGCGGCCAACCCGGCGAAGGTCAACTACCTCTACTTCGTGGTGAAGCCCGGCCGCTGCGGCGAGCACGCCTTCGCGGCGACGGCCGAGAAATTCGCGCAGGACAGCGCCAAGTACAACGCGGCGCGCAACGCCGCCGGCGGCTCGCCGGACACCTGTTGAGCGCCCCGGTCGACGTCGGCCCGGGCGGCGCTCTCCGGCCGCGGTACGGCGTGGTCGGCTGGCCGGTGAGCCACAGCCGCTCGCCCGCGATGCACCAGGCGCTCGGGCTCGACTACCAGCTGCTGCCTGTCCCGCCGGACCGCGCCGAGGCGACGCTGCGCGCGTTGCCTGCGTCAGGCTTCGCGGGCGTCAACGTCACGATCCCGCACAAGAGCGCGGCGCTCGCGGTGGCCGACACCGCCTCCGCTGCGGCGACCGAGATCGGCGCGGCGAACACGCTGATCTACACGCCGGGCGGCGAGATCGTCGCCGACAACACCGATGCGCCCGGCCTCATGGCCACGCTGGAGGGCCGCGCGCAGGCCACCGCGGTGGTGCTCGGCGCTGGCGGCAGCGCCCGCGCGATCGTCTGGGCACTGGTGAACGCGGGCTGTGAAGTGGCCGTCTGGAACCGCACTGCGGCCCGCGCGCAGGCGCTGGTCGAGGAGCTAGGTGGCACCGCGCTGTCCAGTCTCGACGAGAGCGGTCTCGCGCCGCCTGCCGACGTTCTGGTCAATTGCACCGCGCTCGAACTCGACCGTTCGTCCAATGGCATCGACGGCATACCGGTCTCCGTCGATCACCTGGCCAGATACGCCACTGTGGTGGACCTGGCTTACAAGCCCGGCGGAACGGTGCTCACTGCAGAGGCAGCGAAGCGCACGCATACCGTCGACGGCCTGGAGATCCTGGTCCAGCAAGGTGCGCGCAGCTTTGAACTGTGGACCGGTCGCCCTGCGGATGTGGCGGCGATGCGGTCCGCCGTACGGAACACAGCAGAGGACCATGGAGCCGCATACGATCCCCCAGGCGGAAAGCCAGTTCCATGACCTGACGGTCGAGGAAACTGGCCACACCGGCGCCCACCACGCAGGTGTTCCTTCCGTCAACGGGTCGGCAGGCGATGCGCACGTGCCCTCCGTTGGAGATCCTTTCGCCGCCGCGCAGCCCGCGGTGACGCCCGAGACGCCGGCTGACCCCTACGCCGGCTACGAGGACCCGGTCGCTGCCCACGCGGCCGCCCAGGCCCAGTACGAGGCCGAGCTTGCCGCCTACGAGGCGCACATCGCGGCCCAGGCCGCTGCCGAGGCCGAAGCAGCGCGCGCTGCCCGCGCCGACGCGGCCCCCGCTGCAGAGCCCGCCGCCCCGGCCGCTGAACCCGCCGCCGACGTGGCACCCGCGGCTGACGGCCCGAGCGACGAGTCCCGCGACGCCCACAACGAGAACGTCGACGAGCATGGCGAGCTGCTGCTCGAGGGCCTGACGCGTCCGGCTGGCGTCGCCCGCCACAACCGCTCCGACCTCGAAGCCGCGATCACGTTGGGTTTCCTCACGGCCGAGCAGGTCGCCGCAGCCCAGCAGCTGGGCGCCGAGCAAGGCCGCCTGCCCGAAGCGATCCTGCTGGAGCAGGGCTCCATCTCGCCTGAGAACCTCGCCCGCGCCGTCTCCGAGCGCCACGGCATCGAGCTGATCGACCTGTCGCTCTTCAAGGTCGACTTCACGGCCGCGAACCTGATCGATCCGGCCGCCGCCAAGCGCTACGAGGCGCTGCCGGTGAAGATGATCTCCGAGCGCGTCGTGATGGTCGCGATGGTCGACCCGGCGAACATCATCGTCATCGACGACATCTCGCTGATGACGGGCCTCGACGTCAAGCCCGTCGTCGCCTCCCGCGAAGATGTCGCCACGGCGATCTCCCGCCTGACCCGCCTCGACGACGTCGTCTCCGGCGACGGGGTGGATGAGCTCGAAGACGACGACGACGGCGTCGTCGACCTCCGCGGCGGCTCCGATGACGCCCCGGTCATCAAGCTCGTCAACCAGATCATCGCCCAGGCCGTCGAGCGCGGCGCCTCGGACATCCACCTGCAGGCCGGCGAGTTCGGCATGCGCGTGCGATACCGCGTGGACGGCGTCCTCGTCGACGCTGCCGACGTGCCGAAGAAGATGTCGGCCGGCGTCGTCTCGCGCGTCAAGATCATGGCGACCCTCGATATCGCTGAGCGCCGCATCCCGCAGGACGGCCGCATCTCGCTGACGATCGACGGCCACAAGCTCGACCTGCGTGTTGTGACCCTCCCGTCGGTGCACGGCGAGGCGGTCATCATGCGCATCCTCGACAAGTCGAACGTCGTCATGGACCTCGACATCCTCGGCATGCGCAAAGAGGAGCGCGAGCGCTTCGAGCACGGCTTCGGCCAGGCCTACGGCGCCGTCCTCGTGACCGGCCCGACCGGCTCCGGCAAGTCGACCACGCTGTACGCCGCCCTCGGCGCGATCAACTCGCCCGAGAAGAACATCATCACCGTCGAGGACCCGGTCGAGTACCAGCTGGCCGGCGTCAACCAGGTGCAGATCAACGTGAAGGCGGGCCTCACGTTCGCCAACGGCCTGCGCGCCCTCATGCGCGCCGACCCGGACGTGATCATGGTCGGCGAGATCCGCGACGGCGAGACCGCCAAGATCGCCATCGAGTCGGCCCTCACCGGCCACCTCGTGCTTTCGACGCTGCACACGAACGACGCCCCGAGCGCCGTGTCGCGCCTCCTGGAGATGGGCATCGAGCCGTTCCTGATCGCTTCGGCGATCGAGACGGTCGTCGCTCAGCGCCTCACCCGCAAGCTCTGCAAGCACTGCAAGGAGGAGATCGAGATCTCCGTCGAGGTGCTGCAGAAGAACGGGTACGACAACTTCACCGAGCCGCTCAAGGCGTTCGGCCCCAAGGGCTGCTCGCGCTGCGGGCACTCCGGCTACAAGGGCCGCCTCGGCCTCTACGAGGTCATGAGCGTCAACGAAGAGATGCGCGACCTGATCACCGCCCGCGCCACCGCCGAGCAGATCGGCGAGGCGGCGCGCCGCTTCAACATGCGCACCCTGCGCGAAGACGGCATCGCCAAGGTCGAGATGGGCATGACGTCCATCCAAGAGGTCGCCCGCGTGTGCGGCACCTAGCCCCTTCCAGCCTGCCCTCCCTCAAGTAACCCCCCGACGAGACCGACGAGAAGACCGTGGACTTCGATTTCGCTGACCTACTCATGGAGACGCTCCGTCGCCGCGCGTCGGACCTCCACCTCACCGCTGGCGTCCCGCCGATGGTGCGCGTCCGCGGCCGCCTGCAGCCGCTGGAGGGCTACGAGCGCCTCTCGCCGACGGACACGCGCGAGATCATCTACTCGATCCTCAACAACGACCAGCGCCAGCGTCTTGAGAACGACTGGCAGCTGGACTTCGCGTACGGCTCGTCTGGCACGGGCCGCTTCCGCGTCAACGTCTACTTCCAGCGCGGCGCGCTCGGCGCGGCCTTCCGCGTGATCCCGAGCGACATCGCGACGCTCGAGCAGCTCTCGCTGCCGCCGGTCCTCAAGGACTTCACCGAGAAGCCCCGTGGCTTCGTGCTCGTGACCGGCCCGACCGGCTCCGGCAAGTCGACGACGCTCGCGGCGATGATCAACGAGATCAACATGACGCGCGACGAGCACATCATGACGGTCGAGGATCCGATCGAGTTCCTGCACCGCCACAAGAAATGCGTCGTCAACCAGCGTGAGATCGGGGCCGACGCGCCCTCGTTCTCCTTGGCCCTGCGCGCCGCGCTGCGCCAGGATCCTGACGTCATCCTCGTCGGCGAGATGCGCGACCAGGAGACCATCCACACGGCGCTCACCGCCGCTGAGACGGGTCACCTGGTCTTCGCCACCCTGCACACGCAGTCCGCGCCGCAGACGATCGACCGTATCGTCGACGTGTTCCCGGCCGCCCAGCAGCAGCAGGTCCGCGTCCAGCTCTCCACTGCGCTCCAGGGCGTCGTCACGCAGCAGCTGCTGCCGACTGCCGATGGCGCTGGCCGCGTCTGCGCCTGCGAGGTGCTCGTGCCGACCCCGGCCGTCCGCAACCTCATCCGCGAGGGCAAGACGCACCAGATCTACTCTTCGATCCAGACCGGTGCCCAGGTGGGCATGCAGACCATGGACTCGGCGCTTGCCGCTCTTGTCCGACACGGCGTCATCAGCCGCGGCCTCGCTGAGGAGCGCAGCAACGACGTCGAGGAGCTCAAGCGCCTGATGGGCAGCGGCGCTCCGCAGATGGTCGGCGTCTAGCCGGACGGTAGGGAAGGACTCCTGCCATGAGCACATTCGCCTGGAAAGCCGTCGACGCGCTCGGCGCGCAGACGAGCGGCACCGTCGATGCCGACTCCAAGAACGCCGTCATCGAGCAGCTGAAGCAGAAGGGCCTCGTCGTCCTCGAGGTCAAGAACAAGCAGACCTCGAAAGAGATCACGCTTCCGGGCATGGGGTCGGTCAAGTCGACCGACCTGACGATCATGACCCGCCAGCTGGCGACGATGATCGGCTCGGGCATGACGATCCTGCGCGCCTTGATGATCATCGAGGCGCAGACGCAGAACAAGATGCTCCAGGAGATCCTTCAGACGATCTCCAAAGAGGTCGAAGCCGGCCTCCCGTTCTCGGACGCGCTGGAGAAGCACCCGAAGGTCTTCTCGCCGCTGTACGTGTCGATGGTGCGCGCCGGTGAGACCGGCGGCGTCCTGGACTCGTCGCTGCTGCGCGTCGCCGATCAGCTGGAGGCCGCTGACTCGCTGCGGCGCCAGGTGAAGTCGGCGATGATGTACCCGATCGTCGTGTTCATCTTCGCGATGCTCGTCCTGTCGGCGATGCTGCTCTTCATCGTCCCGCAGTTCGCGATGATCTTCGACGACCTCGGCGGCGAGCTGCCCAAGCTCACCCAGTACACGGTGGCAGCGTCGAACGCGCTGAAGAACCAGTGGTACTTCGTGTTCGGCGGCGGCTTCGCCGCCTTCTACAGCTTCAAGAAGTGGCGCCAGACGCCTGGCGGCCGCCGCGCCTGGGAGCGCTTCACGCTGCGCCTGCCGATGAAGATCGGCGACATCGTCCAGAAGATCGCACTTGCCCGCTGGAGCCGCACGCTGTCGGCCCTCACCGGCGCCGGCGTTCCGCTGCTGCTCGCCCTCGACGTGACCGGCAAGACCTCCGGCAACGCCGTCGTCGAGGAGACGATGGAAGACGTCATCCAGTCCGTGAAGGGCGGCGGCACGATCACCGGCCCGCTCAAGCAGTCGACGGTGTTCCCGGCGATGGTCACCCACATGGTGGCCGTCGGTGAGGAGACCGGCCAGATGGAGGACATGCTCTCCAAGGTCGCCGACTTCTACGAGGACCAGGTCGATGCGGCCGTCAAGTCGCTCACGTCGATCATCGAGCCGATCATGATCATGGTCATCGGCGGCATCGTCGGCTTCGTCGTCATCTCCATGTACCTGCCGATGTTCGAGGTCTACAAGAACATCCAGTAGCCGGGCCCACCCGCCCGGAGGAGCCGCCGCCACCCCGGCGCCTCCACCATCAGGGCCGCCGCCACTCCGGCGGCCCCGACGCTCTCAGTCGCATGCACGGGGCGGGCCATACGGCCCGCCCCGCGTGCGTTCGGGGCGCCACGGGGCGACCGTCCTTCCTGTCGGCCCATAGCCCTACAGGAAGGACGGCCGACGGCCGATTCGTCCACGTTGGCGCGCTGGCGTTCCCATCTGGAGACGATCTGACCGTACTTTCAGCCATGGGCGCGTTTGGCGCATCTGGATCCGGTCGCGGCTTCGGGCCGCGCAGCGGGCCGTCTGGGCGGCCTCGCCGCGACGACGTGCCACGGCGCACCACCCGCGCGCGGCGCCCGTTGCGCACCAGCGACCGCCCGCAGCATCCGACCCGGGCGCTTCCGCGCGACGGCGTGTGGACGCCGGAGCGCGACCTCGACGCTGCCGTCCTCGCGGCGATGGGGCCAGCGAGCGCGGACCGTCTGCTGTCGTTGACCGACCGCCGCTCGCGCGCCGGGCTCATCGAGCACCTCGTCGTCGCGCCGTCTGGCGTGTGGCTGATCAGCCCGGTCGCCGCGAAGGGCAAGGTCGAAGTCGAGCGGCTCCCGGGGGAGGCCCCGCATCTCGACATCGCCGGGATGGACCGCAGCGACGTGATCGCGGCCCTGGCCCACCAAGTCGCCGTCGTGAACGCCGCGATGGTCGAGATCGAGGCTGCCGCCCTGGTGCGCGGGGTGCTCTGCCTCGTCACGCCCAAAGGCCTGGCGGGGACGCAGCGCACGCTCGGCGGCGCGCTGCGGTTCGGCGACGTCGCCCTGCTTGCGCCGACCGACCTCGCGACGCAGCTGCAGGCCGACGGCCTGCTCTCGGCGATGGACCGCACCCGCGTCCTGCGGGCGCTGGCGCAGCGCTTCCCCGCGGCCTAGCGCCTGCGCCGCCCTAGTGGCGGATGCTGCCCGCTGGTTCAGCGATGGGCAGCAGGTGCCTCAGTTCCGGGGCCGCCCGGTCGGCCTCGAACTCGACCACGTTGTAGCGGGCCAGCCCAGCCAGGCTGAAGGGGTCCTCACTCACGATCGCGTCGAGTTCGTGGCGGTCGACGCCCGATGCGATGATCACGCCGCCCGAGCGCGGGACCCGGCGCCCCGCGGCCACGAAGACGCCGTCCGCGAAATGCGAGTCGAGCCAGGCCCGATGCTTGTCCGCGGCGTGGTCCACCTGGTTGAGATCGGCGACGTTGGTGATGGTGACGACAAACATGCCGGGCACCGTACGTCCGGCGCTCAGGCGGGAGCCGGTTTAGGCGCGCTGGCGCCTGCCCGCTCAACGGATGAGTGGGCGCCATCGCGACGTTCGGATGACGCCCCTAGAAAAGCCGTGAACCCGCAATTTGCGAGACTCCGAAATCGCAGTTTGGAAGATTCCAGATTGCTGCGTTTGAGGCTCCAGAAGGCGGTCCAGCCAGCCGTTCACCGCGGCTGCCTAGATCTGCGTGGTCACCGCCTTGACCTGCAGGTAGTTCTCGAGCACTTCGGCACCCATTTCGCGGCCCCAGCCGGACTGCTTGTAGCCGCCGAACGGCAGGGCCGCGTCGAACACGTTGAAGCAGTTGATCCAGACGGTGCCCGCCTTGACCGCCTTGGCGGCGCGGTGGGCCTTGGAGAGGTCCTTCGTCCAGACGCCTGCGGCGAGCCCGTAGTCCGAGTCGTTGGCCCGGCGCGCGAGCTCGTCGACGTCCTTGAACGGCGCGACGGCGATGACGGGCCCGAAGATCTCCTCCTGCACGACCTTCATGGAGTGGTCGGTGTCGGCGAGGATCGTCGGCTCCACGAAGTAGCCGCGGTTGCCGATCCGGTGGCCGCCGGCCACCGTGCGCGCACCCTCGGACTCGCCGATGTTCAGATACCCCGTCACGCGGTCGAGCTGCTCCTGCGACGTGAGCGGGCCCATGTCGGTCGACGGATCCAGGCCGTCGCCGACCTTCACGCCTTTGGCGACGTCGCTCATGCCTTGCAGCACGTCGTCGTAGACGCTGCTCTGCACGTAGAGCCGCGAGCCGGCGCAGCAGACCTGCCCCTGGTTGAAGAACACGGCATGGGCGACGCCTGGCACGGCGGCTTCCATGTCGGCGTCTTCGAACAGCAGGTTCGGCGACTTGCCGCCGAGCTCCAGCGACACCTTCTTGAGGTTGTCGGCGGCGGCGCGCACGATCAGCTTCCCGACCTCCGTCGAGCCGGTGAAGGCGATCTTGTCGACATCCGGGTGGGCCGCGAGGGGCGCGCCTGCCTCCTCGCCGATCCCCGTGACGATGTTGACGACGCCCTCCGGGAACCCGGCCTCGAGGATCAGCTCCCCGAGCCGCAGCGCCGACAGCGGCGTCTGCTCGGCCGGTTTGAGCACCACCGTGCAGCCGGTCGTGAGCGCCGGGCCGAGCTTCCACGCGGCCATCAGCAGCGGGAAGTTCCACGGGATGATCTGGCCGACGACGCCGATCGGCTCGCGCAGCGTGTACGCGTGGAACTGCGCGTCGGGCATGTACGGGACCGAGAGCGAGATCGTCGAGCCGTTGAGCTTGGTCGCCCAGCCGGCCATGTAGTGGAACAGGTCGGCAGCGAGCGGGATGTCGGCTGCGCGCGCCACAGCAAACGGCTTGCCGTTGTCGAGCGTCTCGAGCGTCGCGAGCTCGTCGGCGTGCTCGAGGATCAGATCTCCGAGCTTGTGCAGCAGCTTGCCGCGCGTCGCAGGGTGCATGTCGCGCCAGGACGGGTGCTCAAAGGCCGCGCGGGCGGTCTTGACCGCGCGATCGATGTCCTCGGAGTCGCCCGCCGGGAGCGTCGCGAGGACTTCGCCGGTCGCCGGGTTGAAGGTGTCGAAGGTCTTGCCGGAGTGGGCGTCGACCCAGTCGCCGCCGATCAGCATCCGGTGGTGCTGGCGGGCGAAGGCCTGGGCTTCAGGGTTGACTTGCAGCTGCGTGCTCATGGCGGGCTCCACGGAGGAGGGGTTGGTGCGTCGAGATCGATGCTCCGCTTCCCGGGGTCGCAGCCACGTCGCACCCGTGTGATGGAGAGCACTGACCGCCGAAGCGCCGCGACCGTCCGCACCCTCCGCATTCCGGCGTGGACATGCGTCACACTGGAAGGCATGGAGCACTGGGCTGCGATCGTCGCCGGAGCGGATCGGCGGTCCCGTGCGCGCGAGATCGCCCAAGCCCGCGACCGGCTGCTTGGCGGCAGCTGGGCGCCGCAGCTCGATCGCCGCGGCGGCACCGAGCCGACCGTCCGCCCGGTGATCGCGCGGTCGTGGCAGCGCAGCGTGGAGGCTGGCGTCGACCCGGACCACGGCCTTGCGCCAGTGCCGCTCGACGAGGGCGCCGTGGCGCGCCGCTGGAGCGAACACGCGCTCTCGATCGCGGTGCCGATCCTGCGCGGGCTGCTCGACGACGTCGGCGACACCGAGCATGTCGCGCTGGTCTGCGACGCCGACGGCACCTTGCTGTGGATCGACGGCCGCCCGGCGATGCTCGATGCGGCGCGCGAGGTGCACCTGGAGCGCGGCTCGGTCTGGTCCGAAGGCGCGGCAGGCACGAACGCGATGGGCACGGCCCTCGCCGAGCGGCACCCGGTGCAGGTCTTCTCGGCCGAGCACTTCGCAGAGACCGTGCACCCGTGGACGTGCTCGGCCGCGCCCGTGTGCGATCCCGTCACCGGCAAAGCGCTCGGGGTCCTCGACCTCACGGGCGCGCTCGGCACCGCCCACCCCCACAGCCTCGCCGTCGTGTCGATGGCCGCGCGGCTCGTCGAACGCGAGCTCGCGTTCCAAGCCGAGCAGGCGGGGGAGGACGTGGGCACAGCCTCGTTGACCGTCCTCGGGCGCGACCGCGGGCTGCTGCGCATCGGCGCCGCCGAGCACATGCTCTCGCCGCGGCACACCGAGCTGCTGCTGCTCCTGCTCCTGCGGGAGGAGGGGATGACCGCGGAGCAGCTCGCGCTCGAGGTCTGGGGCGAGCGCGGCCGCCCCGGTTCGGTGCGCTCAGAGCTGCACCGGCTGCGGCCCGTGCTGGGCCCGCTGCTCGGGGAGCGGCCGTACCGGCTCACCGGCCAGGTCGCGTGCGACGTCGTGCGGATCGAGCGGCTCGTGCGCGAGGAGCGCGTCGGCGAGGCGCTTGAGGACTACGCGGGCCCGCTCATGCCGCACTCCGATGTGCCGCGCGTCGCTGAGCTGCGCGACCGCATCGACGACCAGCTCCGAGCCGCTGTGCTCGCGTCAGGTGAGCCGGCGCTGCTTGA
Source organism: Actinomycetes bacterium (assembly GCA_023404805.1). GTDB lineage: Bacteria > Actinomycetota > Thermoleophilia > Solirubrobacterales > Solirubrobacteraceae > JAGIBJ01. The sequence goes on along the minus strand of JAEYAL010000014.1, from coordinate 5,372 downwards.
GGCGTGGCTGCGCACGCCGACCGGCCGCGACGACTTTGAAGCCAGTCGCCAGCTCGCGACGAGCTTGCCGCGGACCGACCCGCGCCGCGCCGCCGAGCGCTCGCGGATCCGGCGGCTCGCGGGCGAGCGCTAGCCAGCCGGCGCCGGCGCGGCCGGAAGCGGCTGCCAGCTCGGGCTGGCGATCAGCGCCTTCTTGACCTTCCGCACGGTGCTAAGCGCGCCGGTCGCGACGTCGACCGTGACGAGCGCGCTGCCCCGCTTGATTGATGGCTTGACGACGGTGGCCGCGACTTTGGCGGCATCGGGCGACCACACCGGCGTCGCAAGGAAGCTGTTGCGAGGCGCCAGCGCCAGCACTCGGGTTTGCGTGCCGTCCAATGCGGACTCCCAGATGGCTGAGCGGCCTTCCGACGTCGAAGCGGCGAAGACGAGTTTGGTGCCGTCGGGGGAGACGTCGGGTGCGTCGGGGTAGAAGTGGTGTTCGTCCTGGGCGACAACCACTCGCGGATTCACCCCGTTGGCGTCGACCGCGAGAATCTGGCTGCGGTACTTCCTGGGCTTGTTTGTGGTCGTGTAGCGCGAGAACACGATCGTGGCGCCGTCGGGCGAATAGCTCGGCCCGAGGTTGAGCCAGCCCTTGGCGTTCTTGACCAGCACCTTCGGTCTCGCACTTGCGTTCACCGGCGCCGTGAAGATGCCCTTGCCGTAGTCGCTGTAGACCAGCGTGGTGCCGTCGGGCGAGAACGCGGGCATGTCGGCGCTGTCGGATTGGACGACGAGCCGAGCGGACGCCCACGCATCCAGCGCCCCGACCACGATGCCGTTCTGCTCGCCGTTCGTGAGCCGGGCGTACGCGAGGAGACGGCCGTCTGCAGACCAGGCGGGTTCGCCGTCGTTGGAGTCCGGATCGTCGGGGAAGGCGAACGCGCCGGAGCCATTGGCGTTGAGCGAGAACAGCGCGCCCTGCCCGGCGAACCCGGCGTCCTTGGCGCGTTGGTCGTACTTCGAGAAGCCGTAGGCGATCTGACCGTTGGTGCCGGGGAACGCGGCGTTGGCAGCAGGGGCAAGAGCTGCCGCCGCGGCAGCCGCGAGCAGCGTGGACAGGGCGACGGCGCGTTTCGACACGCGCCGCAGTCAACCAGAAGTGCACCGGTTTGTCGCAACTTGCGCGCGGAGGTGTTCCAACACACGCACGGACGGGCGGTTGGGTCCGGCCGCGTCGATATCGTCGGGCGGTGCCCAGCTTCCACGACGCCGTTCCCGTGCTCCTGCAGCGGCTCGAAGCCGAAGCCGCCGCGGGCGTCCGCGATCTCTCCCTCGACGGCGCGCTCACCGAGGCTCGCGCGGGCTGGAAGGCGCTGAACCCCGAGCAGCAGGTCGACGCGCGGCCACTCGCCGAGGCGCTCGGCGCGCTCACCAAGCGCCGGCCGGCGCCGCGCGGCGGCTCGTACGGCACGGCGCCCAGCGCGCAGTCGTCCGCCGCGCCGCCCCAGAGCCCGGCGGCGTTCCGCTACTACGACGGCCCGCTCGAGCCCGATGCGCTGCTTAGTTACTTCGGCCTCTCCGGCTACCGCCCGGGCCAGCGCGAAGCCGTCGAAGCGGCGCTCGCGGGGCGCGACAGCCTCGTCGTCATGCCGACGGGCGGCGGCAAGAGCCTCTGCTACCAGCTCCCTGGCGTCGCCACGCCTGGGCTGACCGTGGTGGTCACGCCGCTCGTGGCGCTCATGGCCGACCAGCTGCGCCGCTTGGCGGCGGATGGCCACCCCGCGGTGATGCTCGCCTCGGGGATGTCCGACGCCGACGGCCGCGCCTCCTACGACGCGCTGCGCTCGGGCGCCGCCAGGATCGTGTTCTGCTCGCCGGAGCGGTTCGGGTCGCCGTCGTTTCTCGGCGTGCTGGCGAACCGCGGCGTCGACCTGTTCGTGATCGACGAGGCGCACTGCCTCTCGGAGTGGGGCAACGACTTCCGTCCTGACTACCGCCGCCTGCCGCAGGCGCTGGAGCGGCTCGGCCGCCCGCCGGTCATGGCCGCGACCGCGACCGCGACGGAGGCGGTCGCCGCCGACATCGTCAAGCAGCTCGGACTCGAGGGCGCGGCCATGGTCCGCTCGGGCTTCGACCGGCCGAACCTCTCCTTCGACGTGATGACGTTTGAAGGCAAGGGCACCGTCGACGCCAAACGCGGCGTGCTCCTCGGCGCCCTCTCCGATCCGGAGCTGCGGCCTGCGATCGTCTACTGCGGCACCCGCAAGGACACCGAGGCCGTCGCGGAGCTGCTCTCGGGCGATGGCCTGCGCGCCGAGGCGTACCACGCGGGCCTGCCGCCAGAGGAGCGCTCCCGCGTGCAGCAGGCGTTCATGGACGGCCGCGCCGAGGTGATCGTCGCGACGAACGCGTTCGGCATGGGGGTCGACAAGGCCGACGTGCGGCTCGTCTGCCACTGGGCGCTTCCGACCTCGGTCGAGGCCTACTACCAGGAGGCTGGCCGCGGTGGCCGCGACGGCGCGCCTGCCCGTGCGCTGCTCCTCGCGTCCCGGATGGACCTCTCGCGCCTCGTGCACTTCAACCAGCAGCGGCTCGTCGAGCCGGAGGCGGTGCACGCCTACCACCAGCGGCTGCTGCGCCAGTCCGACCACGGCGTGCTGGAGATGGACCAGCCCTCGCGCGACGAAGACCGCACCGCGCTGGCGATCATCGAGCAGTCCGGCGGGGTCACGCTCGAACCGGTCCACGGCCTGCGGCTGCGGCTCACGCTCGCGCCGCAGCTCGACGGCAGCCGCGTCGGCCACAAGTACCGCGAGGCCAAGGACCGCGGCTGGCGCGCCTACCGGGCGATCGAGTCCTACGGCTTCGGCGACGATTGCCGGCGCCGCACGCTCCTCGACCACTTCGGCGACCCGAGCGCTGGCGCGCCCGATGGCCGCTGCTGCGACATCTGCGATCCCGATCTCGGGCTGCCCGCGCCGAAGGCGTTCAAGAAGGCCCGCAGCTCCAGCGGGAGCGGAGGCGGCGGCGCGCAGGAGCCCTCGCCGTACAACCCAGATCCCGAGCTCTACGACGCGCTCGTCGTCTGGCGCCGCGAGGCCGCAGCCGACAAGCCCGCCTACACCGTCGCGACGAACCGCACCCTCGAGGCGATCGCCGACGTGCGCCCCGCGAACGAGCTCGAGCTTGGCGCCATCAAGGGCGTCGGCCCGGCGTTCCTGGAGAAGTTCGCCGAGGACGTGCTCGAGATCATCAGCGCCTGAGGCGCGGTCAGCTGGCGGTCGTCAGCAGCGGCTCGATCTCCTCCGCTGGGCTGGGCCGCGCGAACAGGTAGCCCTGCCCTTGGGTGCAGCCCATCGTGGTGAGGGCGTCACGCTGAAACTCCGTCTCGATGCCTTCGCCGATCGTCTCCAGGCCGACGGCGTCGGCCATCGCGATGATGCCCTCGACGAGCGCGGTCGCCTTGGGGTCGATGCCGAGCCGCGCGACGAACATCTGGTCGATCTTGAGCACCTGCAGCGGGAAGCGCGTGAGGTAGCCCAGCGACGAGAACCCGGTGCCGAAATCGTCGAGGTGCAGGTCGACGCCGCGGGCCCGCAACGCGTCGATCGTGCGGCGTTCGGCCGCGCTGTCGTCGAGGATCGTGCGCTCGGTGATCTCCAGCGCGAGGGCCGACGGCGGCAGCCCCGCCGCCTGCAGGGCGCGCTCGACCGCGTCATCGAAGCTCGCGACGCGGACCTGCTCGGGCGCGACGTTGACGGCGACAGTCAGATGCTCGTAGCCGGGCAGCTGGCGCCAGCGCGCGACGTCGCGGCACGCCTGCCGCAGCACCCAGTCGCCGATCGGCACGATCGCGCCCGTCCGCTCGGCGAGGGGGATGAAGTCGATCGGGGAGACGAGCCCAAGCTCCGGATGGCGCCAGCGCAGCAGCGCCTCAAGGCTGCACACGTTCCCGGTCGAGAGCGAATGCAGCGGCTGGTAGTGCAGCTCGAGCTCATCGCGGAGCTCTGCGCCGCCGATCGCGTTGCGCAGACGCAGCTTCTGCCGGGCCTCGCCATGCGGCTCGGAAGAAGTCGCCGCGCGCGTGGCTTTCAGGGCCGACAGCGTCGCCAGGGCATCGTCGATCAGCTCGCCCGCGGGCACGCCTTCGATGCTCGCGACGGCTGCGTACTCGGCGCTCACCGGCTGCTCGACGCCTTCGACGTTGATCGGCGGTGTGCTCAGCGCGGTCCGGATCCGCTCGACGATCAGCGCGGGCGGCTCGTAAGCGCGCATCGCGACGATGAACTCATCGCCGGCCAGGCGGCACACCGCGTCGCGGTCGCCAGCGGCCTGCCGCAGCCGCCCTGCGACCACGGCCAGGATCCGGTCGCCGGCGTCGTGGCCCCACGCCTCGTTGAACAGCCGGAACGCCATCAGGTCGATCGCGACGACCGTCGTCCGCGGCCCGCCCGCCGTCTCCTCAGCGAGCAGCCGGTCGACGTGCTCTTGGAACAGCTCGCGGCGGGGCAGGCCGGTGAGCGAGTCGCGCAGTCCGCCGTCACGCCGGACGCGCTGCAGCTCGAGCGCGTCGACGGCCAGGACCGAGAGGTCGCGCAGCACCCCGAGATCGCCGTCCGTCCAGCGGCGCGGCGCCACGTCGCACGCGCAGAGGGCTCCGACGCATTGGCCCTCGATTTGGATCGGGACTCCGGCGTAGCTGATGATGTTGCTGTCCTCGACCGCGCCGTTGTGGCGGACGAGGTCGTGCTCGCGAGCGTCCGCCACCGAGAACGGCGCGTTGGCCCGCACGACGTGCTGGCAGAAGGAATGGGAGAGGGGCGCGTCCATTACCTCGGTGCCGCCGTCGGGGCCGAGGCCGACCTGCCCCGCTGTGATCTGGCGGTCCCACGAGATCAGCGACAGCGCCGAGATCGGCACGCCGAGCAGCTTGCTCGCGACCCGGTTGATCGCCGTCAGCGCGTCCTGCGGCGGCGTCTTGAGCAGGTCGAGCGAGTTGAGCGCTGACAGGCGCCCGGGATCGAGCAGCGGGTCGGCACCCGCGAGCGTCATGAGCTGGCCATCAGGCTGCACCACTTGAAGCATCGACCGTGTATCCCCCTGAGTCGATCGAAGAGCTGCGCTCATGCAACCACACCGCTGCGGTGCGATTTATGACATCTCCGGTCGACCGTGGCCTTTAGCCCAGCGCCGACGCGCCGATCAACTGGAAGACCGTGATGTCCCACGACGCCGTGATGCCAGGAATCGCCCGATGAACGAGCCCGGTTCGACCACTCCCGCCGGGGCCGACGCAGCTGCTGCTGCGGCTGCCGCCGCCCTCAAGACCGGCGTGTGGGGCGGCGAGCCCGTGCCCGGCGCCGCCGCAGCTGGCGCCGTCGCCGCTG
>JAEYAL010000223.1 GCA_023404805.1 Actinomycetes bacterium | reverse complement strand
CGCGGGCCGACGGCCATCGCCGACCGCGCGCTCGGCCCCGACCTCGCGCGCGGCACGATGCTGCTCCTGATCGCGCTCGCGAACTCCCACTATTTCCTGCAGGGCGCGCCCTATTTCGGCGGCTTCCCGCAGGACGGCGGCCCGCTCGACCAGGTCGTCACGTGGCTCATCTCGACCTTCGTCGACGGCCGCGCCTACCCGATGTTCGCGCTGCTGTTCGGCTACGGCGTGGCCCGGATCGTCGCCCGGCAGACGGGCACTCCGAAGCAAGTCCGCCATCTGCTCTGGCGCCGTAGCGGCGTGCTCTTCGCGGTCGGCTTCGTCCACGCGATGGTGCTGTTCGTCGGCGACATCCTGGCCGCGTACGGCGTGCTGCTGTTCGTCGGCGCGTGGGCGGTGCGGTGGAAGGACCGTTCGCTGCTGATCGTGGCGGCGATCTTCTTCGTGGTCTGCGCGCTGCCGAGCGAGGACTCGCTGGCGATCGGCACGACGGCGCCGGACGCGTCGGTCCTCTCGCCCGACCTGTGGACGCAGTTCGCCGAACGCATCACGGTGCAGCCGTGGATCGCGTTCCTCGGGCCCGTCGGGCTCGCCTGCCCGTTCCTCGTCGGGATCTGGGCGGGACGCCGGCGCGTGATCGAACAGCCGGAGCTGCACCGGCGGCTGCTGGCGGCGACGGCGGTGTTCGGCATCGGCGCCGCGGTGATCGGCGCCCAGCCAGTCGCGCTCGCGGCGGCCCAGCTGGTCTCCGCGCCCAGCGACGCGGCGCTCACCTACCTCGGCCCGTTGCACGATGCCACCGGCGTGCTCGGCGGCTTCGGCTACGCGGCGCTGATCGCGCTGGTCTCACTGCGGATCGCGCGCCCGCTGTCGCCGCTTCCGCGGGCGATCGCTGCGACCGGCCAGCGCTCGATGACCTGCTACCTGTCGCAGTCGATCGTCTGGTTCGTGGTGTTCACGCCGTACGTCCTCGGGCTCGCGGACGACCTCAGCGTCACCGCGACCGCGCTGCTCGCCGCGGGGACGTGGGCGACCACGGTGGTGATGGCCGACCGGATGCGCGCCGCCGGCGAGCGCGGGCCGTTCGAGCGGCTCACGCGGCGCGTCACCTACGGCCGCGCCGCTCAGCCGCTGCCCTCTTCGGCGTCGAGCCGCGAGCGGAGGCGGTCAAGGCCGGCGCGGATCATCCGGCCGTAGGAGTCGTCGCCGAGGGCGTCGACGGCTGCCCAGCCCAGCTCAAGGTGGTCGCGCGCGTCCCACGGCTCGCCGAGCCGGCGGTACGCGTCGGCGACGTTGAGGTGCAGCGACGCCTCAAACCCGTACACCGGGCCGGCGACCCCGGCCTCTGCAGCGCGGTCGTCGGTGATCAGGCCGTAGGCGTCGAGCGCGCGGAGGTCCCAGCGGAGCTCGTCGGCGACGTCGTCCTGCAGGTCGGCGATGGCGTGCGCGGCGGCGCAGCGGTGGAGCGGGTCGCCGGCGGCGCCGAGCTCCTCCCAGATCGCGAGCAGGTCGTCGAGCGCGGCCTCGGGATCGCCACCGTGCGCGCGGGCGGTGGCATCGGCGATTCGCTGCAGCATGGCCTCGGGGACGATCACGGGACTCAGCTAACCACGTGTTCGCGGACGGGCTGGGGCGGACCCGTGCGGGCGGGAAACGCCCCGTGCATAGCGCTCCCCAAGCCTGGTTCCCGGCGGCTATCCGGCGAGGCCGCTGAGCGCGAGCGCGATCCCCGCCACACCGAGCGCGCAGAGCGCCGCAGCGATGAACCGCAGCAGGCCGGAGCCGTCGTAGCTCAGCTCCAGGAACCGTTCCGGGTTGCGCGGGTCGATGAGGACCGTCTCGACGCCCCCGGTCTGGCCGGCCTCGTGGTGCCCCTCCTGCTCGAACGGGCGGCCTTCGATCGCCCTGCCGTCGGGCGCCGAAAGGCGTAGCGGGCGTAGTAGCCGTCGCTGTCGCCGATGCTCACGAACTCCCACGCGACCAGCGTCGTCTGGGCCCGCGGCCATGCCGAGAGCGCGGTCCGGCGGCGGCGCGCGCTGGCGACCGCGAGCGCGCCGACCAGGAGTCCGCAGCCGAGAAACGCGACGCCGAGCAGCCAGCTCAACAGGAGAAGGCTGCTGATTGCGACGACCACGGCGCCCACGCTACGGCGGGTGGCGGCGTCGCCCCCTACGCTGGTTCCTCATGGCCGTGACCACCGCGAGCGAACGCCCCTGGACCGAGCTGCTCGCGCGCGGCCGCGGCGCCGGCACGCTGGTGCACCAGGCGCGCGAGGGCGCGCGGCCCCCGCGGTTCGCGCCGATCCCGCACGACCTCAACCCGGCGCTGCGCGAGGCGCTCGCGCAGCAGGGGATGGGGGAGCTCTACGAGCACCAGGCGGCGGCCATCGATGCCGCGTGGCACGGCGCGACCATCACTACGACGGGCACCGCCAGCGGCAAGTCGCTCTGCTACCTCGTGCCGACCGCCGAGGTGCTGCTCGGCGACCCGCGCGCCCGCGCGCTCTACCTCGCGCCGACGAAGGCGCTCGCGCAGGACCAGGCCCGCCGGATCCACCAGCTCGGCCTCAAAGCATTGCGGCCCGCGATCTACGACGGCGACACGCCGAAGGAGCAGCGCACGCGCATCCGCCGCGAGGCGAACATCATCCTCACCAACCCCGACATGCTCCACGTCGGCGTGCTGCCCAACCACGCGGCGTGGCACGACTTGCTGGCGAACCTCGCGGTCGTGGTGATCGACGAGGCGCACGTCTACCGCGGCGTGTTCGGGAGCCACGTCGGCAACGTGCTGCGCCGGCTGCGCCGGCTCGCGGCGCGCTACGGCACCGACCCGCGCTTCTTGATGGCGAGCGCGACCATCGGCAACCCGGCCGAGCTCGGCGCCGCGCTGACAGGCATCGGCGACATCGCCCTCATCGACGACGACGCCTCGCCGCAGGCGCCGCGCCAGTACGCGATGTGGGATCCGCCGCTGCTCGACGAGGACTCCGGCGCGCGGCGATCGGCGGTCACCGAGGCGGCCGACATCGTCGTCGACCTGGTCAAGGGCGGCGCGCGCGTGATCTGCTTCATGAAGGCGCGCAAGGGCGTCGAGATGATCAGCCGGATGGTCCGCGAGCAACTCGAGGACCAGGCGCCTCTGCTGGCCGACAAGGTCTCGCCGTACCGGGCCGGCTACACGCCCGAGCAGCGCCGCGACATCGAGGCCAAGCTCACGCGCGGCGAGCTGCGCGCGGTCGTCGCGACCAACGCGCTGGAGCTCGGCATCGACATCGGCGCGCTCGACGCGTGCGTGGTCGTGACGTTCCCGGGGACGGTCGCCTCGCTCAAACAGCAGTGGGGCCGCGCGGGCCGCCGGTCGGAGGGCCTCGCGCTCTACGTCGCCGGCGACGACGCCCTCGACCAGTACTTCTGCCGCAACCCCGACCAGTTCCTGGACCGCCCCGTCGAGAACGCGATCCTCGATCCGTTCAGCGAGCAGATCCACGCCCAGCATCTGCTGTGTGCCGCGCTGGAGGCGCCGATCGTGCCGGGCGACCTGCCGTTCTTCGGGCCCGAGACTCCCGCGGCGATCGACGCGCTCGTCGCCAGCGGCGGACTGGTCAAGCGGCCCGCCGGCCACGTGCTGGCGGTGCCCGATTCGTATCCGGCGAGCAAGACGTCGCTGCGGTCGGCGAGCGCCGAGCAGGTCATCGTCGTCGACGGCCGCTCCGGTGAAGTCATGGGCGGGGTCGAGCTGGGCCGCGCGTTTGCGACGGTGCACAAGGGCGCCGTCTACTTCCACCTGGGCAAGTCGTACCTCGTGCGCGACCTCGATGTCGTGAACGGCACGGCCGTCGTCGATCCGTTTGAGGGCGAGTGGTACACGCAGCCCAAGACCGAGACGACCACCACCATCGACCGCCTCCTCGACCGCCGCGACGTCGCCGGGGCGAAGCTGAGCTTCGGCGAGGTGTCGGTGACGGAGACCGTGATCGGCTACCAGCGCAAGCGCTACGGCGACCACGAGGCCATCGACCTGATCGGCCTCGACCTGCCGACGACCACCTTCCAGACGCAGGCCCTCTGGTACGAGCCGACCCACGAGGCGATGCGCGACCTGCCGATGGACGCGCTGCTCGGCGCCCTGCATGCCGCCGAGCACACGCAGATCGCCGTCCTGCCGCTGCTGGCGATGTGCGACCGCTGGGACATCGGCGGCCTCTCGACGAACCTCCACATGCAGACGGCGGGCCCGACGATCTTCATCTACGACGGCCACCCTGGCGGCATCGGCATAACCCGCGAGGGCTACCGCCGCTTCGAAGACCTCTGCACCAGCGCCCTCACGCTGCTCAAGCAGTGCCCGTGCGAGCACGGCTGCCCCTCGTGCGTGCAGTCGCCGAAGTGCGGCAACCTCAACGAGCCGCTCTCCAAGGCCGGAGCCATCATGCTGCTCGAGGGCGTCCTCGGAATCGCCCCGAAGCTTGATCCGGCCCATGCGGCGCTGCGGCTCGTCGGTCCGCCGAAGGGGCCCAAGCGGCCGATCAAATAGCGGCGCGCACCGGCGCGCTTGGCGGTTAGGAGCCGCCGCCTCCGCAGCCTCCGCCACCACCGCAGCCGCCTCCTCCGCCGCAGCCACCGCTGCTCGCGCAGCCGCTGGAGCTGCACCCTCCGGTGCTGCACCCGCTGCCGACACCGCCTTCGACGCCGTAGCCGGGGTTCCCCGACGACGGTCCCATGCCGCGGGCGACCACGCTGACGGATCCGACGACGGCGTCGAGTGCGGCGCTCACCGTTTCAACGTCATGGGCTGCGACGCCGCCGACCACGGCGACGGCCCCGGCGATAAACGGGCGCATCGCGCCCGGGGCGAGCTTGGCCTGCTCGTCGCCGGCGTCGGTGGTGCCGATGAAGGTGCTCGGCCAGATGCCGAGCGTCCGCTTGACGCGCTCCTGGATCAGGCCGCTGCGGTGCAGCTCGGCGTACGCGGCCGACCGCAGGTGTTCGGCGTACAGGTGGCGCTCTAGGCGGGGCGCGTCGGCCAGGAGCTTGCCGAGGTCCTCACCATCGGTCTGCGGCAGCCACTTCGCCAGCAGCGCCGGGGTGGCCGGGAACGTGGCCGCCGCTGCGGGATCGCCGACGGCGACGCGCACGGCGTACGAGCCCATCCAGCGCTTGCGCAGCGAGAGCACGCGGATATGGCCGCGCGCGATGAGGTCTTTCACCGTGAGCTCGAGCAGCGTGCGGTTGTCGGTGACCGGCGGGCCGTCGTAGCGCAGGTCAATCAGCAGCTGCGTCGCCGGGGCCGAGAGCGGCCAGGTGGAGAGGTCGGAAGTCGTCATGCGAGGTGCACTTCGTCGTTTCGTGAGACGGCGTGTCTCAGCTGCCGCCGCAGCCTCCGCCGCCACAACCGCCGCCGCCACAGCCACTGCCGCCGTCGCCGCCACCACCGTCGCCGCCGCCATCGCTGACGCCGCTGTCGATGCCGGAGTCGACGGCGTCGGCGATCGCGTCGAACGCGCCGTCGAAGTCGCCGGAGCCGATGACGTCGATGAGGTTGCCGAGGGTGTCGTCGAGGTTGTCGAGCCAGGAGTCGCCGTCGATGACCATCGCCGCGTCGAGGCCGGCGCCGAGTCCCTCGCGCCACTTCTGCGACAGGCCGATGGCGATCGCGAGGCCGCCCGGCGCGAGCAGCAGCAGGGCGCCGAGCGAGGTGGCGGTGCGGAACGCGAACTGCGGGTCGCGCTCGGCGATCGCGGGCAGCGTGACGGCGCCGGCGGTGTCCTGCCGGGCGCGGGCGGCCCACTGGTGGCCGCTGGCCGTCGGTGCGACGAAGCTGCTAGGCCAGAAGCCGAGCACCTTGCGGTAGCGGTCTTCGGCGAGGCCGCGGGCCTTGAGGTCGGCGAGCGCCGCGTCCTTGAGGTCTTTGGAGAAGAGGGTCGTGTTGGCCTTGCGGGCCTTCTTGATGAGTTTGGCGAGGTCGTCGCCGGCGCTGGCCGGGAGGTAGCGGACCATCACGCCAAGCGGTTCGGGCAGCGGATGCCGCGCGCCATTGGGGTTCGTCCGCACGACGACTTCGGTCTTGCGCAGCCGACGCTTCTTCATCGAGACGACCTGCAGGTCGCCGCGCATCACGAGCTCTTTGATCGTCAGCCGCGAGATGGTCTGCGCGGTCGTGGCGACCGGGCCGTCGTCGCGCAGGTCCATGAGGATCTGCGTCGCGGCGGCGGAGAGAGGCCAGGTTTCGGTGCTCACGCTACGCAAGGTAGCGGCGAGGCGCCCGTTTGTCGCCAGTTCTGGACGCCGACCGCTCGCGGGCCGGACGCGGAACGCTGGGTGGGCTCGGGCGCGAACGCACGTGGCGCGGAGCAGAACGTTGGGTGGGGCCGGACGCGAACCACTAGTGGGCCGGGCACGGAACGCTGGTGGGCCGGCGGGCGCTGCGCCACTCGGCAAACGGACCGCGGTCCAGGGTCGCTTCGCGAACCCGATCTTGAGTCTGTTTTCGGGTCCATCGAGCCGTCGCTAAACGGACCGCGGTCCAGGGTCGCTTCGCGACACCGATCTTGAGTCTGTTCTCCGGTGCATCGGGCGGTGAAAAGAATCGAAGTCAGCTGCAAAAACCGCCGATGCGCCGAGCGGCATTGACCGCGCCCGTGGCGCGTGACTACCGTCCGCTGGTGGTCGATATGTCCCACGATCCGTGGCCCGAGCCCAAGGGCAAACGCGCGCGCACGCGCCGGCTGCTGATCCTGGCTGCCGCCGAGGTGTTCGAGCGCAAGAGCGTCGAGCGGGCCAAGATCGACGAGATCGCTGATCTGGCCGGCGTTTCGGTCGGCACGATCTACTCGCATTTCGGGAGCAAGGAAGGCCTGGCGGTCGCCTATCTCGACGGCATCTTCGACTTGCTCGACCGCGACCTGGAGCAGGTCAAGTCGGAGTCATCGCCGATCCGGCGTGTGCTCGCGGCCGGCGACGTCTATCTGCAGCACGTCATCGACTACCCGGTGGCGTCGCGGATGGCGACCGTGCGCGCAGCCTATCCGCCCGCCGAGCACCTCGACGCGGCCGCGCAAGCGCTCGACCGCCGCATGGTGACCACGCTGATGGGCGTGGCGTCCGACCTCAAGCAGTCGATGGACACGGGCGAGATCCCGCAGGCTCCGATCGACGCGACGATGGTGTTCGTGTGGGGCGCGTGGCATGGGATCGCCGTCGGGGTCGCGCGCTGCGACCACCTCGCGATCCCGCCGGAGACGGCGCTGCGGGCGGCGCGGCGAGGCCGCGAGATGTTGCTCGGCACGCTGGCGGCCGACCGGGCCTCGGGGTTGCTCGAGCCCACGCACGTGCGCGAGGCGGGCTGAGACGCCGCTCGCGGGCGTGAAAGAGGCGCTGAACGGCTGTTCACGGCCGCGAAGCAAGTGATCCGCGGTCGGCGCTGGCCACGCGATCGGACGGTGGGGCGCCGGAGACGCCCCACCGCCGTTCACTCAGCGGGCCCTGTCCGGTTCCGCTGTGCCGCAGTGCATATGCCCGGAGTCAAACGAGCACCGGCTGGCCCCCAAGTCCCTGACGACCGACGGTGATGCGCTGCGAACGCTTTGCCTGCGGAGGCGGCTGGGACACTGCCAACCCACAGGCGAGTTTTTAGAGTACCGCTCAGTGGCGGGGGCGCGCAAGCGGAAGTGAACCAGGTTCTACTTTTGTAGAGCCGCGCCGTTGTCGGGTCCCGGGGGGGGGCGTGGAGGCGGCGGCCAGGGGCGCCGTCCGGGCCGTCGCCCCGGGATGCCGTTCGGGGGGTCAGCGCCGGAGGCCACGGCCGGTCGCATTTTGGGTTGCCGAACGGACGTACTGGAACTGTTGGCGGTCCGTCAACTCGCCAAATGCCCCCAGTTCACAGGCCGTTTGGCGCATAACACATGCATATAGACGTCGGTGTCCGCTCGCCGAGTTTGACCGGTTTCTTGCTGTGTGACAAAACTCCCGGTCGTTAGGGGGGCGAATTTTGGTTCGCCGGGGCCTCTTACTAGTAGAGGCCCATTTCGAACTAGAGGAACTTGTGTCCCGATTCGCACCACGCGCGAGCGGCCGGACGGCTGCTGCGCGCACCATCGCCAGGACAGCGAAAACCAAGACCGCAACCGCCAAGACCGCAGCACTGCTCGCCGCGGCCGTCACAGCGTTCGCGATCACATCCGCAGCGACGCTCGCCGTAGCGCCCGCCGTGCAAGCCAAGCCCTACAAGGTCTACGCGTGCGCGACGCCGAGCGGCAAGCCGATCTGGCTGAACAACGGCAACGTGGATCACTGGCACCAGTGGTACCTGGGAAGCCAGCAGTCGTTCTCGACCGCGTCTGAAGATTGCGGTCAAGGGGCGCCGATCGAGCTCCGCATGGCGACGCCGGGCAATCCCGGAGCGTCGTACCAGCTCGGCAGGCTCGCGATGCTGTCGATCTACCTGCCGGTGCCGGTCTCTCGAGTCGAGGTGCGCCGGTCTGTCCGCACCACGCAGGGCGACGATAGGTCGGCATCGCCGGAGTACCGCGCCGATGCGATAAGCCCGTCGGGCCGCGACCCCCTGGAGGTGTGCACGGAAGCCTACGGCTGCAAGTGGGGCGATCCCCGCAAGGGCAACGGGCCCGAAAACGTCGCTGACTGGCGGCTTCCGCGAAACACGTGGAACCTCGAGATGTACGTGCAGTGCAGCGGGGCGCACCAGGGTACGTGCGCGCTGAATGACCGAACGCGCTTGACCGCCGAGTTCTATCGGTTCGCGTTCGACGTTGACGACGCCAACTCACCGGAGAAGGTCGACGTGTCGGGAACCTTGACCGAGCCAGGTGTGCTCAGCGGCTCGAAGTCGTTGGACATGAGCGCAATCGATCGGCAAAGCGGGCTCTACGAGTTGCTCGCGACGGTTGACGGTCAGGAGATCATGCGCGTGCGGCCGGACCATCACGGCACTTGCGCCCGCTACGACGAGGCAGACGTCCCGGACTACGGCGGTTCCTGGTATCCCTGCCCGAGGGACGAAGTCGTCAAACGCAGGTTCGACTTCGATACGACGAAGCTCTCCGACGGCAAACACGCTCTCAAAGTCGAGGCGACCGACGCGGCAGGCAATACGACGGTCCTTGCCGAGCGGACGCTCGAAATCGACAATGTCCCCGCGCCGACGAACCTGACGCTGCCGGGTGTCGTCGTGACGAAGGGGCAGGCCGATGATCTCCGCGTCGGCGACAGCTTGACGGCGGCGAACGGCGCCTGGAGCGGTGCCGGCCTCAGCTATGGCTACCAGTGGCAGCGCAGCACCGACGGCGTGATCTGGGGCCCCATCGGCGACGAGACGAAGTCGACCTATGTCGTGAAGAACGCCGACGTCGGCAGCTACCTGCGCGTCCGGGTCACGGTCGCCAACCGCGAAGGAACGGCGACCGCCGAGTCTGCGCAGACGGCCAAGGTGAAGGACGGCGTGGTCGGCCCGAGCGGCAAGGACGCTCCTCCGAGCGAGGGTGACGACCGCGATCCGCAGCTCGTGGTCGACCGCGAGCAACGCACGGTTGAAGTCGGCTACGGCGCGAAGATCGTGGTCACTGGGCGCCTTGTCGACGCCGATGGCCAGCCGATCGCGAACGCGAGCGTCGACGTGTTCGAGCAGCTTGTCGTCACGGCGGCGCCGTGGACCAAGATCGACCGCGTCGTCACGGATAGCCAAGGCGGCTACGTGTTCCGCCCGACGACGACCGCCAGCCGCCGGCTGCGCTTCGCGTTCGCCGATGAGCGCGACTCGGCCAAGTACCGCGCCACCCGAGAGGTGCTGGTGTCGGTCCGTGCGGGGATGACGATCAAAGCCAAGCGGCATGTGGTCAGCCCGCGCGGGACGATCCGGCTCCGCGGCCACGTCACCGTTGACCAGTTGCCGAAGACCGGTACCTGGGTCGAGATCCAGGTGCTCGACGCCGGTGTCTGGCGCACGATCGCGACCCGCCGCACCAGCTCGAAGGGCCTCTGGACCTTCAAGCACCGCCTCCGGCAGTCGTCAGGGATCACGTTCAAGTTCCGCTCTCGCCTTCGCGTGATCGCCGACGTCGCGTCGGCCGAGGCGAAGAGCCTGCCCGTCAAGGTGCGCATCCGTTGAGCTCGTCTCCGCTCAAGGGACGCCCAGGCGGTGGCGGAAGCCGCCGCATGGCTTCGCCCCTGAAGGGGCGGCCGGGAGGCGGCGGCCAGCGCTGGCGCCGCATGCTGCTCGCCGGGGTCGGCGCGCTGCTCCTCTCGGCTGCCCCCGCGGCCGCCGATGAGCAGCCGGCGATCCTGAAGGCATACGGGCTTGACTGGATCGAGCGTGTCAAGGAAGAAGCCTGGCCGCAGCCCAAGCTCGAGCGGCCGGTCATCTGCCTGCTCGACACCGGCGTCGCCGTCACCGACGACACGCCCGCCGACAACCCCTACGGGCCGATCGTGGCCCGGCTGAGCGTGGAAGACCCGACGGGCGCCGAGCAGCCGGCCACGCCTGAGGCGGCTGAGGTCGCGGCGAAGCGCGGGCTCCCGCAAGGTGACTCATGGCTCCATCTCCACGGCACGCGCATGGCCGCCATCATCGCCGCACCCCGAAATGGGTCCGGAACTGTCGGGATCTTCCCGCAAGCACGGATAGTCTCGGTCCGCGTGACGGTTGGAACAGCGACGCATATAGTCCCGGCCGACATCCCGAAGGGAGTACGGCTGTGCCGACTTTGGGCGGCTCAGAAGAACGCTTCCATCGGCTCGGTGGTCATGGCGGAGTCCCAATATGTCCAGAGGAGCGCTGATGTAGCCCAGTGGGAGGACGCAGCGAAGATCGCTGCGCTCAGCCAGGGCATTCTTGTTGCCGCGATGGGGAATGCTGCGGATGCCTCGGTGGTTGCGCCGCTCGCATCGCAATCAGTGCTTACGGTCGGCGCGGGTTCCGACGACGGCTCCCTCTGTCCCAACGTGCCGGTTGCCGACGGTCAACTCGTTGGTCCGGGATGCTCGGGCTTGCGTCCGGCGTGGTACGAAGGTTCCAGCTCTGCGACCGCTGCGGTTGGCGCCTTGGTTGCGGCGACGGCCACCCGTTCGCGTCCCGAAACGGTCGCTGAGCTGCGAGCCACAATTGCAACCTTCACGGCTGAGACGAGCGAGAAGAAGCAGCGCGTAGACGGGGAAAGGGCGAAGCCGATGTTCGACGGCTTGATAACCGAGCGCCCAAAAACAGCGCCGATTCCGCCCGAGCTCCAAGTCACATCGGAATCGTCGGCCGAATCCAGCGAGGGACCGGAACTTCGGCTCTGGCGACCAGGGGTCGCAGTCTCCTGGAAACGCGGGACGCTGACCGTCCGCCGGACCTCGAATCGGCGCAAGGGGCGGCTCCGGGTGCAAATCAGCGGAAAGGGTACGCCTTCCATCGTTAACGGGATGCGGGGATCGGTTCGAGCGGGCAAGCGGCCGCGGTTCGTCGTGGTCTGGGCGGAAAGTGCAGACGGATCGACGTGGCGCTCTCTGACAATGCGCGTGAAGGTTCGTCGATGAGACGGCGCGTGGCGGCGGCCCTGCTCGCTGCGTGGGGCGGCTTCGTTTGGGGGCCGTCGGCCTCAGCCGGGACGTTCCAGATTAAGAGCTGCGCTGCTTCGCCCTCAAAACGAAGCACGGCTTGGACAACAACTATCCGCGTCGGCGACCCGGTTGCCGCGGGCGACTATTGCGTGTCGGGAGAACAAGGTGGCGACAGCCGAGTCTCGTTCAACTCGGCTCGTTGGATATCTCAGCCGCCGGAGGCTGTTGGACCGCTTACGCCCAACGGCCGAGTCGCGGCCATGCAGCTAACGGTGCCTTCAGGGTCTGAGGTCCGCCGTATCGAATACACGCGACGACTTCAGTCGATCGATCAAGCGTGGGAGGTCAGGCTGGAGGCCGGCGGCCAGCTCCTCGAATCGTGTGTAGTGCCGCTGGGAGCTTGGGAGTGCAACGAACCGCCCGAGGGAAGCTACGAGGAGTTCGATATCGCACCAGGAGAACAGACTGTTGAACTAGGGGCATGGTGCCTGTCCTCGTCGTGCGCTTACACCGGCGGCCCGCTCTACGACTTCGCCGCCGTCATCTACTCGTCGGTCGTAACGGTCGAGGAGAACACTGCGCCGACCGCGTCGTCTCCGACGCTCTCGGGTCTCAGCAATGGCTGGGTAGGGCCGGGCGGGGCGACGGCGTCGATGGTCGGGTCGGACACGCTTGGTCTGAAGCGTTTGGAACTCGTCGTCGACGGATCGGTGTCGAAGACGGTGAACAACGCGGGCTGTGTCGACTGGTCGGTGCTGCCGTGCTCGGACACATCGGTCCCTGGGTTGGGGCCAGGGTTCAGCGGACAGGCCGCGATCGAGGGCGTGAAGGACGGGCTCCATCAGGTCCAGGCCCGGGCCGTCGATGCGGCTGGCAACATCGCGACCAGCGGGGCCGTCGAGGTGAAGGTCGACCGGACAGCGCCGTCGCCGCCGGTGAGTGAGGACGCGATCCTGAACACCGCGACGGCGAAGGTCGAGTGGTCTCAGCCTGTGCGGGACGATGGCTCGCCGGTCGTGAAGACGCGCGCGCGCATCTGCACGGGCACGGCTGATCCGCTCACGTGCCGGTGGGAGAACGTCGCGCTGTTCGGATCCGCCGACGTGCCGCTCGGTGCCGATGGCGACCGCACGACGGTGCAGATCGAGATGACCGACGCGGCCGGCAACGTCGGGCTGTCGCCCGTCGTCAACTACCGGCGAGACACCAGCGGCCCCGCGGCGCCCGGCCTCACGCTCACGCCCGGGAGCGGCGGTCGGCGAACCGTCAGCGTGGCCGCCACCGAGCCGTTCATCTCTGGCTACGTGCTGCGTGTCTGCGATGCGGGCGGCAACAACTGCTCGGAAGCGAACCGGGCGGCGAAGGGCAGTGTCGACGTCGAGCTGGCGGCGCCTGGGCTGTACCGCGTGGAGGTCGCGCTGATCGACGAGGCGGGGAACCGCGGGGCGCCCGGAGCGGTGGCGGTCGACTACCCGAAGGACGCCGACAAGCCCGGCGACAAGCCTGGGGAGCAACCCGGCGACAAGCCGCTTGCGACCGGTCTCCGGCTCGACGCGCCGTCGAAGCTCAAGGCGCGCGCGACGGTGATCCAGCCGCGTGGCAGCGTGAAGCCCGGCTCGGCGAGCAAGGTCACTGTCACCGTGCGCGGACGCCCGGCAGGCCGCAAGCGCAGCGTCACCTACACCGCCCGCGTGACTCCCGTGAAGTCCGGCAAGTGGAGCGCCAAGCTCAAGCTGCCACGCGGCGTGAGCCGCCGCAAGGGCGTCCTGGTCACGGTCACCGCGACGCCGGCTGCCGGCTACGCCGCAGCCACCATCAGCCGCCGCATCCGCGGTTAGCGGTTCCGCGTCGCACTGCCGCGAACTCCAAGTCGATGTCGCTCTTGTCTCAGGCGCAGGCGATGGTTGGTCCCAAGCCGCCGGGGGATCCTGGTCAGATGCTGGAGGGCGCTGGGCAGTTGTTGTCGTTGGTGGCTGAGCTGGAGTCGCAGGCGTCGGCGATGGCGGCGACAAGGGTCGCGGGCGGCGGGCCCTTCGTCGCGCTGGCGTCTGCCGCTGCTACGGCTGATGCGGCGCAGATCCTGGCGGCGGCGGGCCGGTTGCAGGCGGCGTCGTCGGCGATGCGCGCCGGGGCGGCGAAGGTGCGGGCCGAGCAGCACCGGTAGGAGCTACAGGTCAAGCGCGTGGCTGGGCAGCTCGAGCATGAGATGCGCCGCGCGGCGGGGGCCTGAGCGGCGTGCGGATCGTCCTTGATGACGCGAGGATGGATGCCTCGGCGGCGCGGCTGGCGGCCGTCGCGTCGGGGCTTCAGGGTGTGCAGGGCCGGATCAACCCGGGGCTGTCGGCCGGTGCGCCGCCGGCCGTCAAGGGCCAGGTCGATGCGCTGATCGGCGAGGCCCGCGCGGCGGTCGCGGCCGTCGCGGGC
>JAEYAL010000165.1 GCA_023404805.1 Actinomycetes bacterium | reverse complement strand
GTCCAGGTCGGCGCCCGCGCGGCGGTCGGCCGCGGCGGCATGTCGCCGCGCACGCTCGTGGTCGGCATCGCTGGGCCCGACGTGCGCGCGGTGGCGCTGCGTCGCGGCGACCGTGACACGCCGCTCGGGTTCGGCCGCGACGGCGCCTTCCTCGCCGTCCTGCGCGGGCTGCCGGAGGTTACGCGTCCCCACCTGCGGATCACCGACTCCTCCGGCGAGACTCGCGACGTCAAGCTCGCCGACTCCGGCGACGTCGAGACGCCGGACCCCGACAAGAACGCGATGCCGTGGGCGGTCCAGTCCGGTCCGGCCACTGACTTCGCGCACCCGCTCGCGCGCGGCGCGGTCAGGCTTGAGACCGAGAAGCCCGACGCCAAACTCCTCGCAAGCCTCACGTGCGTGCACGCGCAGCAGCAGCTCAGCTCCGTGAACTACGCCACGAGCGGCGCTGCCGCCTTCCCTCTCGGCGAGCCGAGCACGCCGAACGCCTGCCGCCGCGTCGACGACCGCCAGCCGATCGTCGCAGCGCTCCGCCGACTCGTCCCATCGACCAACGGCGCCGCGCGCGGCTTCTTCTACCCCGTCGCGCCCGCGCGCACGATCGCCATCGGAGTCGCATCGCCCGAGGTCGTTCGCCTCGAGCTGCGGACGCCCGCCGGAGCGCGGCCCGTCAGCCTCGACCCCAAGACCCGGGCGTTCGCGGCGATCCTCGACGGCCGCAGCGACCCCGCCGCGCTGGAGCTGCGCGCCCGCCTGCGCAGCGGCGCCATCGCGACGCTGAACCGCGAGAACGCCACCTTCCTCGGCGACAACGGCCGCCCCTACGACCCAGGCCCGAGCCGGCCCGCGTGGCGCGACGTGCGCGAGGTCGAGCGGGCGTTCGCTCAGCGCTTCACCCGCGAGGAGACGCCGGGCTCACAGCAGATCGGCCCGGCAGCCAAGGACCCGGCCGGCGGGCCGCCGTGGGCGGCCCGCACCTGGGCCGCCGTCACGAACCGGCCGACCGGCAAGGGCGCCCCGCTGCAGTGCGCGGCGTTCGGCCCGCTCGTCGACGGCGTGGTCCGCGAGCCGCGCGGAGCGGCGGCCGGGCCGGACGAGGCTCGGGGCGGTCCGCTTCTGGCGATGTCCTCCGGGTGTTCTCTGTCAGCGCTCGCGAACCGGCGCGATCCCACCGACGGAAGCCGGGCCTACTTCGGCGCATCGCCAACGGTCTACGTCGACGACCCCGCGAGCGCGACGCCGAAGATCGCCCGCGTCACGCTGACCGGGGTTTATCCCGGAGTCGTCGCGGCTGAGGTCCAAGGCCTGCCGCGCGGCAAACAGCCTAAGGCGACCGTCGGACCGCGCGGTGCCGTCCTCGCGATGCTCCAGCCAGACGCGGCGCGGCCCTTCAGCAACCTGCGGCTCCGCCTCCGCTACCCGGACGGCACGACCACGCACACGGGCTACACCGACTTCTCGCCGAGCCGCCGCCGCATCGACGCCCGCGCCGTCGACCCGAAGGGCGGCCCGCCGTGGGGCGTCCAGGCGGCAGCGGCGCGCGAGCCCCGGGTCCCGTCGTTCCCTGGGCAGATCGTCGACGGCCGCCCCGGGATGCTCAACGACCGGACTGGCGAGCTGAGCTGGGTCAACGCCCGCTCGACGTCGGGCGCCGCGAGCGTGCCACCCGACGCGGCGCACCCAGTCTGGTTCGAGCAGTCCGGGGGCCCAGATGGAGGTGACCCCGGCGACCCGACTCCCGCCGACATCGCGCGGCGCACGCTCCCGGGCCGCACCGTGATCTATGGCGCCGCCGCGCCCGGCGTGCAGCGGGTGACGATCCAGACGCCGCGCGACGTGCGCACCGTGCGGCCAGCAGGCAAGGGCCGTTTCTTCGTCGTCGTCTACGACGGCCGCTTCACCCAGGGCCGCATCCGCGTCATCGCCGTCGGGCCCGGCATCCACGCGGTCGAGCAGCAGCGCGCCGACGGCCGACCGGACGGCCCGCCGCCGACGAGCCACGGCCGTCTGCGCTGATGCCGCACCGCCTCGGCCGCCGCTAGGCCGCCGAACCCCGAAACGGACCGCGGTCCAGGGTCGCTTCGCGACCGCGATCTTGAGTCTGTTTCGCGGTGCATCGCGCCGAAACCGCGCAGGCGCGCCCCCAGCGGCCGAGCCGGCCGCCGGGGTCGCTCCCTACGTCAGGCCGCTGAGGCCGCCGGCACGCGCGTCGCTGGCGAGTGCGCCTGCGGCCACGTCGGCGTGCGCTCGGCGTGGACGCCGCCGCGGCGCGCGCCTGGCTTCGCGATCCACGTCGGGATCCAGCCCGCGTCGAGCGGGTTGAGGTTGACGCCGGGCGGGACGATCTCGTCGATGCGATCGAGCACGTCGGCGGTGAGCGTGATCTCGGGGACGCGGAGGTGGTCCTCGAGCTGGGCCTCGTCGCGCGGGCCGATGATCACCGAGGTGACCGCCGGATGCTCCAGCGTCCACGCGACCGACAGCTCGATCAGCGAGATGCCGATCTCGTCGGCGAGCTCGCCGAGCAGGATCGCCGCTTCGAGCTTGGCCGCGTTCGCCGGGTGCGCCGGGTCGAAGCGGGCCGGGAACTGGTCGGCGCGACCGGAGCGCGGCTGCTCGACGCCGCGCTGGTGGCGGTTCGCCAGCCAGCCGCCTGCGAGCGGGCTCCAGGGGATCACGGCGAGCCCGTAGCGCTGCGCCACCGGCAGCAGCTCGCGCTCGATCCCGCGCGTGAGGATCGAGTACGGCGGCTGCTCGGCGACGACCCGCTGCAGCGCGCGGCGCTCCGCGATCCACTGCCCCTCGACCACCTGCGACGCGTCGAAGGTCGACGTGCCGATGTAGCGGATCTTGCCCTCGCGGACCAAGTCGGTCAGCGCGCCCAGCGTCTCTTCGAAGTCGGTCTCCTCCTCGGGCCGGTGCACTTGGTAGAGATCGATCCAATCGGTGCCCAGGCGCCGCAGGCTGTGCTCGACCGCCTGGTAGATCCAGCGGCGCGAGTTGCCGCGGTGGTGGACGTTGCCGCCGATCTGGCCGTGGACCTTCGACGCGAGGAACACGTCCTCGCGCCGTCCGCCGGCGAGCGCCTTGCCGACGATCTCCTCGGACTCGCCGTGGGAGTACACGTCGGCGGTGTCGATGATGTTGATCCCCGCGTCGAGCGCGCGGTGGATCGTGCGGATGCCCTCGGCGTGGTCGGTGTTGGCCCGCGCGCCGAAGTTCATCGCGCCGAGCGTCAGCGGGCTGACCCAGGCGCCGGTGCGGCCGAAGGGGCGGAGTGATGCGGTCATGCGATCTTCCGGTCGGAGGTGGTGGCGTAGCGGCTCACGGGCCGCTCGAGCCCCAGGTGGTGGCGCAGCGTCGAGCCGGTGTACTCCTCGCGGAAGATCCCGGCCTTGCGCAGCAGCGGCACGACGTGCTCGACGAACGGCTCCAGGCCCGAGGTGAACACGTCGGGCATGAGGTTGAACCCGTCGACGGCGCCGGCGGCGAACCACTCCTCGATCGACGCTGCCACCTGCTCGGGCGTGCCGACGATCAAGCGGTGCCAGGTGATCACGCGGTCGAGCAGCTCGCGGACGGTCAGCGTCGGCTCGCGCCGCGCGATGTTCACCACGATCTCGCGCGCGCCCTGGGAGCCTGCGGCGCTGAGCTCCTTCGTGTCGAGCAGCCACTGCGGCAGCGGCTTGTCGGGGTGGAGCTCCGATGCGTCGACGCCGATCTGCCAGGCGAAGTTGTCGTAGCGCTGTTGACCGGCGAGCTCGTTGAGCTCGTCGTTGCGCGCCCTGGCTTCGGCCTCGGTCCCGCCGAGCACGAACGAGAGCCCCGGCAGGATCCGGATGGCGTCCGGGCCGCGGCCGTGGGCGGCGGCGCGGCGGCGGATGTCGGCGGTGAACGCGTGCGCGTCCTCGATCGTGCCCAGCGAGCAGAAGACCGCCTCGGCATGCCGGGCGGCGAGCTCGCGGCCGGGCGGCGACCCGCCCGCCTGCACGATCACCGGCCGCCCCTGCGGCGACCGCGGCAGCGTCAGCGGCCCCTCGACGTGGAAGAACTCGCCATCGTGCGCGATCGGGTGGATGCGGTCCTCGCGCGCGAACTCGCCCGACGCCTTGTCAGCGACGATCGCGTCCTCGTCCCACGAGTCCCACAGGTGCGTGACGACGTCGACGAACTCCTCGGCCTTGCGGTAGCGGGCCTCGCGCGGCAGGTGGTCTTCGGAGCCGAAGTTCTTCGCGGCGGTCGGGTCGGTGCCGGTGACGACGTTCCAGCCGGCTCGGCCCCCGCTGAGGTGGTCGACCGACGAGAACCGGCGGGCCACGCCGTAGGGCGTGTCGAACGAGGTCGACACCGTGCCGACCAGGCCGATGTGCTCGGTGTCGCCGGCGAGTTTGGCGAGCAGCACGCCCGGGTCGAGCCCGAGGGGCGGCTGGCCGACCGGCGCCCAGATGATCGACGGGCTGTCGGCGAGGAAGATCGCATCGAGCGTGCCGAGCTCGGCCAGGCGGCCGATCTCCTTCCACTCGGCGGGATCCACGAACCCGAGCGGGTTGGAGGACGGCAGGCGCCACGCCGCCGGGTGCATCCCGGCGGCGAGCACGTTGAGGCCCAGGTGGAGCTGGCGCTGGTGGGGGTTGGACATGGTGAGCTCAGTCCTCCGTGAGCAGGGTTCGCAGGGTCGAGCCCGGGATGTAGTCCGCGCGCACGAGGCCGCGGCGCTGGAGCTCGGGGACCACGAGGTCGACGAAGTCCTCCAGCGACGAGGGCAGCGTGGCGGGCGAGATCATGAAGCCGTCGCCACCGACCTGGTCGATCGTCTCCTCGATCCAGTCGGCGATCTGCTCGCCGGTACCGACGACCTGCGGCGAGAGCACGTTGCGGCCGTAGAACTGGCCGAGCTCGCCGACCGAGATGTCCTGGTCGGGCTCTGCGGCGTAGATCGTGGCGATGCCGCGGGCGCCCGGCGCGTCGCTGAGCGTCGCGGTGAGCGCCTCCGGGTCGCGGGTCGAGAGGTCGACGCCGATATGGCCCGACAGCAGCGCCACCCCCGCTTCGGGAGAGACGAGCGTGTTGTGCAGCTCGAGCTTGGCCTTCGCGATCTCCTCGGTCTCGCCGACGAACGGCTGGATCGAGTGCAGCACCTTGATCGAATCCGGGTCGCGGCCGAACTCCTCCTCGGCGATGCGGCGCAGATCGTCGCGGTAGGCCTTCATGCCGGCGCGCGTGGGCTGGATCGAGAAGATCGCCTCCGCGAAGCGCGCCGCCGACCGCCGGCCGCGCGGCGAGCTGCCGGCCTGCACGAGCGCTGGGCCGCCCTGCGGCGAGCGGTGGATGTTGAGCGGCCCGCGGCTGCGGAAGTACTTACCCTCGTGGTCGATCGTGTGGACCTTCGACGGGTCGGCGAACACGTCGTTCTCGATGTCGAGCACGACCGCGTCTTCGTCCCAGCTGTTCCAGAGCTTCTGCGCCACCTCGACGAACTCGTCGATCTGCTCGTAGCGCTCGTCGTGCTCCGGCAGCGCGTCGAGGCCAAGGTTCTGCGCGGCGTTCTTGTGCGTGCCCGAGACGACGTTCCAGCCGGAGCGGCCGCCGGTGAGGTGGTCGATCGTGGCGAACTTGCGGGCGACGACGTACGGCGCGGTGCCGATCGTCGACTGCGTGGCGATCACGCCGATGTGGTCGGTGACGGCGCCGAGCGCGGCCATCAGGATCGTCGCGTCGAAACACGGGACCTGCAGCGCGTAGCGGACGGCGGCCTCGTGGCTGTCGCCGTACTCGGAGTAGATACCGGACGTGTCGGCCGCGAAGACGAAGTCGAACTTCGCCTGCTCGGCGAGCTGGGCCGTCTGCTTCCAGAGGCCGAGGCGGTCGAACTGGAGCCCGCGCGTGGCGTTGCGCGCGAGCTTCCAGGTGGCCACGCTGTGGTGGGACGCCGGCGGCATCGAATAGAGGCCGAGGCGGATGCGGTTGGTGCTCAATGGATCTCCGGATCCGGGGTGGGGAAAGCGGGCCCGTGGGCGCTAAATCATTCTTTGTTGAGTTCTTTTATCTGCTTTGCGACGGCCCATCGCGCGCGGTCCCGAGCCGTACCCATCCGGCGGCCCTCTACACCTGTCCCAATGGACCTCGAAACGGTCTGACCAGGCTTGACCTGTGCTGACGCACCAGCAACTGCGAGGGCATGCGCGCCAGACCCTGGGCGCACAGACGTCGCAAATCCGGTTCAATCGGCAGCAGTGGACGCCTCGCACCAGGAGATGACGACGCAGGAGACGCAGGCGTTTCTGGCTGTTGTGGCGCCGCGCATCGCGGAGGTGGTCGAACGCATCGTCACTCGGGCGAAAACGACCCTCCCGGCGTATGTCGACGTGACCGAGGAGGACATCCGCGAGGGCCTGCTCCGCGACCTGCAGCTCGGCATCACCGCGCTCACCGAGAGCCGCGATCTGACGGACTCAGACCGCGAGAGCCTCTCGATCATCGGCCACGACCGCGCGAGCCGCGGCATCCCGCTGGAGCAGATGATCCAGGTCTACCGGTTCACCGTCGACGAGATCTTCCAGGAGCTGTGGGCCGCCACCGAGGAAGGCCAGCTGGCGCACGAGCAGACGGTCGCGTTCACGCGCAAGATCTGGAACTACTCCGACCCGATGATCAGCGTGGCGATCCAGGCCTACCGGGCCAAGGAGCTCGAGCAGGCCGTCG
Organism: Actinomycetes bacterium; assembly: GCA_023404805.1. GTDB lineage: Bacteria > Actinomycetota > Thermoleophilia > Solirubrobacterales > Solirubrobacteraceae > JAGIBJ01. Next base: position 3,542 of record JAEYAL010000165.1, on the reverse strand, counting down.
CCGACACCCAGGGCCGCACCGCGCTCGTCCACGCCGTGCTGCTGTCGCCGCCTGGCACGGCCCGGATCGATCCGATCCACGGCGGGCACCTCGACCCGAGCGGCTCGTACGTCGCGATCCGCGCGCGGTCGGAAGCCGGCAACGTCGGGCAGCTCCTCCTCGACCTGCAGCAGCCCGGAGCGCTCGAGGGCGCCGCCGTCGCCCCGCACGAGGGCGACGTGATCGGCTTCGCGACCCGCCGCCCGGCGTTCCCCGCGCCCGAGGGCGTGATGATCGGCGTCGGCCCAGCAGGCCCGCTCGCCGCGCTCCCCCACTCCTTCGCGATCGCCACGCGCGTCGTCGAGACGGCGCAGGCGTTCGGCATCGACGGCGTCCGGTCGATCGACCAGCTCGCGCTCCAGGCGGTCGCCCGCACCGAGGACGTGCTCGGCGAGCACCTCGTCGCGCGGTTCGTCGACCCCTGCGAGCCGACGACCGCGGCCGGCGAGGAGCTCCTCGACACCATCCGCGCGGTCCTGCGGCACGACCTGTCCGTCGACCAGGCGGCTGCGGCGATGTGGGTCCATCCCAACACCGTCCGCAACCGCGTGCGGCGCTACGAGCAGCTCACCGGGAGCTCGCTCCGCAGCGTCGACGATCTGGTCGCGATGCGTCTCGCACTGCTCCGAGCCGAGCTGCGCTGAGCATCTGCTGGCGCCGGCTCGAACCCTCGAGCCAGCCCGAGCAGCTGGAGGCCAGCGTCATCCGCTCGGCGGGGCGGCCGGGCGTCCATCGGAGCGCGCGGCGCGAGGGCCGCGGCTGCCCGGGAATCCAGTGTGCGTTCCACTCCATGGTCAGCGTCCCTTCAGTGCGCGTGCCGAGGTGATGTCGAACCGGTCGATGATGTCGACAAAGGCTGCTGCCACAGGTTGCAGCTGTTCCTTGTCGACCTTGTCGATCGTGTCCATGTCGTCGTAGAGGTAGATCGGGCCGGAGACGAACGAGGCCGTCGGGACGCCGACCATCGAGATGCCAGCGGCGTCAGTCGGGATGTTGCCGTCGGTCGTGACGGCGCGGGCGTTGATGACGATCGTGCGGCGCAGGTCGTACTTGCGGATCGCCTCGACGATCGCCTGTTTGACCACGTTGCCGCCGTTGCGGAAGAACGCGCGCGGCTCCGTCTGGCCCGTGATCGTGAGCTTGCCGCCCTTCACCACGCCTTGTCTGGCGATGTGCTCGACGGTCGCATTGGCGACGATGTCGTAGGGGCGGTCCTGGGCGAGCACGTAGTCGCGCAGGAAGGCGCCGTGGGAGTGGTAGCCCGTGAAGTGGCTGTCGAAGGTCACGAACAGCAGGCCGCGCTCGCGCTCACTGGCGGGCCGCCCCGCGTAGTAGCGGGCGAGGGCGAGGACTTCGGCCGAGCCGCTGGCGTCCTCGACGGCGCCGGGGCCGACGGAGTCGTGGTGGGACTGCACCATGATCGTCTCGCGGCTCTTGCCGGGGAGGTAGCCGAGCACCGTGCGGGTGGGCGCCTGGTAGCGGCGGCCCTCGAGCTCGAGCGTGGCCTTGCCGCCGGCCTTGGGCAGCAGCGAGCGCAGGCGGGTGCCCTCGGCGCGCGTGACCCAGAAGCCGGGCAGGACGACCTGGAGCCGCTGGTAGTACTCGTTGCGGTAGCGGTTGGACTCGAAGTAGTCGGTGAGGACGCCGATGAAGCCGACCGCGCCGGCGCGCTGCGCGGCGCGCAGCACCGAGACGTAGTTGGAGATGTACGGGTTGGCCTGCGCGAGCGCGCGCGGGTTCTGCAGCAGCGACAGGTTCGGGTCGTAGAGGAACTCCGACCCGAGCGCCATCGCCATGTTCGGGGCGAGGAACCGCAGGTTGAAGACGACGATCTTGCCGCGCAGGTCCTTGCCGAGCAGGTCGAAGACGCCGCCGTCGCCGATGTCGACGACCTTGGCCGTGCGGCCGCCGGGGCCGGTCGAGAAGCTGCCGGTCCAGTCGCGGTCGGCCTTGCCGAGGAACGAGTGCTCGGAGGGGAACGCGTCGATCGGCTGGCCGCCGACCGTGACCTTGTGGTGGGTCTCCTCCCACTGGTAGGTCGGGACGTTCTGCTCCCAGATCTTCGGGATGCCCGCCTTCGCGAGCCCGGCCTTCATGTATTCCGCGGCGCGGTCGCCGCCGGGGGTGCCGGAGCGGCGCGGGCCGAGCTCGACCAGCGCGCGGACGTCGTCCATGATCGACTCGCTGCTCGGGACGCCGGCCGGAACCGGCGCTGCTGCCACCGCCGCTGGAGCGGTCGCCGACAGCAGCGCCAGGACCAGCAGCCCGCTGAGCGAGAGGATGCGGGCGGCAGCCGTCCCAGCCGCGTTCCGCAGGTGCCCAGCTAGCCCCCGCTCCCGGCCGCCAGCCACGTGGGACACCACGGACGCCGCCGCAGTGCGGCGGGACCTGACAGGACGTGACAACGGCGTTCGGGACATGTGGGATGGGCCTCCTGGGTCGCGGCCTCGATGCACCCCTGAGAGGAGGTCCACGGCTGCGACACCGCCGAGTCTGTACGAGCGCCGGTGTGCCGGGGACCAGACCACTCGTGTCCGTTTTGTGCGTTTCAACATTCCGTATGGAGGCACGACAAAGGATCAGTGTTCGGGTGACGCTGTTATGTCATCGCGCCCGTCAAACCGGGTGAAATCGACAGACCGGGTTGCCGGATGAACGGCGTGTTTCGGTGCCCAGACCGGCCGGTCAGGCCACCCCGCGGAATCCCGGAAGCCACGGGGCCGGAGCAGGCGTACGCTCCAGCCATGGAGTTCACGAGCGACCCGATGACCGGCGCCGTGCAGCGCGCTTGCGAGCTGCTGGAGACCCCGACCGGGGCCGAGCTCGGCCTCGAGGCGCTCGGACGCGAGGTCGGCGTCAGCGCCGACCACCTGCAGCGCGCGTTCAAAGCGCGGACGGGCGTGACGCCGCGCGAGTACGTGGAGTCGCTGCGGGTGCAGCGGCTCAAGACCGCGCTGCGCGACACGCCCGGCGATGTCGCCGGGGCCGCCTTTGCGGCCGGCTACCGGTCGCTGAGCACGGCGTACGCGTCAGCCGACCAGCACCTTGGGATGACGCCGGCCTCGTATGGCGCGGGCGGCCGCGGTGCGCGTGTCGGCTGGACCATCACGCCGACGCCGTTCGGGCTGCTGCTCGTGGCGGCGACCGACCGCGGGTTGGCGACGGTCTACCTCGGGCCCGACGAGTGCACGCTCGTCGAAGCGCTGATCGAGGAGCTTCCCGAGGCCGAGCTGGTCCGCGACGACGGCGGGCTGGATGACGTCGCCCAACAGGTCGCGGCCCATGCGGCTGGCACCGGCGACGCGTCGCACCTGCCGCTCGACGTGCGCGCGACCGCGTTCCAGTGGCGCGTGTGGCGGGCGCTGCGCGCGATCCCGCGCGGCGAGACCCGCACGTACACCGAGGTGGCGGAGTCGCTCGACCTGCCCACGGGCGCGCGGGCGGTCGCGCGCGCGTGCGCGACGAACCCCGTCGCGGTCGTCACGCCGTGCCACCGCGTGGTG
>JAEYAL010000163.1 GCA_023404805.1 Actinomycetes bacterium | reverse complement strand
CGGCGGGACGGGCGTCCCGACCGGCGTGGGCGGCGGCACCGCCGGCGGCGTCCACACGAAGCGGTCCGGCTGCGTCGAGCTGGCGGGGACGTCGTCGCCGTCGGCCCCGGCGGCGTCCTGCTCGGCGTCGGGCAGCGGGAAGCTCGGCGTGCGCTCGAGCTGGTCGGCGGAGACGGCCGAGACCGCCGCCATACACGCCTCCATCAGCGCGGTGCCGGTCGGAAAGCGCGCCTGCGGATCCTTCGCCATCCCGCGCGTGAAGACGTCGTCGAGCGCGAGCGGCGCCTGGATGCCGCGGTCGCTCAGCGTCGGCGGATCGGCCGACATGTGCGCGTGCATCAAGGCCGCGTCGGTGTCGCGCTGGTACGGGTAAGCGCCGGTGAGCGCCTGGAACAAGACGGCGGCGAGCGAGTAGACGTCGCTCGAGCCTTCGACGTCCTTGCCCTCGATCTGCTCAGGTGCGACGTAGTTGAGGCTGCCGACGAAGTCGCCGCTGTGCGTCAGGCCGCCGTGGTCGGAGCCTTTCGTGATGCCGAAGTCGGCGAGGTACGGGTGCCCGCCGGTGGTCAGCAGGATGTTCTGCGGCTTGATGTCGCGATGGACGAGGCCCGCCTCGTGGGCGGCGTCGAGCGCCGAGGCGACCGAGCGCAGGATCCCGATCGCCGCGTTGCCGGTCAGTTCGCGCCGCTCGATGATGTCGGCGAGGCTCGGGCCGTCGACGAGCCGCATCGCGATGAACATGAGGCCGTTGGACTCGCCGGCCTCATAGACCGGGATGATGTTCGGGTGGTCGAGCGCCGCGGCATGGCGGCCTTCGCGGCGGAACCGCTCGCGGAACGTGCGGTTGCCGACAAGCGTGCTCGAAAGGACCTTGAGCGCGACCGGGCGGTCGAGCGAGGTCTGCGTCGCGCGGTACACCACGCCCATCCCGCCGACGCCGGCCACCGCTTCGATCCGGTAGCCCGCGAGGGTGTCCCCTGCCTGCAGCATCAGGTCAGCAGAGCGGCCCGAAACAGCTTCCGCTGTCGGACTTCGGCTTCGGCTTCGCCGGCGTGGGAGCCGTGTTGCGCACCACCGGGGCGCTCGGCTGCACGACCGCTGGCGCCGAACTCGACGACGGAGCGGACGCCACGACCACCGCGGACGGCTTGGCCACCTTCGGCTTGGGCGGCTTCGGCAACGCCGGCAGCGACGGCAGGCCCTTGAGCTGGCTCACTGGGACCGCAGCTGCAGCAGCTACGGCAACCTCGGCGCCAGGCGCCGGCGCCTCGGGCGAACCTCCGCCTCCCGCCGCCGCGAACGCGACGAGGAACAGCACGACCGCGGCGACCGCGGTACCGATCGCAACACCGCGCGACACCGGGTCAGACGTCCTTGGCTGCGGACGTGCAGGGCGTCTTGCGGTCGCTGCTGTAGCTGAAGTTGCTCCTCACCTTGAAGCGGATGCAGGTCGGTGAGGAGTCGGGCGCGCGGACGCCGACCTCGATCGTCTGGTTCTTGATGAAGGCCTTCCACGGGAACACGGCGATGTTGCCCTTCGAGAGGCTGACCGCTTTGGCGTCGACCACGGTCTTGCCGCCGCCCTTGCACGTCACGCAGATGATGCGCACGTTCGACTTGGAGACGATCGACGAGATGATGATCTTCTTCCCGCCCTTTTTCGCGTTGAGCGTGAGGCCCGGGCGGATCGTCACCTGCGGCTTGGTGACGCTCTCGCAGTCGGCGGCCACCACGTCGCCCAAGTCGACGGTCACGCTGTCGCGGCCACCGCCGCACTCGATCCGGTCGACCTCGCCGTCGCGAGCCGCGATCGTGTCGTCGCCCTCGCCGCCGATGAGGACGTCCGGGCCCGCGCCGCCATCGAGCAGATCCGCGCCGCCTGCGCCGTCGAGCGTGTTCGCTGCAGCGCTGCCGGTGATCTTGTCGTCGCCCTCGGTGCCGTAGATGTCTTCGACATCAGTGCCGACGTTGTCGCCCTCGCCGGCCACGCCGTCGCCAGCGACGCCGTCGATCGCGACCTGCACGCCGATCGCGCCAGCGGGCGCGGCGTAGCTCACCGCGTCGCGGCCATCGCCGCCGTTCAGCACGTCGCTGCCGGGGCCCCCGTCGAGATCGTCGTCGCCGCCGCCAGCGTTGATGGTGTCGTCGCCCGCGCGCCCGTAGATCGCTTCCGACTCGCCAGTGCCGGTCAGAGTGTCGTTGCCAGGAGTCCCCGTGATGACCAGGTCGGCAGCAACCGCCGCCGACGCCGTCGTGAGTAGCATCGCCGTCAGTGCGAAGGCGGTACGTGCGCGCGTGCCGAGGTGCATGGCGAGTCAGTATTCCTGATCGCTGGGGTGGATAACAATTCAACCCGCAGCGCGAACGCCTCTGACATCATGCTCACGCTCATGACCAGATGCGTTTGCCCCTGCCGCCACCACGGCAAACCGAACGGCAGCGTCCAGTAATGCCGCGCCTAGTGCCCGCCCGCGTGAGCTACGCGAACGTGATGTCGACCGTCGCGGTGTTCATCGCGCTCGGTGGCACGTCGTACGCCGCGGTGACGCTGAAGAAGGGCTCGGTCACGAGCCGCGAGGTCAAGGACCAGTCGCTGCAAGCCGAGGACCTCGCGCCCGGCGTGATCGGCTCGGGGCCGGCCGGCGCCCGCGGGCCACGAGGCGCCGACGGGCCAACGGGGCCGCAGGGCGAGCGCGGGCCGTCGGACCTGATCATCCGCCGGCATGAGACCGCCAAGAACTTCGGGTCGCAGCCGGGCGCCTCGGTCGAGGCGGCTCGGTTCACCGTGCCCGCCGGCAAGTGGTACGTGACCGCCAGCGTGAACGTGGTGAATCCGCTCAACTCCAGCATCTTCCGCTGCCAGTTCCTGTTCGACGGCAAGGAGTACGGCGTCAACCAGTCGACCGACGTCGGCAACGGCGCCGCCCTCGTCGGGTGGACCACCGACATGACCCTGATCGGCGCTACCCAGAGCGCGGCGCCGCAGGTGGTCGTCGTCCAGTGCTGGCACGACGGCCAGCTCGACGCGTCCTCCGACGCCGCGCGCGTCGAGCGCATCCGCGTCTCGGCCCTGCGGGTGGCCAACATCGACGACCAGCCGCTCTGATGCGCCGGTCTCGCCCCGTCCTCTCCCCGGCCGCGAGCTCGCGCTGACCATGGAGAACCCGGTCGAGACGGTCGTCACCAGCCTGCTGAACCTCGGCGGCAGGCCACCGGGGAACCCGGCGCAGATCAGCGAGGTCGCTGGAAAATTCCGCCAGCAGGCCTACCGGGTCCAAGGCACCGTGGCCATCGTCGACAAGCAGAAGCGGATCGACTACTTCGAAGGCCCCCAGGCCGACGCCTACGCAGGCGACATCCACGTCCGCAAGTCGCAGCTGGTCCATCTCGCCGACGCGCTCCACGAAGCCGCCAACCACTTCGAACGGATGGCGAGCCGCCTGGCGCACGACCAGGTCAACTGGGACCAGCAGCTCAACCGCGCCGTCACCGGGTTCCCGAGCGCGGTGGTCGATCAAGCCAAGCAACGGCTGGGGTGGCGATGAAGGTCAGCACCGGATCGGAGACCGTTCCGGCCGCGCTCAAGCGGCTCAAGCTCTGCCACGACGACCTGAGCCAAGCGGCCCTGGAGATCTCGCAGATCTCGCTGCCCGGCCTCGGGCCCGTCGGGGCCGGCCTGGCGGCCAAGGCCCGGGCCGAAGCGACCGCGCTGTGGACGACGACGGGCCGGCTCGCCTACGTGCACGCCGAGATCCTGCGCGCCTCAGGCGAACTCGACCAGTCCGATGTCGACCTTCTCAAGCAGTACCTCAGCCCCGAGCAGCAGGCCAAGGACAACTCGCTCAGCATCGGCGATTACGTCGACGAGTTCGCTGGCGCGATCACCGAGACCAGCGCGCGCTTCGGTTCGTTCTTCGGCGCGCTCGGGACCTGGGCCGCGAGAGGCGGATCGTTTTCGGATACGTACGACGAACAGTACGAGCAGTTCAAGAAGGACATCAAGCCGATCGAGGACATCGCCACCGGCGCGACGTCGATCGCGCTCGGCTACATCTTCCGCGGCGTCCTCGGACCTGCACAGCTGGCCGAGAAGATCGCCGGAATGCCGGAGGACGTGCGCGAGCGGTACGACGCCGCGGGAGCGACGCTGACCAGCGACGAAGCCAGGCTTGCCAGCGCGACCGCCGCGACGGCGTTCGTCGAAGCCGGCGGCAAGGCCGTCAGCGACCTGATCCCGAAGGGCAAAGTCGGCGCAGTCGTCAGCAAGCTGGCCAGCCTCGGCGACGCCGAGCTCGAAGCGTTCGGACGGGGCGTCGGCGACATCTACGGCGCCACGCTCGATGCGCAGCTCGGCCACCCCGAGAGCCTTGACCGCGTGCGCAGCGCTGCCCAGCAAGGCAGCTATGGCGAAGTGTTCCGCGAACTCATGACCGATCCGCAGACGCTGCAAGAGGTGATCGGCACCCTCGACCGCGTCGAACCCACGGCCGTGCACGGCACGCCAGCCGACCGCGACCGCCCAGCCTACGCGCCGAACGGCGACGTCGCCTAGCTCCTGCGCGCAGGGGCGCCGCTAGAGCGGCGAGATGAGGTAGCCGCCGAACCAGGTGACGACGTTCGGCCCCATCACGGTCGTGGAGTTGCTCAGGCGTCGCGCGTGGCGTCGGCGCTGAGCGGCGGCTCGGCGCTCCAGGGGAAGACGATCCAGTCGTCCGAGCGCCGCCAGACGTAGTCGCACTTGACGATCGAATGCGATTTCTCGTAGAGCGTCGCGCAGCGCACCTCGCCGACCTGCCCGCCGCAGAAGTCCTTGACCAGCTCGAGGGTGGCGCCGGTGTCGGCGACGTCGTCGGCGATCAGCACATTGGCGTTCTTCAGCAGCGCCAGATCGGGGGCGGGCGGCAAGATCATCGGCACCGGCAGCCGCTCGTCGACGCCGGTGTAGAACTCGACGTTCATCGTGTACGTGTTCTTGACGCCGAGCGCGTAGGCGAGCGACGCGGCGACGATCAGCCCGCCGCGGGCGATGGCGAAGACCGCGTCCGGCCGGAACCCGTCGTCCCAGACCGCCTGGGCCAGCTCCCGGGTGGCCTGCCCCATCTGCCCCCATTCGAGGACCTCACGCTGGACGCCGGGGACAGAGCTGGGGGCCATCGCCACAGGGTACTGGCGCGCCCGCGACCCGGCGACTGCCCGTTACAACGCGCCGGCGACGGCCTCGTCGACCGTCGCGACGAAGGCGCGCAGCCCGTCGAGATCCTCGCCGGCCGCGAGCGCCAGCTCGAGCGGCGAGTAGCCGCGCCAGCGCGCGCCTCCGGCAGACAGCTCGGCGCCGCCGACGGCCGGGGCGCCGCGTTCTTGGACCAGCAGCAGCGCGGCAGCCGCCCGCGCCTCCGGGTGGTACAGGTCGTCCTGACGGGCGTCGTCGAGGGCTGCCAGCACCTCCAGCAGCCGGGCCAGCAGGCCGTCGATCATCTCGTCGACGTTGTGGACCGCCGCCGCCTGCTGGACCGCGAGCCGCCCGGCCGCCCAGCGCCGCTCCTCGCGGACC
>JAEYAL010000160.1 GCA_023404805.1 Actinomycetes bacterium | reverse complement strand
AACCACGCGGTGGGGGGGGCCCCCCGGGGGGGGGCCCGCCCCTTCGCGGTCATTCCTGACTGGCCGCGCCGGCGCGTGACCCGAGGGTCACGCGCATGGGCGCGTGCGCGGCTGCCGTGTTACTGGGCGGCCGGCGGGATCAGGTTGAGGTTGATCGTGTTGCCGCCGCCAGCGGTCAGCGGCGAGACGAGCCCGTTGAGCGGGCCACAGCCGTTGAGGTCGCTGATCTTGTAGGTGCCGGCGATCGGGCCGCCAGCGATCGGAGCGAACTCATCCTGCGTCGACTGCAGGTTGATGTCGGACAGCTGCTTGGTCTGGCAGTTGTTGCCACCCGCGAGCGGGATCGCACCGAACAGCTTGATCTCCTTGACCTTGATGCGGACCTTCGAGTTCGTCTTCAGAACACCGTCGACCAGCGAGCCGGTCGTCTTGCCGGACGGCACGAAGCCGACCTTGGCCGTGACCGGCAGGAAGCCGAGCGACGTGAGGCGGCCCGAGGTGTCGTTCAGCGTCAGGTCGGCGTCGAACGAACCGTCAGCGAGCTTCAGCTTCGCGGCGATGCCGCCGTTCAGCTGGAGCGTGCCCTTGGTCAGCGTCTTGAGCGTCGTCGAACCCTTGAGCGTGTACGCGTAATCCACGGTGCCGGTCGGCGTCGGGGTCGGGGTCGGCGTCGGGGTCGGCGTCGGAGTCGGTGTGGGCGTCGGCGTCGGCGTGTTGGTGGTCAGCTGGAACGTGGCGAGCTGCAGGTTCTGCGTCGCGGGGTCGAGCTTGCACGGCACGTTGAAGGTGCCCGGGTCGCCGTCGATGTCGGTGTAGGCGACGCGGTCGATATCGGTCGGCGGCGTGGTGAGGCCCTCGACGGGCGTGCCGTCGGCGTAGTGGCCGTAGAGGTTGAGGATCAGCTCCGTCAGGACGATCTTGGCGGTGCCGGGAACGTCGAGGGTGAGCGAGGGAGTCGTGCCCGAAGCGTTGAGGACCAGCGGGTTCGGGATCGGCGGGACGACCGTGTAGGGCGTGACGTTGATCGGCACGCGGACGTTGACGCCGGAGCCGTCGGGCAGGTTCACGCGGGCGCGGGAGGCCGTGCCCTTGCCCGGCTTCTGCGCGTCGGTGACGCCACCGACGGTGTGCAGGCCCTCGATCAGGCCGAGGCCCTGCGAGGTGGTGCCGCCGGCCGAAGCCTTGGCGGTGATCGCGAACGGCGCGGTCGGCTCGCCGACGGGCCAGGTGTTCGGGATGTCGAGCGTGATGTCCAGCTGGAGCGGCTGGGTGCCGATCAGCGGGAACTTGCACTTGTAGTTCAGCGTCGCCGTCTGGGCGGCCTGAGCAGTGGAAGCGCCGAACGCGGCGACAGCGGAGCAGCTGGCAAGGGCCAGCATGCCCGCCTTGCGGGACTTCAGGGACACGATTCCTCCTAGGAATCCGCGGCTCGCGGTGACAGCAGGCGAGACGCTGTTGGGACTCGAAGCGCTCTTGGGGCGGCGACTTCCCGAGGGACTTTAGAGTGTGATGGACATCACGTCTACTAGTTTGTAGAAACTTGGCGTTTGCCGCCGCTTTTCATACCCGGCGACGCCGCCTTCGCAGCGCACCCGAAAACAGACTCAAGATCGCGGTCGCGAAACGACCCTGGACCGCGGTCCGTTTCGGCAGGGGCTACTTCTTCGTGCTCACCTTGGTGGTGAGCTTGACCTCGGTCGCGGCGCCGGTGCCGTCGATCACGGAGACGGCCGGCTTCAGCAGCTTGGCGAGCAGCGCGGCCTTCTTCTTCTTCGACGTCTTCGGGTCGCGCAGCACGCGGCGGATCTTGTAGTTGATCCGGATCGCCTTGCCGGGGAGCTTGAACTTGACCTTGGTGACCTTGCCGCCAGCGTCGACCGGCTTGATCGAGATCGCCATGCGGCGCTCGCCGTTGACGATGTTGGTCTTGGCCTTGTCGCCGGTGATCGTGAGCTTGGTCATCTTGTAGGCGGTCTTCACGAAGATCGCGCCCTTCGGCATCTTCAGCACGAGCTTGTTGATGCCGTTGGGGTTCGACAGCGCGAACGTGAGCTCCGACGAGCTGCCGCTCGGGCGGAACGTCGCCGCCGCCATCGACTTCACGTTCGGGTCGACGGGCTCGGTCGTGCCGCCGCCGAAGCTTGTGCCGTTGCAGTCCACCGGCACCGAGAGGTTCCTGCTCACGCCGTGGTGGGAGCCGAGCGTGCCGTCGGTCGACAAGCCCTTGACGCCACAGATCTCCTTGCCGAGCTGGAGCACGCCGGTCTGACCGCCGTTGAACACCAGCGCCATCTTCGAGATCGGCGTGTCGGGCAGGCCGTCGAAGGTCGCCATCAGGCGGCTGCTCTTGTCGAGCTTGGTGGTGCCGATCACGTCGAACGCGATCTGGTCGCGCACGTGGATCGCGACACCCGGCAGCGCTGCGTTCGGCAGCTTGACCATGTAGAGCGTGCCGTTCACCGGCTCCGGCAGCGCCGACGTCAGGATCTCGGCGGAGCCCAGCTTCGAGGTGTCGGGGCAGGTGCCGGCGATCGCGGCTTCCGGGCTGACGCAGCTGCGGGCGTTCACGTTGTTCAGGTCGGTCGCCACGCCGGCCGGCATGGTGACGACGGCCGAGCGCATGTTGCCTTGGCCCTCCTGCTGCTCGATCACGGTGGTGAGCGTCGGGTGGCCCTTGGCCTTCATCTCCGCAGGCGGGCCGCTGAAGCCGACCTTGAACTTCGGCTGCCAGTTCAGGCCGTCGCAGCCTTGCGCCTGGTAGCCGGCGTCGGCCGACGCGCTGCCACCCTGAGCGGAGTTGAACGAGGCCTTGGCCTGCTGCGCGCCGCACGAGGTGGCGTTAAGGACCATGCCGGGCTTGTCGACGTTGATGCTCAGCTCGCTGATGTTCAGCGGGATGCCCTTCACGCGCGTCGGGATGTCGTTCGCGGTGATCTGCATCTTCAGGTCGTTGCCCGAGAGCTTGATCTGCGCGAGCGTCACGACGGTGCCGAGGTCGATCGGGCCGACCTTGGCGGGCAGCGCGAACATCAGGCCCGCGATCGAGCCGTCGAAGCCTTCCGTGAGGTAGACCTTGCCGCTGACGCCAAACGGGGCCGACGCGACGCCGACCTTCGCGCTGGCCGAGCCGACGAGCGACGCGTCCGGGCAGTTGCCGGCCTTGGCGGCGTCGAGGGTGCACTTCGGTGCGACCGTCAGGCGGCCGAGCAGGCCTGCGGGCATCGCGAGATCGAGGTCCTTGAGCTCCTGGTGGCGCGCGGGGATCGTCATCTTCGCGCCCAGCGTGGTGCTGGCTCCGGCCTTGGCCGGGTCGACGCTCAGGTCGAGCTTCGGAGCGAACGCGTTCACGTCGGGGCAGTCCTGGTCGAGGACGAGGTTGCCCGTCGCGTCGCTGGCCGAGCCGCCGTGGCGCAGCACGTTGACGTCGGCGCCGAACGTGCCGCAGGTGCGCGGCATCGAGAGCACGGGCGCGTCGCCGCCGCGGAGCTGGAGGTTGATCGCCGAGACCTGGACCTGCGGGAGGTCGTTGAAGGTCGCCGTCAAGCGGCCCGTCGACTCGCTCACGTCGAGCGTGCCGGCGAGCTTGACCCGCAGCGACGGGTACTCGGCGGCCTTGGCCTGCAGGAAGATCCCGGCGAAGTGGCCGTCGGTCTTCGCGCCGAGGTAGACGTCGCCGGTGAGGTCGCCGACCATCGGGCTGCTGATGCCGACCTGGCCGACCTTCGACCCGGCCGGGCAGGCCGCGTCGACATCGATGTCGGAGGCCTTGAAGTCGCCGGCGGTGCACTCGGCGAGGTCGCCCTTGGCGCCAGCCGACGCCGACAGCGACAGCTGCTCAGGCAGCGTCACGCGGACCGACTTCATCGCGTCGAGCGCATCGCCGTTCGGCGCCGACGCCGCGATCTTCGTCGTCACGGTGCTGGCGGTCATCGGGCTGGCCGGCGCGGCGTCGAAGCCGAGCGAGGTGTTGAGCCTCAGCTGGTCGCAGCCGGTGGTGAAGAACGTCTGCTGGCGCACCTGCGTGCCGCCCTGCGCCGAGCCCATCGTGGTCGTCCCGTCGGCCGGCGAGCAGCTCACCGGGTTGACCATGAAGTCGGGCTTGTTGATGCTCAGGACGAGCTTGTGCAGGTCGACGCGGACGCCCTTGACCTTCGTCGGGATGTCGTCCGCGGTGATCGTCAGGCCGTAGTCGCCGCGCAGTTTGAGCTCGGCGATCGTGATGACGTCGCCGAGGTCGACCGGGCCGACCTCCGTCGGCAGGACGATGGCGAGGCGCGCGATCGAGTTGCTGTCGCCCTTGACCAGGTACGCATCGCCATCGAGGGCGAACGGCGCCGAGGCCACGCCGGCCTCCGCGGTCACATCGGCGACGCGCGAGGCGGCGGGGCAGTCGCCCGCCTGGGCCTGGCTCAGCGAGCAGGCCGGGATCTGGCTGATCTTGCCGAGCAGGCCAGCCGGGAGCACCATCTTCAGCGTCTTGAGCTCCTGCTGCTTGGCGGGGACGGTCACCGTGGTGGTGAAGTCCATCGCGTGGCCTGCGGCCTGCGTGGAACGGTCAAGGGTGACCGCCGGCGAGAACGCGCTGGGGTCCGGGCAGTCGGTGTTCAGGACGAGGCCCGCCGAGCGGTTCTGCGTCGACGATCCGTTGACCGGGACGAACGTGCCGCCGCCGTCAGCGGTGCCGCAGAGGCGCGGCAGCGCGAGCGTCGGGGCGTCGCCGCCGCGCAGCGTCACGACGAACTTGGTGACCGGGATCGCCGGGATCTCGTCGAAGACCGCGTCGGTCGCGCCGGTGGTCTCGTTCACGACGACCTTGCCGATCACGCGGACCGTCAGGTTCGGCACGTCGACCGCGGTGGTCTCGAGGAAGATCCGGGCGAGGTTGCCGCTCGTGCCCTTCGAGAGGTAGGCCTTGCCGTCGAGGTCGCCGACGAGGTCGGTCTCGAACTTGACGGTGCCGATCTCCGAGCCGGCCGGGCAGGCCGAGGCGGCCGCCAGGTCGTCCTGCTTGAACTCGGCGTCGGTGCAGCCGTCGAGGTCGCCGCGGGCGCCGGCGGATGCCGAGAGCGACATGCCCTCAGGCAGGCGCACGGTGACGGCCTTGAACGGCGACTCGGGGCCGGCGCCGTCGGTCAGGCTGACGGACGTGGTGAAGTTCGACGCCTCCCCCGGCTTGGGGTTTCCGGCGGCGAACGCGATCTGCGGATCGAAGTTCTGCGAGGCGCAGCTGCCGGCCGGGATCGTGATCGAGGCGGTGTCGGACGCCGTCGCGCCCTGCTTGCCCGTGAACGACGCGGTGCCCGGGAGCGTGGCGCAGGCGCTCGGGTTCACGAGGAAGTCGTCCTTCGTGATGTTCAGCTTGAGCTCCCGCAGGTCCAGGCGCACGCCCTTGACGGTCGTCGGGACGTCGGCGGTGATCTGCAGCGCCAGGTCCGGGCTCTTCAGCTGGACGTCGGCGATCGTGATGACCTTGCCGAGGTCGATCGGGCCGACCGCGGCGGGCAGGACGATCGCCATGCCGGCGACGTTGCCCGTGCGGCCTTCGGTCAGGTAGACCTTGCCGCTCTGCGCGTACGGGGCGCCGTCGACGCCGACCTTGGCGACGACCGTGCCGATCTCCGTGTTCGCGGCGCAATCGTCACCCTGCGCATCGGCGATAGTGCAGCGCACGGCGCCCTTGAGCTTGGCGGTCAGGCCCTCCGGCATGTCGATGCGGACCTTTGAGAGCTCCTGGTCGCCGCCGGGGACGCTGATCGTGGTCGTCAGCTTGCCGGCCTGGCCCGCGCCGTTCGGGCTGAGGTCGAAGTCGACTTGCGGGCCGAACTGGCCGGCCGCCGGGCAGCTCTGGTCGAGGTCGAGCGAGCCGTTCTTCGTGGCGGCTGCGCCAGCGTGCGGGGTGAGCACGGCCGAGCCGGCGAACGTGCCGCAGGTGCGCGGCAGGCTCACGACCGGCGAGGAGCCGCCGCGGAGCGTGAGCGCGAAGCTCGTGAACGCGACACCCGGGAGGTTGTCGAACGTCGCCACAGTGGCGCCGGTGCCGGCGTCGACCGCGACGGTGCCGCTGGCCTTGATGCGGGCCTTGGCGCCGAACGCGGTGCTCTTGGCGTCGAGCAGCAGGCTGGCGATCGTGCCGTTGGGCGTGGTCGCCGCGAGGTACGCGTCACCGGTGATCGCGCCGACGGACGGCGTCTGGATCGTGACGGTGCCCATTTTGGACCCTGCCGGGCAGGTCGGATCGGCCCACGTGGCCTGGTCGAACTGGGCGGCGGAGCAGCCGACGAGGTCGCCGCCGGCGTTCGCGCTCGCCGAGAGCGAGACGCCCGCGGGCAGCGTGACCGCGGCCGTCTTGACCGGCGAGTGGTCGGCCGGGACGTTGATCGTGGTGGTGAACGCCGCAGCGGCTGCCGGGCGGGCCGGAGCTGCGCTGAACGCGACCGACGGGTTGAAGGCGGCGCTCGAGCAGCCGGTCACGGTGAGGCTGCCGTTCACGGCGGCGCTGCCGCCTTGCACCGCGCTGAGCGTGCCTGAGTAGGCGTTGCCGGAGCAGCTCGCGGGGTTGACCATGAAGCCGGGCTCGTTGATGTTCAGCGCGAGCTCGCGCAGGTACGTCGGGATGCCCTTGACCTTCGTCGGGACGGCCATGTCGATGTCGATGCCGTAGTCGGTGCGCAGGCTGATGCTGCCGACCGCGGTGATCTTGCCGAGGTCGACGATCGGGCTGCCGCCGACTGAGCCGACCCGCACGGGCAGCTCGATCGCCAGGCCGACGAGATCATTCGCGCCGGGGGCGTCGGTCAGGTACACCGAGCCACCGCCGAACGTCGCCGGAGCGGCGCCCTGGCCAGCCTTCGCGGTCAGCGTGCCGATCTTGGAGCCGGCGGCGCAGGTGCCGCTGGCAGCGGCAGCGAGCGAGCAGCGCTGACGGCCATCGACCTTGGCGATCAGGCCGGCCGGCAGCGACAGCCGCACGCGGCTGAGCTCCTGCTGGCCTTCCGGCAGCGTGATGGTGGTCTGCAGGCTCGTCGCCGCGGCTGCGGTCGTCGGGCTGGTCGTGACGGCCGTCGCCGGGGCGAAGCCCGGAGCGGCGCAGTTCTGGTCGATCGTGAGGATGCCGGAGCGGGCGACGGGTGCACCGCCAGCGTGCGAGGTGATGTTGGCCGTGCCCTGCGGGGTGCCGCAGACGCGCGGCAGCGAGAGCACCGGCGCGTTGCCGCCGCGGAACGTGACCGCGAACTCGGTGAACGGCACCTGCGGCGCGTCGTTGAAGACGGCCGTGGCGACGCCGGTGGACTCATCGACGTCGACGACGCCGGTGATCTTGACGCGGGCGCCCGGGAAGTTGGTCGAGCCGGCGTACACGTAGATGCCTGCCAGGTGGCCGGTGGCGGCCGAGGCGAGATAGACGTCGCCGGTCAGCGCGCCGACCGATTCCGTCTGGATCGCCGTGGTGCCGACCTTCGAGGCGGCCGGGCAGGTCGGAGCGGCCGACGGCGTTCCCTGGTCGAACTGCGCCGCGGTGCAGCCCGTCAGGTCGCTGGCCGAGTCGATCGACGGCGAGAGCGAGACCCCAGCGGGCAGCGTGACCGTGGCGGTCTTGAGCGCCGACTGCGCGGGCGACGAGGGCAGCGTGAGCTTCGTGGTGAAGGTGCCGCTGCCGCCAGCCTTGGCGGGCGTCGCCGAGAACTCGACAGCCGGGTTGAACGCCAGGGCGCCGCAGCTGTCGATCGTCGTGTTGGCCGAGGTGTTCGCCGAGCTGGTCGAGCCGCCGTACGAAGCCGACGTCATCGTCAGCGTCGTCGTCTTCACGCCGCAGGTGCTCGGGTTGAAGAGGAAGTCCGGCTTGTCGACCGTGATCGCCAGCGACCGCAGGTACATCGGGATGCCCTTGATGTCGGTCGGGACATCGGCGGTGATGTCGATGCCGTAGTCGGAGCGGAGCTTGACCGAGGCGACGACGTTGACCTTGCCGAGATCGACCGGGCCGACGACGACCGGGATCGAGAGGCCGAGGCCGACGATGTCGGAGGACGACGGCGCGTCGACGAGGTAGACCTTGCCGCCGCCGAACGTGCCGGCAACCGATCCCTGGCCGGCGGTCGCGGAGATCGTGCCGATCTCGGCGCCGGCGGCGCAGGTGCCCGCCTGGGCGCTGCTCACGGTGCAGCGCGTCTTGCCGTCGATGTTGGCGAGCAGGCCGGCCGGCAGCGAGATCGCGACCTTGCCGAGCTCACGGCCGCCGGCGGGCACGTTCACCGTGGTGGTGAGGCTCGTGTCCTGGCCGGCCGCGGTCGTCCCGAGGCTGACGGAGCCCGTCGTGGCGAAGGTGCCGGCGGCGGAGCAGTTCTGGTCGATGGTCAGCGTGCCCGTGCGGCTCACGGAGGAGCCGGTCTGCGGCGTCAGCGTGGCAGTGCCCTGCGGCGTGCCGCAGGTGCGCGGCATCGAGGTCGCCGGGGCGGTGCCGCCGCGCAGCGTCAGCTGGAAGGAGGTGAACGCGATCGACGGGGCGTTGTCGAAGGTCGCGGTCGTCTTGCCGGTGGCCGGGTCGACGTCGACCTTGCCCTCGAGCTTCACGCGCACCGGATCGCCGAACGCAGCGCTCGACGCGTCGAGGTAAAGGCCGGCGATGGCGCCTGACGGCGCGGCCGAGGCGAGGTAGATGTCGCCGGACAGCGTGCCGACCTGCGGCACGTCGATGGTGGCATCGCCGATGTCGCTGGCTGCGGGGCAGGTCGGGTCGGCGAAGGTCGTCTGCGCGAACTGCGCTGACGAGCAGCCGACGAGGTTGCCGGCGCTGTTGATCGAGGACGAGAGCGAGACGCCGGTCGGCAGGTCGACGACGGCCTTCTTCAGCGCGCCCTGCTCGTTGCCGGCGGTCGAGGCCGGAGCGGTGATGCGGGTCGTGAACGCGCTGGCGCCGGAGGCCTGCGGCGGCGAAGCCGAGAAGGAGACGGAGGGGTTGAAGCCGAGCGTGTTGCAGCTCGTGGCGGTGAACGGCACGCTCGGTGTGGCGGTGCTGCCGCCGACGGAGCGCAGCGTCGAGGTCGTGTTCGCCCCGGTGCAGCTCGTCGGGTTCGTCAGGAAGCCCGGCTTGTCGACGGTCAGCGTGAGCTGGCGCAGGTGCAGCGGGATGCCCTGGACCGAGGTCGGGACGTCGGCGACGACGTCGATGCCGTAGTCCGACGGGCGCAGCTTGACGGCGGCGATCGTGATGACCTTGCCGAGGTCGACCGGGCCGACGACGGCGGGCAGCTCGACCGCGATGCCGACGACGTCCGCCGAGGTCGGGGCGTCGGTCAGGTAGAGGTTGCCGGTGAAGGTGCCGGGCACGGTGCCCTGGCCGGCGCGGGCCGAGACGGTGCCGATCTTGGTGCCGACGGCGCAGGTGCCGGCGTTGGCCGCGGCGATCGTGCAGCGCGCCGCGCCGTTGATGTTCGCCAGCAGGCCCGCGGGCAGGTTCAGCGTGATGCGGTCGAGGGCGCGGTGGCGCTCGGGGACGTTGACCGTCGTCGTCAGCGTCGAGTTGGCGCCGGCCTTCGTCGGACTGATGCTGTTGGCCAGCGTCGGCGCGAAGCTCGCCGAGTCCGCGCAGTTCTGGTCGACGGTGAGGTTGGCCGTGCGGTTGACCGCCGGGTTGCCGGCGTGGCCGGTGAGCGAGGCCGAGCCAGCGGGCGTGCCGCAGGTGCGCGGCATCGAGATCGCTGGCGTGGTGCCGCCGCGGAAGGTGATGCCGAACTCGGTGAACGGCACCTCTGGAGCGCCCGTGAAGGTGGCGGTCGCGACGCCGGTGCCGGCGTTGCTGTCGACGACGCCAGAGAACTTGACGCGCGTGCCCGGGAACGCGGCGGAGTCGGCGTAGACGAAGACGCGGGCCACGTGGCCCGGGGCCGTGCTCGCGAGGAAGGCGTCGCCGTTGATGTCGCCGACCGACGCGGTCTTGATCGCGACGGAGCCGATCTTCGAGGCCGCCGGGCAGGTCGGTGCCGTGAACGGCGCGGCCTGGCCGAACTGCGCGTCCGTGCAGCCGACGAGGTTGCCGTCGGAGTTCAGCGACGGCGACAGCGAGACGCCGTCAGGCAGGGTGACCGTCACGTCCTTCAGCGCCGACTGGGCGGGCGAGGACGGCAGGGTGACCTTGGTGGTGAAGGCAGAGGAGCCGCCAGCCGACGCGGGCGCCGCGCTGAACGACAGCGACGGGTTGAAGGCGAGGCCCGCGCAGTTCGCGATGGTCTGCAAGCTGGAGTCGCTCGCGGTGCTGGTCGAGCCGCCGTACGACGCGCTCGTGAACGAGAGCGTCGAAGTCTTGGCGCCGCAGGTGCTGGGGTTGAACAGCAGCCCGGACTTGTTGATCACGATCTGCAGCTGGCGCAGGTACATCGGGATGCCCTTGATCTGCGTCGGCACGTCGGCCGTGATGTCGATGCCGTAGTCGGGGCGCAGCTTCACCGCCGCGACCACATTCACCTTGCCGAGATCGACCGGGCCGACGACGACCGGGATCGAGAGGCCGATGCCGACGATGTCGGACGACGACGGGGCGTCGACGAGGTACGCCTTGCCCCCGTTGAAGGCGCCAGGCGTGATGCCCTGGCCGGCCTGGGCGGCGACGGTGCCGATCTCGGTGGCAGCCGAGCAGGTGCCCGCCTGCGCCGAGGCGACCGAGCAGCGCGTCTTGCCGTCGATGTTGGCCAGCAGGCCAGCAGGCAGCGAGATCGCGACCTTGCTGAGCTCCCGGTGGCCCGCGGGCACGTTGACCGTCGTGGTGAGGTTGGTGTCGGCGCCGGCGTTCAGGTTGTTCAGCGCGACCGAGCCGGTGACGCCGAAGCTGCCGGCGGCGCCGCAGTTCGTGTCGATGGTGAGCGTGCCCGAGCGCGTGACCGAGGAGCCGCTCTGCGGGCTCAGCGTCGCCGAGCCGGATGGCGTGGAGCAGGTGCGCGGCACCGACAGCGCCGGGGCAGGGCCGCCGCGCATCGCAAGGGCGAAGGACGTGAAGGCGACGGCCGGAGCGTTGTCGAAGGAGGCGGTCGTCTTGCCGGTGGCCTGGTCGACGTCGACCTTGCCGTCGAGCTTGACGCGCACCGCGCTGCCGAAGGTCGTCGACTTCGCGTCGAGGTACAGGCCGGCGATCGCGCCAGACGGCGTGACGGAGGTGAGGTAGACGTCGCCGGTGAGCGTGCCGACCTGCGGCACGACGATCGTGGCATCGCCGATGTCGCTGGCCGACGGGCACGTCGGGTCGGCGAAGTCGCTCTTCGTGAACTGAGCGGCGGTGCAGCCGGTGAGCGTGCCCGCGCTGTTGATCGACGAGCTCAGCGAGACGCCCGTCGGCAGGTCGACGACCGCGGTCTTGAGGGCTGCGCCGCCGGCCGGAGCCGTGATCGTGGTCGTGACCGCGCTGGCGCCGGCGGCAGCCTGCGGCGACGCCGAGAAGGCGAGCGACGGGTTGAAGGCGAGCGAGGCGCAGCCGGTGGCCTGGAAGGCGGCGGTGCCGGGGACGGTCGTCGCGCTTCCGGCACCGCGGAGCGCCGCGGTGACGGGCGACGAGGCGCAGGTGACGGGGTTCGTCAGGAAGCCCGGCTTGTTGATCTGGAGCTGCAGCTGGCGCAGGTGCAGCGGCACGCCCTTCTGCGAGGTCGGGACGTCGGCGACGACGTCGATGCCGTAGTCGGATGGCCGCAGTTTGACCGAGGCGATCGTGACGACCTTGCCGAGGTCGACCGGGCCGACGACGGCGGGCAGCTCGACGGCGATGCCGACGACGTCGCCGGCCGACGGCGCGTCGGTCAGGTAGAGGCTGCCGCTGAAGGCGCCGGGCGTGGTGCCCTGGCCGGCGAGCGCCGAGACGTCGCCGATCTTGGAGCCGACCGCGCAGGTGCCGGCGTTGGCCGCGGCGATGGAGCAGCGCGTGGCGCCCGCGATGTTGGCGAGCAGGCCGGCAGGCAGGCTCAGGCTGATGCGGTCCAGCGCGCGGTGGCGCTCGGGGACGCCGACGGTGGTCGTCATCGTCGTGTTGGCGCCGGCGACCTGCGAGGAGAACGCCGTCGCGAACGTCGGCGAGAAGCTGCTTGAGTCGGTGCAGTTCCCGTTGATCGTGAGGGTGGCGGAAGGCGTCGCGTTGGCGCCGCCCGAGTGCGGCGTCATCACCGACGTGCCAGTCGGCGTGCCGCAGACGCGCGGCATCGAGACGACGGGGTTCGTGCCGCCGCGCAGCGCCATCGAGAAGCTCGTGAAGTTGACGGGCGGGACGCCGTTGAACGTCGCGGTCGTCGCGCCGGTGGTCTCGTTGACGTCGAGGAAGCCCTCGAGCTTGACCCGGGCCTTGGTGCCGTAGTCGTCGGAGACGGCGTCGAGCAGGACGCGCGCGGTGTGGCCGCCGACGGCCGTGCCGAGGTAGACGTTGCCGGCCAGGCGGCCGATCGACGGCGTCTGGATGACGACCGTGCCGACGTTCGAGCCGGCCGGGCAGGTCGGTGCCGCGAACGTGGACTTCGAGAACTGCGCATCGGAGCAGCCCGCGAGCGCGTTGTCGCTGTTGGCCGACGGCGAGAGCGACACGCCGTCCGGCAGCGTCACCGCGATCGTCTTCGGCGGCGACTGGAAGACCGAGGCCGTCGAGGAGGGCTGCGTGACCGTCGTGGTGAAGGAGGACGCGCCGCCCGCGGATGCCGGAGCCGCGGAGAAGGCGAGCGTCGGGGCGAACGCCATCGAGTTGCAGCCCGTGATGGTGATCGCGGAGCTGGCCGTCTTGGCGGAGCCCTGCGCCGAGCCGAACTGCCCGCTGACGGTGTTGCCGGTGCAGACCGGCGGGTTCAGGAGGAAGCCCGCCTTGTTGAAGGTGAGCTGCAGCGACTGCTGGTCGAGCTGGATGCCGCGGACCTGGTCCGGGATCGTCGCGACCACGTCGACGCCGAAGTCGGGGCGCAGGACGAGTTTGGCCTGGATCGCGACGTTGCCGACGAAGATCGGGCCGACCTGCATCGGGACGTTGATGTAGAGGCCGGCGATCGAGCTGGAGTCCGGCGCGTCGGTGAGGTAGACGTTGCCGGTGAAGGTGCCCGGGCCGGTCTGGCCCGCGATGTCGAGGACCGTGCCGACCTGGGTGCCGACGGCGCAGGCGTTCGCCGAGGCCTGGGCGATCGTGCAGCGCGCCTGGCCGCTCAGCATGGCGATCATGCCCGGCGGCAGCGACACCGTCGTGGAGGTGACGGCCTCGTCGCCGACCGGCATCGTGATCGTCGTGACGCCCGTCGTGGTCTGGCCCGCCTGGCTCGGCGAGGTCGTCATCCCGATGGTCGGGTTGAAGCGGCCGGCGCCGCCGCAGTTCGTGGTGACCGTGTAGTTGCCGGTGCGGCTGACCGCGGTCGTCGACGAGTAGCTCGTGAGGTCGGCGTCGCCGGCGTACGTGCCGCAGAGGCGCGGCTGGCGGACCGCCTGCGACGGCGAGGTGCGGAAGGTGAAGTTGAAGCTCTTGACTGGCTGCGCGGGCAGGTTGTCGAGCGTGGCGGTCATCTTGCCCGTGGCCGGGTCGACCTCGACGCGCGCCTGCAGCTTGACGCGCACGGCGTCGGTAGCGGCGCCCATCTCGGCGACCATGAACAGTCGGATGATGTCGTTGGGCCCGGCTTGCGGCTGGGCGAGGAACACGTCGCCGTTGAGCGCGCCGACGAGCGGCGAGTCGAGGGTGACGTTGCCGACATCGGAGGCGGCGGGGCAGGTGTCCGGCGTGAGCGAGCTCAGGCCGAACTGCGCGTCCGAACACGCGGCGAGCGTGCCGTCCGACTTCGTCGAGCCGGTCAGCGAGATGCCGGGCGGCATGTTCACGACCGTCTTCTTGAACGGCGAGCCGACCTTGGCGTCGGTCGCGTTATAGGGCTGGGCGACGTTGACATTGAACGCCGTCGCGGTGTAGCCCGCCGACCCGGCCGGGCCGAACGTGAGCGACGGGTTGTAGGGCGCGCCGGCGCAGTTGGTCGGCGTGTACGAGCGGTTCGCGGTCGGGGCGGCGCCGGTGTAGCCGACGCCCGCGTACGCGCGGACCACCGTCGTCGCCGGGATGCACTCAGCCGGGTTGAACATGAAGCCGCTGCCGGTGGTGCCGCCGTTGATGCGGCCGTACAACGTCATGCGCATCCGGTTGACGTCGACGTCGACGCCCATGCTGAAGAGGTCGGCGGTGGCGGTGTTGGGGACGTTGTTGACGAACGCCGTGATGCCGTAGCTCGACGTGTCGCGGATCCGCATCGTGCCGACGATGAAGAGCGGCTTGGCGGCCGGGTCGTCGGCCACGATGCCGATGCGGGCCGCTTCGGTGCCGGTCGTCGCCAGGCGGTAGATGCCACCGACCGCGGCGACGTCGATGTTGATGAACCCGATCGCGACGGCCTTGCCGTTGACGAGGACCTCGCCGATCTTCGAGCTCGCGGCGCAGTTGTCGTTGTTGAAGTCCGTATCCGAACACACCGTCGCGTTCTGGACCGCGCCGAGCTGCCCCTTCGGCAGGTCGAACTGCAACGACCGCGGCGACTGGTCGTCGTTGTCCGCGCCGAACGTCGCATCGATCACGAAGTTGGAGTACGCCATCGCCGAGGTGTCGGCAGGCGCGGCGGTCGTCAGCCCGGCCGTCAGCGCAGCGTTGGCCGGAGCAGCGACGCCGAGCAGCACGGCGACGGCCGCCAGCAGCACGGCAGCTGCGCTGGAGAAGAGGCGGGGGTGGGGAGAGCTCAACCGGACCAACTCGTGAAAACGAACAGGGAAGGAGCGGGCCACCGGCCCGCGATGGTCCATGAATCGGTGTTCAGTAAATGGTTCTGAAGTAGGGACCCGGTGTGGACGACCCGCCCAGTTCTTCGTAAATCGCTAGTTCTCGGGGTGTTGAAGCCCGTGGACCAGCGCGTTTGCACGCCAAACGCTGGGAGAACGTCCAAGTTGGACGCTCCGCCTCAACGCTCCGTGCCGTTGAGCGGTGACGTCCAGGCTGGACGGAGGTATGACCGGGTTTGCCCGGGCAGTGCGCTCTATGGCGACGCAGCCGCTGGCGGCGGCGGGACACCGCGAGCGCGAGGTTCTCGTCAGGTTTGGCACGGCATAGGACACCAGCCATGACGAGAACGTCCCAGTGCCCCAGGCCCGCCGAGGTTCTCGTCAGGTTTGGCACGGCATAGGACACCAGCCATGACGAGAACGTCCCAAGCACCGCCGAAGCGGCGATGGCACCGCCGGCAAAACCGCGAGGACGCCGCCCGCAAACGACTCAGGCGCCACCGCTAGCGCGGCGCTACTCAGGCCGCAGCGGCCAGTCCAGTTCGGCTGGCTCGAGCGTGTGCCCGGCCCAGCCGGCGTAGGCGGTCTCGGTCGATTCGGTCGGCTCCGCCGACGACGCCCCGTGCTTGGCCGCCAGTTCGCTGACCGGGTAGAACGAGCGCATGTCGGAGTGACGCGCCCCCATCATGAGGATCGCGCACGGCCCCTCCCCCGCGCCCACGAACGTGTGCGGCACGCCCGGCGGCACATGCAAGAAGTCCCACGGGCCCAGCTCGCGCTCGGTGCCGCCGATGATGGCCAGGCACCGCCCGCTGAGCACGAGGAAGTGCTCCTCGCTGTTCTCCGCGTGGAAGATCGTGCTCGGCTGCCCGGGCTCCAGCACGCGCAGGTTCACGCCCACCTCCTGGAACGGGCTGCCGGGCTGCTCAAAGCGCGTCCACGTCCCCGCGACGGGATGCCGGACGGTCGGAGCGTCCGCGACGTTGACGACGTACCACGGCTGCGGGGTGCTCATAGGGAGCCAGCCTATGGGCCACGCGCTACGCAGGCGGTGTGGCGGGGTTCGGTACCTCGGCGACTCCGGCCGCGGGGACCTGGTCGTCGGGCTCCGGTGCGCGGTCGCCGGCGAGGCGAGGGCTGGCGTCGCTGCGCGAGCCGGCGGCGATCTCGGCGGCGCTCGTGTCGTGCGGGTGGTGGCAGGCCACGCTCGCGCCGTCCTCGTAGGCCCAGAGCGGCGGCTGGACGGTCGTGCAGACCTCGGTGGCGCGCGGGCAGCGCGGGTGGAAGTGGCAGCCGCTCGGCGGATCGATCGGCGAGGGCAGCTCGCCGATCAGCTGCGGGCGCTCCCGCTTGCGGCGGGCAGGGTCCGGGATCGGCACGGCGGCCAGCAGCGCGCGTGTGTACGGGTGCCGCGGCTTGGCGAAGAGCGTGCCCGTCGGCCCGCTCTCGACGATCCGGCCCAGGTACATCACGACGACGCGGTCGGCGACCTGCCGCACGATCGAGAGGTCGTGGGCGACGAACAGCTGCGCGAGGCCCAGTTCGCGCTGGAGGTGCACCAGCAGGTTCACGAGCTGCGCCTGCACCGACACGTCGAGCGCGCTGACGGGCTCGTCGGCCACGAGCAGGTCGGGGTTGGTGGCGAGGGCGCGGGCCACGCCGACGCGCTGGCGCTGGCCGCCGGAGAGCTCATGCGGGAACCGCGTGAGGTGGTCCTCCCCCAGTCCGACCTGCTCCAGGGCTTGGAGCGCCTGCGCCCGCCGCTCGCCGCGCGGCACCCCGCGCGCCTCGAGGGCGTCGCCGACGATCGTCTGCACCCGGCGGCGGGGGTTCAGCGAGCCGAACGGGTCCTGGAACACCATCTGCATCCGCGTGCGCTGCGGCCGCAGTTCGCGCTGCGACACCGTGGTGATGTCCTTGCCGTCGAGCAGGATCGTGCCGCCCGTCGGATCGATCAGGCGCATCGCGGTGCGCGCCAGCGTCGACTTGCCGCAGCCAGACTCGCCGACCAGGCCGACCGTCTCGCCGCGGTCGATGTGCAGGCTCACGTCGTCGACCGCGCGCAGCTTGCCCTTGGGCACGTCGAACTGCTGCTCCACATGCTGGAGCTCGAGGAGGTGGTCAGCCATGGTGCGGGTCCTCCGTCGCCTCAGCGGTCTCCTCGATCAGCAGCTCCGCTTCAGCCTCGTCGCTGAGGTGCAGCCCGATGTTGCCGTCGGCGTCGGCGCGCTTGGCGCGCTTCTCGTCGAGTCCGAGCCAGCAGCGGTCGAGGTGCCCGGCGGTCGCGGGGTTCAGCGGCGGCATCTCGGCGCAGCGGTCGAAGCGGTGCGGGCAGCGCGGCTGGAAGGCGCACCCCGGCGGCAGCGCGCGCGGCGACGGCGGCGCGCCGCCGATCGTCGGCAAGTATTCGGGGCGGTCGCCGGTCAGCGGCGGGATCGCGCCGATCAGCCCCCACGAGTACGGGTGGCGCGGGTCGGCGAACAGCTCTTCGCAGCTCGCCTGCTCGACGATCCGGCCGCCGTACATCACGGCGACCTCGTCGGCGGTCTCGGCCACGACGCCCAGGTCGTGGGTCACGAGCATCACAGCCATGCCGCGCTCGTCGCGCAGGCGGAGCATCAGGTCGAGGATCTGGGCCTGCACCGTCACATCGAGCGCCGTCGTGGGCTCGTCGGCGATGAGCAGCTCCGGGCTGCAGGAGAGCGCCATCGCGATCATCACGCGCTGGCGCATGCCGCCCGAGAACTCGTGCGGATAGCTGCCGGCCCGCTCGGCGGGACGCGGGATGCCGACGTCGCCCATCGCTTCGATCGCCCGCCGCCCGGCCTCCTTCTTGCCCACGTCCTCATGCACGCGGATCTGCTCGGCGATCTGGTCGCCGACGCGGTGCACGGGGTTGAGCGAGCTCATCGGGTCCTGGAAGACCATCGCGATGCGCTTGCCGCGGACCTTGCGCAGCTCAGCGTCGCTGGCGCCGAGCAGGTCGAGGCCGTCGAACACGGCCCGCCCGCTGATCGTCGTGCCCGGGCCGCGCGTAAGGCCGAGCAGCGTGAGCGCCGAAACGGATTTTCCGGAGCCGGACTCGCCGACGACCGCCAGCACCTGTCCCCGGTCGACCGACAACGTCACGCCGCTCACGGCCTGCACCCCGCCGCTTTCGGTGGTGAACCGCACGCCGAGCTCTTCGACCTG
The DNA here is from genome assembly GCA_023404805.1 of Actinomycetes bacterium. Classification (GTDB taxonomy): domain Bacteria; phylum Actinomycetota; class Thermoleophilia; order Solirubrobacterales; family Solirubrobacteraceae; genus JAGIBJ01. The sequence goes on along the minus strand of JAEYAL010000160.1, from coordinate 5,264 downwards.
CAGCAGCGGCGCGGAGCCTGCGCCGGCCGGCGTGGGCTGCTCCTGAACGGGCGCGGTCACCGGCGGATCCTGGGGTCGAGGAAGGCGTAGAGGATGTCGATGATCGCGTTCAGCACCACGATCACCGTCGCGCCGAACAGCGTGATCGCGAGGACCGGTGGCACATCCAGCGTGCCGACGGAGTCCGCGAAGTACGCGCCGACGCCATCGAGGTTGAAGACGCTTTCGGTGATCACGGCGCCGCCGCCGAGCAGCAGGCCGACGTCGAGCCCCCAGAGCGTCAGCATCGGGATCAGCGCGAGCCGCAGCCCGTGGCGGCTGATCACGGCCCGCTCCGGCAGGCCCTTGGCGCGCGCCGTCCGCACGTGGTCGGAGCGCAGCGTCTCGACCATGTCTCCGCGCAGCACGCGCGAGTAGATCCCGACGAAGAGGATCGACAGCACCGTCCACGGCGCGATCAGGTGCCAGAACCACTGGCCGAAGCCGCCTTCGGAGATCTCGACGTAGCCGCCGTTGGGCACGAGCCCGAGCTGCGAGCCGTAATACGCGACGACGCTGCCGAGCCACATCACGGGCAGCGAGATGCCGACGACGGCCACGCCGTTGATCGTGCGGTCGGCGGCGGAGTTGGGTCTCAGGGCGCTGAAGACGCCGAGCAGCACGCCGCCGAGCAGCATCAGGATCGCCGCGCCGATGGTGAGCGCCACGGTGCGCGGGATGCCTTCGACGATGCGGTCGACGACGTTCTCGCGCGTGGAGTACGAGATGAGGTCGCCGCTGAAGACCTTCTTCATCGTCGTCACGTACTGCACGGGCACGGACTTGTCGAAGCCCCACTCCTTGCGGATCGCTTCGATCTGCGTCTCCGTCGGGTTCTTGCCCGCCATGCGCACGGCCGGGTCGTCGCCCGGGATCACGTTGAAGATGGTGAAGACGAGCACCGACACGGCGAACAGCACGAGCACCATCGCCGCCAGCCGCTTGATGATGAAGACGATCATCGGCCCGGCGCCTCAGTCGTAGTGACAACGCCGCGCGGATCGAGCGCCTCGCGGACGGTGTCGCCGACAAGGTTCAGCGAGAGCACCGTGGCGGCGAGCACCGCACCGGTCACGAGCGTGAGGTGCGGCGCCGAGACGATGACCTCGGTGCCTTCGGCGATGAGCGTGCCCCACGACGAGTTCGGGCTCTGCACGCCCGCGCCGAGGAACGACAGCGCCGCCTCGTACGCGACGGTCTGCGCGATCACGATCGGGCCGAGGACGAGGAAGCTCGTCATCAAGTTGGGCAGGATCTCGCGGCGCATGATGCGCCCCGAGCCGAAGCCCTGCGAGCGGGCGGCTTCGACGAACGGCCGCTCGCGCAGCGACAGCACGGCGCCGCGGATCGGCCGCGCCACATAGACGATGTTGACGACGCCGATGATCAGCGCTGGCAGCCACAGGGAGTCGCCGGCGATCTCGATCGGGCCGATGTCGAGGCCGCCGAGCGCGGTCGCGACGCCCAGCGCGATGCCGAGCAGGAGCACGGGAGTCGCCCACAGGACGTCGAGCCCCCGCGAGATGACGGCGTCGACCCAGCCGCGGAAGAAGCCCGCGAGGATGCCGAGCACGCCGCCGAGGAAGAGGCACAGCGACATCGCGACGAACGCGATGAAGAGCGAGTTGCGGCCGCCGTACAGCAAGCGCACCATCAGGTCGCGGCCGCTCTTGTCGGCGCCGAGGAAGAACTTCCTCTGGAACGTCGGGCCGATCGGGATGCCGTCGAGCGAGACGACATCGACCTTCTTGCCATCCTGCTCGATCTGGTCGGTGAGGTGGTTCGTCGACGGGCCGGTCCCCGCGACGTGGTCGGCGTACAGCGGCGCCGCCAGGCTCGCCAGCAGGATCACGAAGAACACCGCCACCGAGGCGAGCGCGACCTTGCTCCGCCGGATGGCCCGCAGCGCGACGCGCAGCGGCGCCGACGACGTCGCGACTGCGGGTGGAGCGTCGGCTGGTGCCACCCCAGCAGGGGCGGCACCAGCCGTAGCGTCAGCTCCGGCCATGCTGGGTGGCTACTTGGCGCCCAGCGTGGTCAGGTCGGCCGAGTAGACCGGATGGAACAGCAGGCCGTCGAATGCCACGCGCTCCGAGGTGATCTTCGTCAGCTTGCGGTTGCCGTACGGCACCACGAACGCCTTCTCGACGAGCTTGCGGTCGACCGCCGCGTAGTCGGCCGCAGCCGCCTCCACATCCGGGTTCTCGTTCGCCGTCTTGATGAGCTTGTTGATCTCCGGATCGTCGACGTTGCCGAAGTTCTGGTTGTTCGTGGGCTGGATCGACGCGCCGTCCACGAGGAACAGGAAGTTCGACGGGGCCGGGTAGTCCTGGAACCAGTTCGCGAAGCCGGTCTGCGCCTTCGTCTTCTGGTTGCCGATCGTCTGGAAGTAGACCGAGCCCTCGACGATGCGCGGCTTGGCCTTGTAGCCGATCTGGTTCAGGACGTCAGCCAGGTACTCGGCGACCGGCTTGGACGGCTCCTCGTCGTTGCCGAAGACCGTGACCTCTTGGCCCGCGGTGCCGGACTCCTGCACGAGCTGCTTGGCCTTCGCGAGGTCCGGTGCGGCGTTCGGGTCGCCCCACGGGCACGGATCGACCTTTTCAAAGCCAGCCATGCCCGGCGGCAGGAAGTTGCAGCTCGGGGCCAGCAGGCCGCCGAAGATGCGGGCCAGCGCGCGCTCGTCGACCGCGGTCGCCACGGCGGCGCGGGCCTTCTCGTTGTCGAAGGGCTTCTCCTGGAGGTTCAGGAAGAAGTAGTACGTCGAGTTCGTGACGTACTCCTTGTAGCGGTCCGGGATCGAGTCCTTCAGCGTGCGGATCTGGTCGGCTGCGGGCGGGTCCTGGAGCCAGTCGACCTTGTTGGCGACGACGTCCTGCGACTGGCTGCGGAGGTTCTTGTTCACCGAGATGTCGATGCGGTCGGCCTTGGCCTCCGGCGTTTCAGGCAGCGGCGTGAAGTTCTTGTTCTTCACGAGCGAGAAGCGGCGGCCAGGTTCGACGTCCTCGACGACGAACGGGCCGACGCCGGGGGGCGGGGTCTTCGTCAGGTTCTCGAACTTCGTGTCGCCCGGAACGAGCCCGGCGAAGTTCATCGCCAGGTAGAAGTTGAACGAGCCGTCCTTCTTCGTCAGCTTGATCGTGATCTCGCCCGTCGCGTCGTCGGCGGTGATGCCGGAGATGTCGGCGGACGACTTGCCGTCGGCCTGGTACTTCTCAGCGCCTTCGATGACGGAGTAGAACGCGGAGCCGCCCGACTCGAGGTTGAGCACGCGCTTGATCGTGTGCTCGAAGTCGTTGGCCTTGACCGGCGAGCCGTCGGAGTACTTCAGGCCCTCGCGGAGCTTGAGCTTGTACGTCAGGCCGTCGTCGCTGATCTCCGGCATGTCCTCAGCGAGGCCCGGGACCAGCGTCGCGCCGTCGGCGCCTTCAGCGTGCTTGTAGGTGAGCAGCGGTGTGTACGCCGTCCACAGGGAGGTCCAGCCTTCCTGCGTGTACGACAGGGCCGGGTCCATGTAGTCGGGGAACGACGTGTAGTAGCCGGTGAAGTTGCCGCCAGGCTTGACCTCGGCCGCGGGGGTGCCGGAACCACCGCCCCCGGTGTCCTTCTCATCGTCGCCGCAGCCGGCGGCCAGCACCGCCGTCGCTGACAGCGCCATGAGCGCTGCGGTGATCCGTGATCGCGTCATCTGAGTTGTTACCTCTGGCCTCTGGGACCGGTCGGAGACGCGGTGGGGGCGGGGGCCACGCACCGGTGGCGCCACCGTACACCGTGATGCCGCGGAGAAACCCTGGACACGGGGCCCAACTGGTTTGGACAGGCCAGCAGCCCGGCAAAACCGCTGATTTGCAGCGCTTTTAAGTGGTCAACCATGCGCTGATCGTGGGCGGAAACTTGCGTTTGCGCGCCGAAACGCGGTCCAATGCTGGACAGATGGTCGAAGTTCTTGGCCAAGGCCAGACGACCTGCACCCGAATTCGGCGCCCTGCGCGGGTGGTCGCCCGTGGGCGAACAGCCCCAAACGGGGCCGCCGGCGGCTACGCGGCCGACTGCTGCGCCGCGTCGAGCGCGGTGCCGTAGCGCTTCGCCGCGCGGGCGCGGGCCTTGGCGGCCTCGACAGCGCGGTCCTTCGGGGGCGCGTTCGTCACGAGCCGGTCGAGCAGCGCCGCCGTCGCTTGCGTGATCTCGGCGACGGCCTCGTCGAACGCCTCCTGGTTGGCCTGCGACGGCTTGGTGAAGCCGCTCACCTTGCGCACGTACTGGATGGCAGCGGCTTCGATCTCGTCACCGGTCGCCGGCGGCTCGAAGTTGTTGAGAACCCGGATGTTGCGGCACATGGCCCGAGGGTAGGCCCCCGCGGCCCTTCGGGCAATCTTGCGGGCACAGCGCCACCAGCCCCTTGTGCGCGGCCGCGCGCGCGGCGTACCGTCCGCTGCGATGGGTGGTCACGGCACCAACGACCACGCGCGCGAGCAGGGCTACGAGCCGCCGGTTCCTGAGAAGGAGCAGGCGGCGCCGGAGCAGGCGCAGCAGCTGCCCGTCGGCAACCAGGCGATGGCCGAAGCCGCCGGGCGCATCGGCGACGGCCTGCTGCCCGGCGGGGCGGTCCACCCGTCGGTGGTCTCGGCGATCGGCGCGGCCCGCGGTGGCGGCCACGCGCTGCCGGACGCCGTCCGCGACCAGGTCTCGCCGCACGTCGGCGACCCGCTGTCGGACGTCCGCATCCACAGCGACGCCCGCGCCGACCAGCTCTCCCGCTCGGTCGCAGCCCGGGCGTTCACGACCGGCACCGACGTGTTCTTCGCCGCGGGCGAGTACCAGCCGTCGAGCGGCGCCGGCATCGAGCTGCTCGCCCACGAGCTGACCCACGTCGCCCAGCAGCGCGGCGTGCCGACCGACGGGCCGATGACGGTCTCCGAGCCCGGCGACGCCGTCGAACACGAAGCCGACGAGGTCGCGCGCGATGCCACCAGCTGACTCCGGGGCGCGGGGCGCCGACGCGTTCGCAGCGCTCGAGGAGCGCATCAAGGCGGCGGTCCGCCTGGTGGCCGACGCCGACCCAGATCCCGTCGACCCGTTCCGCGGCCTCTACGTCTCGGACGACCTCGCCCGCGAGCTGGCCGAGCAGGCCGGCGGCCTGAGCGCCGGCGGGCGGCTCGAGCTCGCGGCTGAGCGCCTCGGCCTGGATGCGGTCGACCGGGCCGCGCTCGGCGTCGCCGCAGCGC
>JAEYAL010000114.1 GCA_023404805.1 Actinomycetes bacterium | reverse complement strand
GCATCCGGTGCGCGCGCGTCCGCGCGTAGCCCGCGAAGAGCTCGTCGCCGCCGGTCCCGCTGAGCGCGACGGTGACCTCGCGGCGCGCGAGGCGGGCCAGTTGGAGGGTGGCGATGGCGGACGAGTCCGCGAACGGCGCGTCGAACGCCGCCGCGACGCCATCGAGGGTCTCCGCGAACCCTCCGCGCAGCGGCTCGTGGCGGTGCGGCACGCCGAGCGCCGCCGCCGCTGCGGCCGCGAGCGGCTGCTCGTCGTAGTCGCCGTGCTGGCCGAAGGAGATCGTGAAGGCGACCGGCTGGTGGCCGGCCCGCACCGCCGCCGCCAGGATGAGCGACGAATCGACACCGCCCGACAAGAACACGCCGACCGGCACGTCCGCGACCGACTGGCGCGCGACCGAGGCGAGGACCGTCTCGCGGATGTCGGCCGGCGCGACCGGCGCGGTCGGCGACGGGCCAGCCAGCGGGTCGCTGGCCCAGCGGCGGACCTCCCGGCGTCCATCCGAGCGCACGCGCACGAGCGTGCCCGGCTCGACCTGGACCACGTCGCGCAGACCGGTCGCGGGCCCCGGGACGTAGTGCAGCGCGAGATGGGCGCGCAGCGCGTCGTCGTCGAGCGCGCCGGCGCTCAGCCCGGCCTGCACGAGCGCGATCGCATCGGAGGCGAAGCCGATCTCACCGGGCGCGCCTTCGGTCGTGTAGACGAGCGGCTTGATCCCGAGCGCATCCCGGACGAGCAGCAGGTCGCCGGTGTCGCGGTCGGTGATGGCGGCGGCGAACATGCCGTCGAGCTGGTCGAAGACCGCTTCGCCCCATTCCTCGTAGCCGTGGAGCACCACCTCGGCATCGCAGTCGGTCTCAAACCGGTGGCCAGCCGCCTCGAGCCGGCGGCGGACGGCCGCGTGGTCGTAGATCTCGCCGTTGAACAGCAGCGCCAGCGACCCGGACTCGTTGAGCATCGGGTAGCGGACGCGGCCCGAGAGGTCGATCACCGCCAGGCGCGTCTGCACCAGGGTGTGGCCGGCGTGCTCGGCCGCCCAAGCGCCGTCGGGCCCGCGGCGCGCGAGCGCGGCCGCCAGCACCTCACCGCGAGCGGCCGAAGCTCCCCGGAACCCAGCGATCCCGCACATCTCAGGACGTGGGCGCCGTCACTGCGGCGGACGGACAGCCACGGCGAGGTAATTGGGCGACAGCGTCGGGAACCGCCCAGGCATGATCCGCAGCACGAGGCGGTCGAGCGACCAGGCGACGACGTTCAGCGCGAGCACGACCGGCGCCAAGAGCTTGCCGAGCCGCGCCTTCCACGCGAAGACCTCCAGCTGCTGGCCCGTGAGGTACGCGATCGTCGTGGCCGTGCCGCCGTTCGGCGTCACCGCGACCTCGGCGAAGTCGCCGCGGGTGCGCAGCAGGCGGCTCAGGCCGGAATGGGTCCAACGCCAGAAGTCGTCGGGGTTGGGGTGGTAGCCCACCGATCCGTGCGTCGAGAGGAACAGCACGCCGCCGGGCCGCAGGACGCGCGAGATCTCGCGGATGACCGCGGCGGGCTCCTCGACGTGCTCGAGCACCTGCGAGCAGAGCACCGCGTCGAACGACGCGTCCGGGAACGGCAGATCGTCGGCGAGCCCGACGACGTCGACACCGGGACGCGCTTCATGCTCGAGCCCGACGTACTCGGTGACCCAGGGCTGCGTGAACTCGAGGTACGGCTTGGAGCCGCAGCCGATGTCGAGCAGCCGCAGATCCGACCGGCCGTCGAAGGCGCGGTGCATCGCGGTGCGCAGCTGGACGGCGAGCGTGCGCAGCAGCAGATAGTTGGCGGAGGACGGCTTGGGCTGGGCGCGGCTCATGTGCGGACGCCGTGCACCGCCCTGGCCGACACGAGGGGTCGGCGGGCGGCGGTTTCCGGCGAAGACGGGACTATAGTCGCGGCCTCTGCGCATGCCGTCGTCCGCATTCAGCCGCTACCCGTTCCTCACGGGCTTGGCCGGTGGCGCCGCGCTCACCGCGGCGGTGTTGGCCGTCCTGGCCGGGTCAGGGGCGGTCGCGGCCGACGACGCGCCGTTTGAACTCGACCCCCGCGTCCGCGTCTGGAAGATCGAGCCCGGTGCCAGCCGCGCCAGCTGGCCGCAGCAGCCTCCCGGACGCGCCTTCGCCACGACCGCCGACCGGATCGTGATCGACAACGGCCTGCTCAAGGTCTCCTACGCCGGGACGCGGTCGACCCCGTTCGCTTTCGCGACCGCGCCCACCGTGGAGGGCCGCACCGCGCCCCCGGTCCCAGCCGGGCCGTCCTGGGCGCAAGGGCCCCCGACCGTCGTCGACTACCCCGACAACCAGCAGGTGACGATGCGCCTGACCGCCGGCCAGTCGGAGGTGGCGGTGAAGACCCGCACCGGCGCGCGCGGCCTGCTCTACACCGCGACCGGCCCGACGCCGCTCGTCCTCCCGCTCGGCGAGCGCCCGCCCGGGAGCTGGCGGCTCGTCGACCTCAACTCGCGCACCTGGCGGCAGATCGACAGCGACGTCACGTCGGTCCCGCTGTCGCCCGGTGGCACCTACCTCGCGCTGCTGCCAGGCGGCGGCCAGGCGCCGCTCATCCGCGCGTCGGGACGCAGCGCGATCAAGCTCCCGCCGACCCGCAGGCAGGTGCGCGCGGCGACGCTCGAAGCCCGCCCGGCCAGCGGCAGCAGCGAGCGCGTCTACCT
>JAEYAL010000060.1 GCA_023404805.1 Actinomycetes bacterium | reverse complement strand
TCCTTCCTGTCGGCCTATGACCCGACAGGAAGGACGGTCGACCTCCGGGTGCTGAGCATTCCCGCGTCTCTGCTCAAGGAACCGCGGTATCCCTTGCTGTCGACCCTACTCAGGAGTAGCGTCCTCGGCACCCGGCTGAGTCGGGTCCTGTCCAACCCTTCGGGGCCGTTGTCCCATGGCCCGTTCGGCGCAAGCCAAGCGGTCGGTCCCCGTCCAGAGAGAGCGCCATGTCCCTTCGATCCGACGATCGTCGCATCCGGCTTTGTGCCGTGCGCCGACCCGACCGCGGCCCAGTGACTCCGCCGGTCTTCGTCGCGATCGATTCACCGGGGCCAGGTCATGGAGGGAGAAGCCGCCGGGAATGGCTTCCGCCCAAGGGATGCAGCAGTGACGGCCGCCTGCGGTCGTGTGACACGGGGCGGCGACATGGGATGCCGCGCCGCCGCACGCCGTAGCGGCCATGGCCATGCGGTGGGTGCCGGCCTTGGAATGGTGGTCGGCACCCACTGTTGGTTCGCGCGGTGTCCGGCCTCGACGGGTACCGGCGCGCTCGTGCTGCGGCGCGCGCGCCAGCCTTCCGGCAAACTGTCGGTATGCGGCGCGATCGGCTTCGAACACGCGTCCTCGCAGTGGTGCGACCAGCGGTCGGCCGCGTCGACACCACTAGCAGCGTGCGCTCTCCGATCTTCAGCTCCCGTGCCGTCCTCCTGGTGGGCGCCACCGCCGCGCTCGCTTCGCTTCCGGCCAGCGAGGCGGCGGCCGCGACCACCGACCTCTCCGACCAGATCGTCGTGCGGCACCGCTCGGGCGCGACGGCGGGCGAGCGCGCCGAGGTCCGCGCCGACGCCGGCGTGACGCTCGAGCAGAAGCTGCGCCTCACCGGTGTCGAGATCGTTGAGACCGACGGCTCGAGGCCGCGCGCGATCGACGAGCTCGAGCGCGACCCGGACGTGCTGTGGGCCGAGCCCAACCTCCCAGTCACGCTCGCCACGACCGACGAGTTCTGGGACCAGCAGTGGGGCCTTGAGAACCTCGGTCTGCTCTCGAGCAGCACGGTCGACGCCGACGTCGATATCGAAGCTGCCTGGACCGTGAGCCGCGGCGACGGCGTGACGGTCGGCGTGGTCGACTCCGGCGTCGACACCTCGCATCCCGATCTCGCCGGCCAGCTCCTGCCGGGCGCGAATTTCGTCGCCGACGCGCAGGGCGCTGGCGACGTGACCGATGGGCACGGCCATGGCACCCACGTCGCGGGCATCGTGGCGGCGCTGTCCGGCAACGGCATCGGGGTCTCGGGCGCTGCCCCGCTGGCGAAGGTCCAGCCGCTGCGGGCGCTGAACGCCCAGGGCACGGGCAGCACCGCGATCGTGGCCGATGCGTTCGACTACGCCGGCGACGAGGGCCTGCGGATCGTGAACGCGTCGCTGGGCTCGACCTCGCCGACGAACGCTGAGCGGCAGGCGATCACCGAGCATCCGAACACGCTGTTCGTCGTCGCGGCGGGCAACGCCACGCTGAATGTCGACGGCGGCGGCGCGACGAGCTATCCGTGCCGCTACACGTACGTGAACGTGCTGTGCGTCGGCGCGAGCACGCGCTCCGACGGCGTCGCCTCGTTCAGCAACTACGGATCGACGTCGGTCGACCTGCTCGCCCCCGGCGAGCTGATCAAGTCGACCTATCCGACCTACCCGACGTCGCAGGTGGCAGCTCCGGATCCGTACGAGTTCCTGCAAGGCACGTCGATGGCGTCGCCGCTGGTGGCCGCCACCGCGGCGCTCGTCGTCTCGGCCCATCCGGACTGGACCGCGGCGCAGGTCAGGGCCGCGCTGCTGAGCTCCGCAGACCATCCGAGCGGCGTGGCCGGCGTCAGCGTCACCGGTGGGCGCCTCAACGCCGCCCGCGCGCTCGGCGTCGATGTCGGCACCGACGGACAGGCGCCCGCCGCGCCAGCCGGCCTCGCGGCGGTCGCGGCAGCCGACCGCATCGACTTCACGTGGGCCGCGTCGCCCGAGACCGACCTGCAGGACTACCGCCTCTGGCGCCAGGTCGGCGGCAGCTGGACTCCCGTGGCGACGGTGCCCTCGCCGGCCGCGGCGATCGGCGGCCTGGCGGCCGGCGAGAGCGTCAGCGTCCGCGTGACGGCCCGCGACGTCGGCGGTCTCGAATCGGCGCCGTCGGCCGTGCTCACCGCAGCCGCGCTGGCGTCAGCGCCCGTCACGCCTTCCGGTAGCGGCGACACCGACGGTGGAGGGCTGCAGCCCGGCGGCACCACCCAACCGGGTGGCTCCAAGCAGCCCGGCGTCGTGCTCCAGCCGACCTCGCCGGGCGAGCCGACCACCGCCGTCGTGTCCAACCTCAGCGACCTGCGCGTCTCTAAGTCGTCGGGCCGCGTCCGCGGCCTCCGGTTCCGGCTGTCTTCTCCCGGCCGCGTGAAGGTCACCGCCGTGCGCAAGCGCACCGCCAAGTTCACCAAGGCCACGCGCACCGGCACGCTCTCGTTCGGCAGCGGGCTGCAGCTCTTCTCCCTCGACCGCGCCTCCGGCGGCGTCAAGCTCCCCAAGGGCACCTGGCGCATCACGGTCGCGGGCGAAACGGGCCGCGGCGCCGTCACCGTCACGATCCGCTGACGACCTGCCGGCAGGCCGCGAACCAGCGGCCAACCGCCCACGCGTCCAGCTGACCACTAGCCTGCGTGACGCGTCTCCCGTCCGCTCGCTATTCTCTGCGGACCGCACGCCCTCTTAGCTCAGTGGTAGAGCACTTCCATGGTAAGGAAGGGGTCCCGGGTTCAAGTCCCGGAGAGGGCTCTCCAACGAAGGCCTCGCGCAAGCGAGGCCTTCGTCGTTTCGGAGTCCGGCGCAGGTCGTCGGCGCGCCATTCAAAACAGGTGGCGGTCCTGCGGCCCGCGGGTTACGGTGCGGCGATGTTGACCTGGGGCTTGATTGCGGCGGCTTCGACGACTGCTGGAAGTGCCGGCACGACGGGCGGCGGTTCGCACGTCTCGAACTTGGCCGCGTTCGCCACACTCGTAGGTGCGCTCGGCGTTGCGCTCATCACCTGGTACGCCACCGACCGGCGCCAGAAGAACGCATTGGCGGACGAACGGGTCCGGCTCGAGGCCCAGCTGGCGCACGCTCGCGCGCTCAGTGACCTGGGTGAGCTTCGAGCAGTCCTCGACGACACGCTGCTCGCCATCGAACAGCAGGTTTCGCGCATTGGACGCTTTGAGCAGGCCCGCTCCTTGGCCTCCGCATCGACCGATGCATTCGATGGCTTGGCTCAGGAGCAGGTGCGGCTCGCGGAGGTCGCGCAGCGGGCGGCCGAGCTCAAAGCCCGTGCCGAGCAAGAGGCACAGGCTTCATCGCCGGGCGCTTTGGCTTCTGGGCAACTCCAGTCAGACATGCTGACGGTGTTGGGTGCGGCGGGCGACTTTCCCGACATCGCGGCTCGTATCCAGCGGGCTTCGGATGAGATGGGCGCAGCGGCCGAGGTGTTGCGTGCTGTCTCACAGGAGGTTCAGCGCGCCGTTCCGGACTTCAACGCGACCATCGCCAGGCTTCGGCTCCGTCTGATCGAAGATCCGCTGTTGCCCCTCGTTGGTGGTGTGCAAGAGCAGGTGGCCGCGCTCAACCAGGCGGCGATGTCTGGAGACCGGGAGGCGTATGCGGCAGCGCAGGCCAGCTACTCCGACGCCCATTCATCGTTTGTGGACGCCGCCGCGCAGCGGGTCCGCGTTCTCCTCACCGCGGACGAGGTCGCAGCGTCTGACGCATAGGGGCCGGGCGCGCGAGCCCGCAAACTGGCGTACCGCAGGTCTGCCTGAGGCGGAAAACCGCATTGCCGCCCGGCCCCCGGTCCGTCAGCATGGCGCGCCATGCGTCCCTCGTCCGTCCGCCCGCCTTTCGCCGTCCGCAGAGGCGCTGGAACCGCTGTGGCCCTCGGGGCGGTGCTGTTCGCCGCGCCGGCGGCGTCCGCCAGCACCACGACCGACTCGTTCGGACTCGGATTCGTGGCGGTCGCGGGGGAGGCCAACAACGTCTCGGTTTCGGTGACGGCGCCGAACGCCACGCATCTGCGGATCACCGACGCCGGCAACACCAACTCACCGGCGGCCGGCGGTGGGAACAAGTGCGTCGCCGCGGGCGCCGCGGTCGACTGCCCGGGCACGGACCTGCAGTACGGCATCATCCAGTTGCTCGACCAGAACGACTTCTTCAACGGCGGATCGGTCGACGGCACGGCGTTCTTCGTCGACGGCGGCACCGGCGCCGACACGATCACGGGCGGCGGCGGTGGCGACTACCTTGGCGGCGCGATCGGCAACGACACCGCGAACGGCGGCGCTGGGGACGACATCTACGACGATGAGGTGAACATCGCGCTGCTCTTTGGCGCGATCCACAGCGACGGCGACGGCAACGACACCTTCAACGGCCAGAGCGGCAAGGACACGTTCCTCGCCGGGACCGACCACACCACGGACGACACGGGCGTCGGGGGCGACACGTTCAACGGCGGCGCCGACGCCGACACGGCCGACTACTCCGGCCGCAGCGTCCCGCTGAACCTGACCGTCGACGCGGGCAACGGCAACGACGGCGCCGCCGGCGAGGGCGACACGCTGCAGGCCGTCGAGCGGCTCCTGGGCGGCTCCGCAGCCGACCAGATCACCGCGGGCCCGGCGGGCTCGACGCTCGTCGGCAACGGCGGCGGCGACACGCTCACCGGCAGCGCAGGCGCCGACCGGCTTGTCGGCGATGCGGAAGAGGGCGGCGGCGCCCCTGCCGACGACATCCTCGACGGCGCCGGCGGGGCCGACGTGCTGATCGGCGGCCCCGGCCGCGACACGGCCACCTACGCGGCGCGGAACACCGCCGTCACCGTGACCCTCGGGGTCGGCGCGAACGACGGCGTCGCCGGCGAGAACGACGACGTGCGCGGCGACATCGAGCGCGTGATCGGCGGCACGGCCGGCGACACCCTGACGGGCGACGACGCAGCGAACGCGCTCGTGGGCGGCAACGGCGGCGACACGCTGACGGGCGGCGACGGCAGCGACGAGCTCGATGGCGGCCAGGGCGACGACCGCATCGAAGCCCGCGACCTCACACCCGACACGATCACCTGCGGCGACGGCACCGACACGGTGATCGCCGACAGCTCCGACACCGTCGCTGCTGACTGCGAGAACGTCGACCGGCCCGCGACGGGCGGCACCGGCGGGACTGGCGGCACCGGCGGGACCGGCGGGACCGGCGGAACCGGCGCCCCAGGCGGCGAGCAGGCGCCGGCGCCGCTCGCGTTCAGCACCAAGAAGGCGCTGAAGCTCACGGGCGGGCGCAAGCTCAAGGTCACCGCGACCTGCCCCGGCGCGGCGCGCGACTGCGCGGGCACGCTGACCCTGACGCTCGACAAGGGCAAGCGCGTCCTCGTCACGCTCCCCTACGGGATCCCCGCCGGCCAGACGCGTACGTTCACGCTGACGCTCGGGAACAAGGCGCGCAAGCGCCTGAAGCCCGGCAAGGGGAACGCCGTGACGCTGTCGGCGACTCGCACGGGCGCCGCAGCGGCCACCCTCACCGCCAAGATCTGATCCGACGCCCATGACCGACCGCGACGCCTTCGGCCGCCCGATCTCCGGTTCATCCGGCCCGTTCACCGGGCCCACGGCGGGGCACCAGCAATTCGGCGCCGGGCCCGCGGGCGGCGGCCCGCCGCGTCAGCGCAGGACCGGCCGGTGCATCTGGTGGTTCGTGGTGATCGACGTGATCATCCTCGTCACGGTCGGAGCCTTCCTGCTGATGAACAGCGGCGGCAGCGGCGCGGACGACGACATCGTCGTCATCCCGCCCGACCCCGCCGCGCAGCAGGCCGGCGGCAACGACTCCGGCGACCCGCTGGGCGACGCGCCCGACGATGTGGAGCCGCCCGCGCAAGCCGTCGCGCCGGCAGGCTTCAACGAGACCTCGCTGCTGCGCCCGGCGAACCTCAAGCGGGCACTCGTGGAGGCCAAGGCCGCCAGCCCCGGCCGCCCGTTGATGCTCCGCGCCGAGCCCAGCCGCGTCGACCTCCAACTGGCGAAGTCCGACGGCTCGCTGGTGATCCTGCAGGTCGCGGCTGGTGCAGGGCCGCGAATCGTCAGCACCGTGCCGGGCGCGGCCCGGAGCCGCAAGACGATGTCGTGGTCGGCCATCAAGCCAGCGGCGCCGAAGCGGCTCGCGACATCGACGAAGTCCACGCCGGAATCGGGGCCTCGCAGCACGAACTACGTGGTGTTCCTCGCGCAGACCGACCAATGGGTCCTCTACCGCAAGAGTGGAAGGGGCTTCACTTCCGGCCCGAGCGGGAGCGGCGGAACGCCCATTCCGGGCACGTGACATTGCTCCGGTCGGGGGACAGCCGACTCTTGGTGCGCCAGCGAACCGGATAGTTGTGCCCGCAAACGCCCGTAAAACGGCGTTATCCCTCAAAACGGTAGAGAACATGGGGCATCTGGCCCTGGCTACGCGGCCCATCGACCCTTCGGCCAGCTCCCCCCAGCCGGCCGATGCGAGCCGTTCTAGGGTGCCCCGATGGTGAGCTTGTGAGGAATTCGCGCCAGCATCTCAGCCCACAGGGCGTCGCGCTCAGCCGCCGCAACGGCGCTGCGAGAGGAACGGCCATCGTCCGGGCCGGCCATCCCGCGCTTGACGCTGCCCTGACCTCGGAGGCCCACCGCCGGTACGCCGCGCGCACCGTCTCCGCCATGCAGGAGGCCGCGCAGACCGTGAGCCCCGCACGCCACGCCATCGCAGACGCCCCCGCGCCGACCATGGGCCGCATGGGCGAGCAGCTCTCGATCACGACCGACCGCCGCACCGGCACGGTCACCACGATCCACACCGCGGTCACCCGCTCGGTCCTCAGCCGCAGCGGCCGCCGCTTCCAGCTCCGTGTCTGGCACGAGCTGGCCGAGCAGTCCTGGAACTGACTCGCCTGGGCCCCGTCTGAGGGCCCACGCCTCCGGCCTGCTGAGCGGGCCGGTACCAGCCGCCTTCTGCAAGCCGTCTCGCGTCGACTCGCTCGCTGATTGGAACTGGCCCCCGACGGGGCTAAGGTGGCCCTGGGGAGTCCCGGTGCGCGTCGAACAGGGGCCACACGAGTCGGCCCCGCCGTGACCGATGCCTTCCCGACCGACGCAGTCCACGCACGAGGAACTCGTTGCACTCGTTGAGGAGTTGCAGGCGGGCCCGCTGGCGCGCGCGCTGTTCGAGGACCGCCGGCGCTTCATGGGCGTCGTCGACCTCGACGGCGAAGTCGTCGCCGTCAACGGCTATGCGACGGTCGACTCGACGATCGTTCCCGAGGACTACATCGGCCGCCGCTGGTGGGAGACGCCCGGCTTCCGCGACGACCCGACGGCCGAAGGCACCTGGCGCACGCGGTTCGCCGAGGCGCTGGCTGCCGGCACCACGCTGCAGTTCGAGGACACCTTCCGCTCGTTCGAGGGCCACATCGCCGCGGTCGACGCCGAGATCAGCACGATCACGGCGGCCGACGGCGAGCCGCTCGGCTTCATCGTGCAAGGCTTGAACGTCGACGAGGTCCGCCGGACCGAGCGGCGCCTGCGCGAGCAGGAGCGGCTGCGAAGGCTCACGTTCTCGCAGAGCTACCAGCTGATGGCGCTGCTCTCGCCCGACGGCACCGTGCTCGACATCAACAGCGCGATCGAACGCAACGGGGTCCCGCGCGAGGCGGTGATCGGCAAGAGCGTCGTGGCGCTCGCTGCCGGGGAGGCCGATGGGCCGTCGCGCAGCCCCGAATGGGCTGCGCGCCTGGCGCAGATGCAGACGGCGACCCGCCCGCTGCGCTACTCCGAGGTCCGCCCCGTCGAAGAGGGTCCGCTGCGCGCGTTCGACTGCACGCTCACCCCGGTGCGCGACGAGGACACCGGCGTGCTGCAGTACCTGCTCTACGAGGTGCATGACCGCACCGACAGCTACGACGCCGAGGTGCGGATGCGGCGCAGCGAGGAGCGTCTGCGGTCGCTGGCGCAGGCCGTGCCGCAGATGTTGTGGATCGCCTCGCACGAGCACGGCGTCGAGTACTTCTCGCCGCGCTGGGAGGAGTTCACTGGCCGCGCCCTGCCTGACCTGCTCGGCTACGGCTTCGTCGACCTGATCCACCCCGACGACCGCGCCGCGGCGTCGACGATGCCGGTCGAGACGGACGTCACCGGGCCGCCCGTGCTGTTCCGCTTGCGCCGCCGCGACGGCGAGTACCGGTGGATGGAAGCCCGGGCTCGGGCCGTGATCGACGAGGAGGCCAGCGGGGCGGTGCGCTGGTTCGGCGGCACGATGGACGTGACCGAGCAGCGCCAGGCGGCGGCCGACGCCGGCGCCCAGCACCAGCAGCTGCTGGCGGCCCTGGAGGTCTCCGGCCTGGCCCGGTACGAGCTGAACTTCCGCGAGCAGTGGCTTGAGGGCGACGAGCGCTTCTCGGAGATCCTCGGCGTCAACGCGAGCCAGTACATGGCCGACCACGGGCTCGAAGGGTTTTTCGCCATGATCGAGCCGGAGTACCGCGAGCGGACCGAAGCGGCGATCGCGGCGGCGATGGTGCCCGGCGGGCCCGACTACGACGTCGCCTACCCCTTCATGCGGCCCAGCCCAGAGGGGGCCGAGCGGCGCTGGGTCGCCGCGCTTGGGCGCGTTGAGTTCGACGACGCGGGGCCGCTGCGGATGGTGGGCGTCCTAGAGGACACCACCGACCGGCGCCTCGAAGACGAGGCCCGTGTCCGCCTGCAGAAGCTCGAGGCGATGGGCACGCTCGCGGGCGGCATCGCGCACGACTTCAACAACGTGATCGGCGCGATCCTGAGTTACGCGCGGGTTGCCGAAGCCGAGATGTCGGCGGGGGCGTCGCCGGCTGAGAGCATCAGCGAGATCGCGCGCGGCGCGTTGCGGGCCGGCGAGCTCACCAAGCGCCTGCTCACGTTCGCCCGCGAGGAACCGGTGCGGACCTCGCCGCTGGAGCTCGGCGACATCGTCCGCGAGGCCGCCGCGCTCGTCCGGCCGACGCTGCCGGCGGGCACGGGGCTCGAGGTGTCGGTCGCGCCGGGGCTGCCGCCCGTGCTGGGCGACAGCGGCCAGCTGCACCAGGTCATCGTCAACCTCGTCACGAACGCCGGCCAGGCGCTCGTCGGCGCCGAAGATGGCCACATCGCCGTCTCGGTCGAGCAGGTCGTGCTCGGCGAACGGCGCACCGGCGTCGTCGCGCCGCTCAAGGCGGGGGAGTACCTTCGGCTGCGCGTCGTCGACAACGGGCCGGGTATCCCTGAGGCCATCATCGGCCGGGTCTTCGACCCGTTCTTCACGACGAAGGGCCCGAACGAGGGCACGGGCCTCGGCCTCGCGGCGGCGCACAGCATCATCCGCAACCACGGCGGCGTGATCGCGGCTGAGCAGCACCCCGCTGGCGGCGCGATGATGACGGCCTACCTACCGGTGCAATCGTCTCCAGAGGAGCCCGCCGTGGTCCCCCGGCCCGCACAGCCAGTCAGCACGGATCGGCCTGTGGCCCGCGTGCTGTTCGTCGATGACGAAGAGGCGCTCGTCCGGCTGGCCTACCGCGCGATGCCGTACTGCGGCTGCGAAGTCACGGGCTTCACCGACCCGCTAGCCGCGGCGGAGGCGTTCACTTCGAATCCGGATGCGTTCGACGCGGTCGTCACCGACCTCTCGATGCCCGGGCTCACGGGCCTGGAGCTGACCGAGCGCATCCGGAGCATCGACGCCGACATCCCCATCGTGCTGACTTCGGGCTACATGGCCACCGAAGATGAGGCTGACGCGGAGCGCGGCGGCGTCAGCGCGATCCTGCCCAAGCCGTGCTCGATCGACGACCTCGCAGCCGAAGTCCTGCGGCTGCTGGCGACGTAGGCGCGCAGGGCGCCGCGGCGGACTCAGCGCAGCAGGCCCTTGCGCATCGCGGTCGCCACGGCGGCGGCGCGATCGGAGACCTCGAGCTTGCGGTAGAGGCTCTCGAGGTGCGACTTCACGGTCGACGGGCTCAGGTGGATGGCCGCGGCGATCTCGGCGACGCTCGCGCCGTCGGCGATCTGCGCGAGCACTTCGCGTTCGCGGTCGGTGAGCATCGGCCGGTCTTCGCGGCGGCGGTTGCGCACCTCGCCGGCCAGCAGCGCCTGCACCTCTCCGCCGAGGACGGTCTTGCCCGATGCGACCTCGAGGAGCGTGGCGACGAGCGCCTCCGGCTCGATCAGCTTCGAGAGCACAGCCGCCGCACCGAGCTCGACGGCGCGGTAGACCTGGTCGCTGTCGAGGTTGCCGGTGAGGATCACGATCCGCGTGCGGACGTCCTCCTGCGCGAGCGCATCGAGCAGCTGCAGGCCGTCGAGGCCAGGCATATGCAGGTCGACGACGGCGACGTCCGGTTCGAGCGCGATGACGCGGTCCAGCGCCTCGCGCCCGTCCGACGCCAAGCCGACCACCGCGAGCTGCGGATTCAGGCGGACGACCCGCTCAACGCTGGAGCGGTAGAGCGGGTGATCGTCGGCGATGAGCAGGCGAACCTGTGCGTCGTGCATCGCAGCGCAGTCAACCACGTCGCGCGGCGCCTCGCACAAGTTGGTGGACGCCTGGCAAGCAGTGCTCCGGTTTGGCCACCCAACCGGTCCGGGCCGCGGTCCGGTTCGGCCAGTGGACCGCAGGGCGTTTGCGGCCGCGTGTGGTCAGAGGCGGGCGCCGTCAGTCGAGGGTGTCAGCGGTGCTCATGCGGCGCAACCGGTCGGCGATCACCGCGGCGCGGCGCGACGCTGCCAGCACCTCGGCGAGGTCGCGCGACTGCTGGCTGCCGGGCGGGGCTTCCGTCGCCGCAAGCGTCGTGTAGTTGATGATCACGCCGAGCAGGTTGTTGAAGTCGTGCGCGATCTCTCCGGCGAGCGTGGCCACGTCCTGTGGCACGGGCGGCCCATGGACGGCGCCCAGCACGATGAGGTCATGCGTACCGGCGTCGCACTGGATCGGGGTGCGGTCGATCGTGGGCGGCGTGGGAGCTAGCGACTCGAGGTGCTGGCCGAGGTGGATGCGCTCCGTCGGGGTCGTCGAGTGCAGCAGCGCGGTGGCGAGGCTGCTCGTGGCCACGACGTAGCCCGCGTCATCGGTGACGACGACCGGGATCGGGAGGTGCTGGACCACGTGTGTGAGGGACTGAAGCGGGATCACTGAAGAGCGGGATTTCGCCACAAATCAGTTTGACGTTCACCCGCGTGGGTCGTGGCTGGAAGTGTGGCCCCTCTTGCTGGGCCATTCGGCCTAGGCCGAACGGCGTGGCCAGCTGGCACGCGAGAATCTGCGATCGACCGATGCCCGGACTGCCGTGATCGGCAATTCTTCTTGCACATCAGGTTCAGCCAGTGCTCCTCTCGATCCCCCAACGGATCGTTCCCCCAGATCCAACGAGGAGAGCACGGGCCTTCAGAACAGAACCTGCACCGAGCAGCGCCGGCGTCGAGCGCGCTCATTCGCCGCACGGTGGCGGTGCGAGATCCCCCTGTCTCGCACCG
>JAEYAL010000320.1 GCA_023404805.1 Actinomycetes bacterium | reverse complement strand
CCTGCGGACCGGACGCCAGCGCAGCGCCATCCGCGGAGCCGAGCAGCAGCGCCAGGCCCGCGCCCGCGGCACCGCCAGGTCCCGTCAGGCCGACGAGATCGCCGACGCGTGCGCCGCCGCGTGTCAGCACGGCCAGGTCGCCCGCGCGGGTGCCGCTGCGTGTCAGCACGCTGCTGTCCGCGCGGTCGTCAACGCCGTTACCGGCGGCCTGGTCGCGGCCTCCGCCGACGTCGCCGAGGCGACTGCCCAAGCTTGCCTCGCCGCCCCCAACCCAACCGATCACCGTGGCTGACACCGCCACGGCCGGCCCGGCCGCCACGTCGCCGCCGACGACGCTCACGCCGTAGCGGCCCGCGGCCTCGCCGAGCCCGTCGGCCAACGCCAGCGCCACGTCGTCGCCGGTGCCGCGCGGCAGCGTCAGCGCCACGTACGCCTCGATCCCGAGTTCGCTGTCGGCGCCCATCGCGGCCAGATCCGACAGCGCCGTCGTGAGCGCCCGCCAGCCAAACGCGCTCGCGGCCTCGAGCGGATCGCCGAGGTCGAGCCGCGCGTGGACGCCATCGACGGTGGTATCGACCGACACCACGCTTCGCGAGCCGCCAACGCGGACGACCGCGGCGTCATCGCCGCTGCCGACCTCGACTCGCGGACCAGCCACGGGCAGCCGCTCGCGGATCGCCGCGATCAGATCGAACTCGGAGCGAGGGCTCACAGCGTCGACGCTAGAGGAGGCGAACGCAGACGGCGCGTTCGCTTGGTCGCGGTGGGTTCAGCCGCTGCGACCGAGAGGCGTCCCGGACGATGGCCGGACCCGCGGCGCGGTCTACCGGTGGCGGTAGACGATGCGGGCGCGGTCGAGGTCGTACGGCGACAACTCGACGCGGACCCGGTCGCCCGGGAGGATTCGGATGCGGAAACGGCGCATCTTGCCGGCGACGTGGCCGAGAACGATGTGGTCGTTGTCGAGCTTCACCTTGAACATTGCGTTCGGGAGTGCCTCGACGACTTCGCCCTCGAACTCAACTTTTTCTTCTTTCGCCATGCGACCAGCCACGGTAGCACTGCGTGGCGTCCGGGTCGGGTGCGCCCTTGCGCCCCGGCCGGACGCGATCGGCGAGCTACTGGGCGTCGGGGCCGCGCTGCTGGGCAGGCGGAATGCCGCCGCCGGGGTTCGGGGGCGGCGTGTTGTTGCCGCCGTTGCCGTTCCCGCCGCCGTTGCCGTTGTTCCCAGCGCCCCCGTTGCCGTTGCCGCCGGGCTTGTTCCCAGGGTCGCCCGTGGTGGGCTTCTTCGCGGGGTCGGTCCCGGTACCGGGGGTCGTGGCAGCGCTGTCGTCCTGCTTGCCAAGGTCATCGCCGGTGCCGTCGCCACCCGAGCTGGCATAGCGCCCCTTGAACTTGCTCGCGGTGACGGGCTCGGTGATCTTCTTGAAGGTGCCGCAGGGCTTGCCCTTGACGGCTTCCTTCATGTACTGGCCCCAGATCTGCGCTGGGAAGCTCCCGCCGTTGACCGACCCGCCTTGGAACTGGGAGGTCATCATGATCGGCTGCGGCTCGTAGCCGACCCACACCGACGTAGCGATCTTCGGGGAGAAGCCGACGAACCAGGCGTCGTAGAAGTCGTCGACGGTGCCGGTCTTGCCAGCCGCCGGGCACTGGATCTGCGCGCGGGTACCGGTCCCGCCCTGGACGTTCTGCTCGAGGATCTTGGTGACCTCGCCGGTGACGCCGTTGCGGAACGTCTTGGCGCGCTTCGGGTGGCCGAGGTCGTCGGTCTTGCCGTTCGGGTAGCGGCTGCTCTTCGGGAACACGACCTTCTTGATCGCGGTCGGCTGGTTGCGGTAGCCGCCAGACGCGATGGTCCCGTAGGCGTTGGCCATCTCGAGGGGCGACACGCCGTACTTGATGCCGCCGAGCGACTCAGCCGGGAGGCCTTCGAGCGGCGAGGTGACGCCCATGTCGACGGCGGCCTTCTTCACGAGCGGCGGCCCGATGTCGAGCGCGAGCTGGATGTAGACGGTGTTGTCGGAGGTCAGCGTGCCCTTCACGAGGTTCATCGCTCCGCCGTAGGTGCCGCCGTACGTCTTGACCTCGATCTTGCCCCACGGGCCGTTCGTGATGTTGATCGGCTTGGAGACGTACGTCGTCGACTCCGGCACGACGCCCTTTCGCACGGCGGCCATCAGCGTCATGGTCTTGAACGTCGACCCGGGGCGCCGCTTGATCTGCGCCGGCAGGTTGAACTTGCGCTGGGCGTAGGACTTCGACGACGCCATCGCCAAGATCTGCCCGGTCGCCGGGTCGATGCTCACGATCGCGGACGCCGGCATGCCCGGAGCACCGAGGTTGTCGGCCATGGCCTTGCGGGCTGCGCGCTGCAGGCGCAGGTCGATGCTGGTGTAGACCTTCAGGCCGCCACGGGACACGGTCGAGCGGCCGTACTGCTTGATCAGCTGCTTTTTGACGTAGTCGAAGACCCCGCCCTCGATGCGGGTCGAGTAGTAGCCGCTGCCGCCCTGTTCGACGTCGATCCCCTGGGCCTTGGCGTCGGCGGCCTCGTCGGCGGTGATCATCCCTTGCGCCTCCATGCGGGTGAGCACGTCGTCGCGGCGCGTCTTCGCGTCGTTCGGGTTGATGAGCGGGTTGTAGTCGGTCGGCGCCTGCGGCAAGCCGGCGAGCATCGCCGACTGGGCGAGGGTCAGGTCACGCGCAGGCTTGTTGTAGAAGGCGCGAGCCGCAGCCTGGACGCCGATGATCTCCTGGCCGCCAGCGGTGCCGTACGGCACGTTGTTGAGGTACTGGTTGAGGATCCAGCGCTTGCCCTCTTGGCCGTGGTGGACGTTCTCGAGCTCCTCCGCGAGCTTGGCCTCGCGGATCTTGCGCTTGATGTTGCGGTCCTTGTCGGCGTAGAGGGTGCGGACGAGCTGCATCGTCAGCGTCGAGCCGCCCTCGACCGTCTTGCCGGAGGTGATGTTGCGGAACGCCGCGCGGACGACGCCTTCGAAGTCGACGCCCTTGTGGTCGTAGAAGCGGCGGTCCTCAACGGCGACCGTGGCCTGGCGCATGGCGTCCGGGATCTCGGTCGACGCGACGGGCTGGCGGACCACCCGCGACTGCAGGAAGCCGATGCGTGTGCCGTCGGACGCGTAGATCACCGACGAGCGGCCCTGCTCGCGCGGCTTGAGCTCCGAGATCTCCGGGCCGCTGGTGGCGACCCAGACGATCCAGCCGATCACGGCACCCACGGCGAGGGCGCCGGTGACCATCATCCCGCCGAAGAGCAGGACGACGAGGCGGGAGGGCCCGCGCCGACGGGCGCGGTGGCGGATACGAGTGCGGCGCGTGTTCATGTGAGCGAGCGGCGCACCAGTCCGGGCTTCCGCGAACGCGTGATTCTAGACGCGCGGCGCCGGTTCCTGCCCCGGTTCGCGCCGGGACAGCATTCCGGCGCGTGTGAGCGCGTCCGTCAGAGCCAGCCGCAGGCGGGCTTCGGCGGCGATCCGGTCGCCCGGCGCGCAGCGCTCGCCGCGCACCATCAGGCGGTTCCAGCCCTCGCCTTCGACGCCGGTGTGGCGTGCCAGCTCGACGCCGTCGACCTCGAGTGCGAGGTCGATCGCGGCTGGCATATCGGCGCCAAACGGGACGAGCACCGACACCTCCGGGATCACGCCGCCGCTGACGAGCGTGTCGTTGTAGACGACGCTTTGGGCCATCAGCTCGTTCGGGATGCGGATGATCGTGCCGTGCACGGTCCGCAGCACGGTGGCGCTGAGGGTCACGTCCTCGACCGTCCCCTCGTGGTCGCCGATCTTGACCGTGTCGCCGACGCGCACGGGCTGCGTGATGGTGAGGACGACGCCGGCGAGCGCGTTGGCGAGCGTCGAGCGCGCCGCGAAACCGACGATGACGGCGGTGATCGCGGAACCGGCGAGGACCGTGTTCGCGATGCCGTCGAGGATCCCGATCTGCGCGGCTGCGGCAGCGCAGCCGATGATCACGATCAGTGTCACGCCGATCCGCTGGAGGAGGCGCACGCGGGTGCGGACGCTCGGGTCGGTGAACTGCACGGGCTTGCGCCGGCGGACCGCCCAGCGCAGCGCGATCACGATGGCCGCCGTGAGGACGAGCGTCAGCGCCGCGCTGATCCACTCGCCGACGGTGATGGCCTCGGTCGTGGCCGCGATGAGCGTTGGTTCAAGATGGATCACGTGCCGTTCGAACTTAGCCGACCCGCGCAGCGGCCGAGCGCGGTCCTCTGCGACGCGATGGGCACGGTCCTGCGGCTCGAGCGTCCCGTCGAACGGCTGCGCGGCGCGCTCTCGGCGCGCGGCATCCTGATCTCGCACGAGGAGGCCGTGCACGCGCTCGGCGCCGAGATCCGCGAGTACCGCGCGCACCACCTCGACGGGCGCGACACGGCGTCCGTCACCGCCCTGCGGCTGCGCTGCGCGGACGCGCTCCGGGCCGCGCTGGCGCACGAGCTCGACCAGGAGCGGGCCTACCAAGTCCTGATGGGCATGCTGCGGTTCTCGGTGCTCCCCGGGACCGTCGAGGCGCTCGGCCGTCTGCGGGCTGCCGGCATCCAGATCGCCGTCGTCAGCAACTGGGACGCCTCCCTGGAAGCGACGATGCTGGCCGTGGGACTCCGTGCACACGTCGACGCCGTCGTCAGCTCCGCCCAGGTCGGCGCCGCCAAACCCGACCCGGCGCCGCTCGTGCGCGGCCTGGAGCTGCTCGGCGCGACGGCAGAGCGGGCGGTGATGATCGGCGACGACCGCGTCGACGCCGAGGCGGCGCAGGCGCTCGGCATCCCCTGCGCGCTGGTCGAAACCGCCGGCGGCATCGCGGACGTCGTCGACGAGCTGCTCGCCATTCCCGCATGAGCAGCGCGCGCATCGCCGATGCGTGGCGGGCCACGGTCGGCGTCATCGCCGGGTTCTTCGGTGTCCTGCTGGTCGCGGGGCTGGTCGGCTTGCTGCTCGACAGCAGCGGCGCGGCGTCGGCAGCGGCGGAGCGGACCCAGCTGGCGGTGCAGGCGCTCGGATTCGCCGCCGTCGCGCTCGGGCTCGCCGCGGCGCTGCGCCTCGGAGATCCGGTCGACGATCCCGCGCAGCCGATCGGACCCGTGCCGCGCGCCGACCCGCCGCGCAGCGGCGC
>JAEYAL010000281.1 GCA_023404805.1 Actinomycetes bacterium | reverse complement strand
GGCCTGCCGGCCCGCAGGGCCCGCAGGGCCCTCCCGGCGCGTCGGGCATCCCGGCCGCCAAGCCGCCCGTTGGCCTTCTCACCCTCCAGGGCGTCTCGAGCGAGCGGCCCGACGGCGCGATCGTCGTCAGCGAGATCGACTGGGTCTCGGAGGCTGAGAGCAGCTGGACCAAGGGCGGCGGGGCATCGGTCGGCAAGGCGGTCATCCACGACCTCACGATCACCAAGCCCGTCGACCAGACGTCGCCGGTGCTCTGGCAGTACATCACGCAGGGCAAGGCGTTCC
Source organism: Actinomycetes bacterium (assembly GCA_023404805.1). Lineage (GTDB taxonomy): Bacteria > Actinomycetota > Thermoleophilia > Solirubrobacterales > Solirubrobacteraceae > JAGIBJ01. The sequence goes on along the minus strand of JAEYAL010000281.1, from coordinate 12,826 downwards.
CGACGGGCTCGCTCAAGCTCAGCGCGTCGACCGACAGCCAGCCTTACGCGACGATCGCCCTGGCCGGCCTGTTCGTTTCGAACATCACGCCGCGGTCCGAGGACGGCAAGCAAGTCGAGGACGTCAGCTTCGCGCTCAAGCAGACCAACGCCGATGGCGCCCTCGAAGTACCGCCAGTCGTGCTCGCCGGCGGCCCGAAGCCTGCGGTCGAGCCGTCGATCGGCACCTTCACCATCGACGGTGTCGAAGGCTCCTTCCCGATCTCCGGCTACAAGACGGGCGTGTCCGCCGCGTCCAGCTGGATGGCTGGCGCCGGCGCGTCCGTCGGCAAGCCGAACCCGAAGGCGTTCACGCTCGTCCGCGGCGTCGACGGGCAGTCGGCCAAGCTCCGCAACCTGATGTCCACAGGCAAGGCCGCCCCCAACGCGACGATCGACATCGCAGGGACCGCGACCTCGCCGCGCATGGTCTACGCGCTGACCGGCGCCTTCATGACCGAGACGTCGCTCGTGGGCGCCGGCGGCACGATCGAGCGCATCGCGTTCGTCGCCAAGACGATGAACCTCAAGGTCACGCCGCCCGGCGGCAAGACGACCGGCGTCTGCTGGGACATCCCCGCGGGCGTCTCGCAACCCTGCTGAGCGGCCTCCTCCGCATTGAGCGTTCTTTACCTTCCCCTATAGGGGAGCAAAAAGAACGTTCAGTGCCGCGGGGCGCGCAGGCGCCGCGCGGCGCCCGGGTGTGCTTGCATGCGGGGACCACTCGCGGACGGTTGGCAGAGCGGTTGAATGCGACGGTCTTGAAAACCGTTAGGCGGGTAACCCCCGTCTCGGGGGTTCGAATCCCCCACCGTCCTTGATGGCAGCGGGCCGGGGAACGCCCACCCGCCCACTGCCCAGGTCACCGCCCCGTGGTCATCCGAGCCGGCGTGACCGGGCCCGCCGTCACACCGTGAGGATCACCTTGCCGGTGGCGCGGCGCTCGTCGATCTCGCGGAGCGCGGTGGCGCCATCGGCGAGCGGGTAGGACGCTCCGATCACGGGTCGCAGAGCGCCGGTGGCGACGAGGCCGGTGAGGCGGGCCATCGCGTCAGCGATGCCGGTCGGCTCGGTGGCGAGGATGTTGAAGGAGCAGCCGATCACGTCGGTGTTGCCGATCAGCAGCCGGTTGACGCGGATCTCGGGGATCTCGCCGCCGGCGAAGCCGACGACCACGAGGCGCCCTTCGGGGCGCAGCGAGCGCAGTGACTCCTTGAAGCGCTCCGTGCCGCCGACCGAGTCGATGATCAGGTCGACGGGACCTGAGAGGCCGCTGCGGAAGTCGTCGCCGACGACGACCTCATCGGCGCCGGCCGCGTGGGCGACCGCGGCCTTGTCGTCGGACGAGACCGACGCGATCACATGCGCGCCGAGCGCCTTGCCGACCTGGATCGTCGCGGTGCCGACGCCGCCTGCTGCGCCGTGCACCAGCACGCGCTCGCCGGCGGCGAGCCGCCCGCGCCGCTCGAGCGCCGCCAGCGCGGTCAGATAGTTCAGTGGGAACGCCGCGCCCTCCTCATACGACATCGCCTCCGGCAGCGCGAACGTCGCCTCGGGCACAGCGGCGACCTGCTCGGCATGCGCGCCGAAGCTGAGCGTCATCACGCGGTCGCCGACGGCGAACGGGCTGTCATCCGGGGCGCGGACGACGTCGCCAGCCGCCTCCCAGCCGAGGGTGAACGGCAGCGGCTGGCGGATCTGGTACTTCCCACGGGTCATCAGCACGTCCGGGAAGGCCACCGCCGCCGCCCGCACCGCGACGACCAGCGGCGCGTCAGGCTCGGGGACGTCGAGCAGTTCGACGGCGCCGGGGCCGTCCTCCGTCACCACACGCAGCGCTCGCATGGCCGCACCCTACCCGACTATGCACACCGTCATAGTCCGCGCTACGTTGCAGGGCATGCAGTGGGTCCTCCTGGTCGGCGCGGCGCTCAATTTCGCGGGGGCGGCGAAGCTGCTGGCGGGCGCGGCCGCCGCGCTGCGCGCGCCAGCCGAGACCAAATCGCGTGAGCCGACACCCCCGCGCGCCCCAGCCGCGGCGCCCCAGCCCCGCAGCGGCGCCGCGGCCCTCGACGACCACCTCCAGCTGCAGCTCTTCACCGCTGGGACCGCAGCGGCGTTCGGAGCGCTCTACGCCTACCTCTACGCGCACCCCGAGCACGTCGACCCGTTTCTCATCTTCGGCGCGGCCCTGAAGACGTGGGCCCTCGTCCTCTGCGCCGGCCTGCTGGCCGCGCGCCGGCTGACGCCGCGCGCATTCGCCGAATTCGGCCTGAGCAACGGCGTCGTCGCAGCGCTCTTCTGGCTTTACCTCGCCACCGGCGCCTGAGCGGCCTCAGCCCTCCGCCCCGAACGCCGGAAAAGCGGCGCTCCTCGCGGACCCCTTGCCCACGCCCCGGCCAGCCCTCCGCCCCGAGCGCCGAAAACCGGCGCTCCTCGCGGACCCCTCAGGCCGCGGCGGCGCCGCCGACCGTCAGGCCGGTGCGGGCGTCGCGCGTGAAGCGGCGCGGCACCACTGCCTCGCGGCCCGGCAGCATCGCCAGCGGCGACGACACGGCCGACGCCGTCTCAACACCGCGCTCGCTGTAGGCCGGCACGAGCGACGTGCCAAGCGGCGCCAGCAGGGGAGCGGGCTCGGGCATGAAGACGGACCTCGGCCCGGCCATCGCGATCGGCACGTCGCCGCGGACGGGGACACCGGACGAGGTGCGCGGCAGATCAGCGGTGACCGAGATGCACGCTCCGACCCAGCTGGTCGCGGCGCGCAGCGGGCCGAGCAGCTCGCGGTCCAGTTGACCGAGCGCCGCAGCGCAGGCGCGTTCACGGCCCGCGTCGTCACGGTGGCCGCGTCGAGCCTGCAGCGGCGCGCGCGACTCGACGATCACGGTGTGGGCGCCGGCCAACAGCGCCGTCGACGCGCGAGCGCGCAGGCGGCCCGGCACTGGATCGTGGACTTCGCCTTTCGACGCGTCGACCGGGACGATGGTCGCGCCGAGCAGCGACGCGACACCGAGCAGCATCGACCCCTCAGCGGCGATCACGACCATCCCGGCATCGAGCATCGGCGAAGGCAGGAAACCCGGCGCCAGCGGCTCGAGGCGCAGCCCTTCGATCTGCGGCAGCACGGTCGGGACGGCGCCCGCGATCAGGATCTGGTTGCCGCGGATCACTCCGGCGACACGCTGCCAGCGCAACTGGTGGCGCAGCGCCGTCTCCGCGCGCTCGACATCCAGGGCTGGGGCGGGGTCGCCGTGGAGGTCGAGCACTTCGACGACGGTGCAGCTCTCGTCGGTCGCCAGGACGCGCCCGAGCGACTCGATCGCGACGGCACCGGGATCGAGCGCCATCGGCGGGATCATGCCCAGCGACGTGGCGGCCGCCGAGGTCTCTGAGACCGGCAGGTGCGCGGCCACCGACCGCAGACGGCCGACGCGCCCGGCGCGCGCGAGCCCGGCGAGCTGCGGCATCGGCGCCAGCTCGAGCGCCGTCGGCATGCGGCCCGGCTGGCCGGCAGCGCCGGCGAGCACAGCCACGAGGCGTGGCGTCGGAACCGTCGACGGATCGGAAGGGCTGGACATGGGTGACTCGGCTCAGAATGCGCGCACCTCAAGGGACTTCAGTGCGCGCGAGCACAGAGAACTGTACGCCACCCGGAGGCGGGCGCCCGTCGGATTCAGGTTGGACCTGGGCACCGGGCGCCGATGGGGTGGTCGGCGTGGCCTCGGGCCGGGCGGTCGACGGCCCGCTCGGTGTAACAAAACCACCCGTCCGGGGACCGTCTTCATAGTCCTCGCAGATCACACACGCGAGGGCTACCCTGAGATGAAGAAGACCCCGCGAGACCGGCCGAAGTTCGGCCCCCGCCGAGTCTCCGAAAGGAACACGAATGCTGTTTGAAGCCCTGCGCCGCAAGGCCACGATGGTCAGCCCGGAGGACGCGCTCCCTGGCCGCTCAGCCCCGCTGCCAGTCGACGGCACCCACGCGGTCCTGGGCACCTCGATCAAGCCGCCCTTCCCAGACGGTTTTGAGGAGATCACCGTCGGGATGGGCTGTTTCTGGGGCGCTGAGCGCCTCTTCTGGAAGCTCCCCGGCGTCTACACCACGTCGGTCGGCTACGCGGGTGGCTACACCCCGAACCCGACCTACGAGGAGACGTGCACCGGCCGCACCGGGCATACCGAGGTGGTCAAGGTCGTCTGGGATCCGGCGAAGACGTCGCTGAACACGATCCTGAAGACCTTCTGGGAGGGCCACGACCCGACCCAGGGCAACCGCCAGGGCAACGACGTCGGCACCCAGTACCGCTCGGCGATCTTCACGTCGACGCCGGAGCAGGCGGCGGCAGTGGCCGCCTCGGCCGAGTCCTACGGCAAGGCGCTTGAGGCGAAGGGTCTGGGCGAGATCACCACCGAGATCGCGCCGGCCGGCGACTACTACTACGCCGAGACCTACCACCAGCAGTACCTCGAGAAGAACCCTGCGGGCTACTGCGGCATCGGCGGCACCGGCGTCGCGTGCCCGATCGGCACCGGCGCGACCGCCGCCTAGCGCCAGCGCCTGTTGCCCCGTATTCCGGGGCGACAGGCCCCGCGGGGGCGGCGCGAGCAGGCCCAGCGACCAGGGTCGACCATCCGGCCAGGACCGGCTCAACATCGGTCACAGATGCCGATCTCAGGAAGGCAAGACCCGTCGCCCCGGCGCCGGGTGGCCCTCCACCCGCTCGGAGAACCAGATCATGCCCCTGCGCAAGTAACACCCCCACTTCTCCCCCTGACTCTTCACCGGCCACCCGGTCTCGCCGTACCTCCCCAGCGGCGCGACCGGGTGGCCGGTGTCGTTGTCGGGGGCAAGAGCGACGGCAAGTTTGCAGCGGTGCGCTGCAAACCTGCCGGTCCCGCGCCCTTAGTGGGCGAGCGCGACGCCGAGCACGACGATCGCGAGCGACAGCGTCGCCATGACGGGCTCGGCCCAGCGCTTGGCGCCGTTCTGCATGTGGTAGCCCATCACGCCGAACAGGATGAGCAGGAGGACGAGCTTGGCCTGCAGGTTGGTGTTGTCCCACTGGCCGTAGTGCGAGGCCATGTAGGCGCCCGTGAGGATCAGCAGGATCAGGGCGATCCCGCTCACGTGGCCGAAGCGCCGCGCGACGAGCTTCATCTCTTCCTTGCCGCGCAGCACCGGCACGAGGACCGCCGCGATCACGAGCTGGCCGCCGACGAAGAACGCCATCGACAGCAGGTGGATGGTGCGCAGCACGTCCCAGAAGTCCATGGCGCAGGAATCTACCGGCGCCCGCCCCGGTCGCGGTCGGTCGAAAGCCGCGCGGCCACCGAGCGGCAGCTGCGTCCTACTTCGCGTACTTCTTGAAGACGTTGTACGCCGGGCGGATCGTGTCGACGCCCGAGATCAGGCCGGCGTCGAAGATGTCGTCCGGACGGTCTTCGCCCGGGCCGTAGAAGTTGTAGAAGATCGTGCGCTCGATGCGCGGGTACTTCTTCGCGATCTTGAAGACCTGGCGGATCGCGGTCGCCTGGCGCTTGCTGTCAGGCAGGAAGCCGGAGCCGTCGGCACCGAACTTGTAGAGGCCACCCGTCTCCGTGATCCACACCTTCGGCGCCTTGCCGACGGCCTTCAGCAGCGCGGCGGTGCGGGTCATGCTGTTGCGGTTGGTGTCGGAGTAGTTGTGGAAGCCGACGATCTTCGGGCGGTTCTTGCCGATCGCGCGCAGGAACGCCTTGAGGTAGGTGAGCGTCCCGGCGACGTTCATGCCGTCGAGCAGGTCGACGGCGACGACCTTGCAGCCGACGCAGACCTTCGTGCGGAACGCGGTCGCGAGCTGCGCGGCGAGCCTCGGCGCGGGCGTGGTGAAGCGGCCCTCGGCGAGCCCGCGGTTGACCTCGTTGAACACGCCCCACGACTCGACCGACGCCTTGTGGCGCGCGACGAACGGCTTCGTCGCGGCGACGTATTGGGCCACCGTCGGGTTGACGAGCGGCTTCGCGGCGCCGTAGTTGAACGTGAAGTGGATGAGGTAGCCCTTGGCCTTCGCCGCAGCGATCCAGGCCTCGGCCTGCGCCTTGGCGTAGGGCACGTTCTCGACATCCCACGGCGCGATGTAGCGGACGACCTTGACCTTCGAAAGGCTCGTGAAGCGCGGGTCTTCAAACAGCTTGGGGTTCTGGTCGCCCATGCCGATCACCGTCGCGGCGCTGCAGGGCGCAGCGGCGCTGACGAAGGCAGCAGCAGCCAGCAGGAGGGCGGTCAGCAGAGAGCGCAAGGCAGGGGACTCCGGGAGGATGGTCGGGGAGCGAGAGCGGGTGCGAGGCACGCGGGGCCGGGATGGCGGCGCGCTTCGTCTCCCTCTGAATCGGCAGCGGGCCGCCGTTCCAGCACGCCAGGATTGTACGGACGCGCGTTGCGTGATGTACCCCACCCGGCGCCCGGAGGCCTCTGGCCGGACCAGCCGGGCTGCCGTGGGAGGCTCGTCACGCAGGGTCGACAAGTAACAGTCGTGTAAGTATCGTGCGCTCGGTACGTTGCAGTACCGCAGCGCCCGGGTCTCTCCCAGCGGGCGCCTCTCTTCCGTCTCCCGTTTCGCGCAGGTCCCATGAGTAGCACCGCCTCAGCCGCCGCCACCCGTCAGGCCCGCGTGGGCATCATCGGCTCGGGCTTCGCCGGGCTGGGAATGGCCCTGCGCCTGCGCCAGACCGGCCAGGACGACTTCATCGTGCTCGAGCGCGGCGACGCGATCGGCGGCACGTGGCGCGACAACGACTACCCGGGCTGCGCCTGCGACGTCCCGTCGAACCTCTACTCGTACTCGTTCGCCCCCAACCCGAACTGGACGACGACCTTCGCCCACCAGGGTGAGATCCGCGAGTACACCGAGCGCGTCGCGCGCGACAACGACCTGCACCGCTCGGTCCACCTGAACACGTTCGTCCAGGACGCCACCTGGAACGAGGACGCCAAGCAGTGGCACGTCTCCACGAGCAATGGCGACTACGTCTTCGACGTCCTCGTCTCCGCGACCGGCCCGCTCAGCGCGCCGTCGATCCCGGACCTCCCCGGCCTCGAGGACTTCGACGGCCCGGTCTTCCACTCGGCCGAGTGGGACCACTCCGTCGACCTCACGGGCAAGCGCGTCGCCGTGATCGGTACCGGCGCTTCCGCGATCCAGTTCGTGCCCGAGCTGCAGAAGGTCGTCGGCGAGCTCAAGCTCTTCCAGCGCACGCCGCCGTGGCTCCTACCCCGCCCCGAGTTCAAGACCTCGGCCGTGCGCCGCGCGCTCTTCCGCCGCATCCCGGCGCTGCAGCGCGCCGGCCGCGCCTGGCTCTACTGGAGCAAGGAGCTCAACGTCGTCGGCTTCACGCGGTTCTCGGGGATCATGAAGGCCCCTGAAGTCCTCGCGCGGATGCACCTCAAGCGCCAGATCCCGGACAACCCCGAGCTGCGCGAGAAGCTCACGCCGAACTTCACGATCGGCTGCAAGCGCATCCTGCTGAGCTCGAACTACTTCCCGGCGCTGAACAAGCCCAACGTCGAGGTGCTCGCAACCGGCGTCTCGGCGATCGGCAAAAACTCCGTCGTCGGCACGAGCGGCGAGGAGCGCGAGGTCGACGCGATCGTCCTCGGCACCGGCTTCCACGTGACCGACCTGCCGATCGCCGACCACGTGCGCGGCACCGGCGGCCAGACGCTCACGCAGGCGTGGTCGGGCGGCATGCAGGCCTACAAGGGCGCGACCGTGCCCGGCTTCCCGAACTTCTTCTTCGTCCTGGGCCCGAACACCGGCCTGGGCCACAGCTCGATGATCTTCATGATCGAGGCCTCGGTGCAGTACGTCATCGACGCGCTCGAGCAGATGGACCGCGGCCGCCTGGCCAGTGTCGACGTGCGCCCCGAGCGCGCCCGCCGCTTCAACGAGGGCCTGCAGAAGCGCATGCAGCCGACGATCTGGCTCAACGGCGGCTGCGCCTCCTGGTACCTCGACGAGCACGGCCACAACACCACCCTCTGGCCGGACTTCACCTTCCGCTTCCGGCAGCTGACCGCGCGCTTCGACATCGAGAGCTACACGACGCTCCCGCGCCGCGAAGCGGCGGCCGCGCCGGCGATGCCCGTTGCGTCGACGAAGCCGACCGAGCCCGAGGCCGAGCCGGTCGCTTGAGCGCCCCGAGCCGCGGTGAACGTTCTTTTTCTTCCCCTATGGGGGCAGGTAAAGAACGTTCACTGCGTGGCGCGGCGAGCTGAGCGCGCGCTCACGCCCCCACGCGCGATGATCGCGGCATGACGCAAGAGAGCCCGGTCACGATCACGCGCGAGGGCGGCCTCGCGATCCTCACGGTCGCCGCGCCGCCGCTGAACCTGCTCGACGCGGCGATGACCGACGCGCTCGACGCGGCGATCGCCGAGCTCGAGGCGACCCCGGCGCGAGCGCTGCTCGTCCGCGCCGAGGGCAAGGTCTGGAGCGGCGGCGTCGACGTGCAGCAGTTCTCGGGCCTGTCGGGGCAGCAGGGCCACGACCTGTGGGTCCGCCTGCTGGGCTTCACGCAGCGCATCGAGGCGCTGCCGTACCCGTCGGTGTTCAGCGCGCATGCGCTGTGCCTCACCTGGGGCTTGGAGCTGGCGCTCGGCTGCGACCTGCTGATCGCGTCCGAGAAGGCCAAGTTCGGGCTCGTCGAGAAAGTCGTCGGCCTCACGCCGTCGATGGGCGGTACGCAGCGCCTCGCGGCCCGCGCCGGCGCCGGCCGCGCCGCCGCATTCGTGATGAGCGGCGACGTCTACCCCGCCTCCGAGCTCTACGACTGGGGCGTGGTCACGCACTTCGTCGACTCGTCGGAGCTCGAGGCCAAGGCGCACGAGCTCGCGACGTCGCTGGCCGACGGCCCGACCATCGCCCACAACGCCACGCGCGCGATCATCGCCGCCACGAGCAGCGGCGGCGTGGCCGCCGCCGATGCGATCGTGCCGCAGGTCTGCGGCGACCTGTTCGAGACCGAGGACCTGAAGGGCGCGGTGGCGTCGTTCCTCGCCGTCGGCCCGGGCAAGGCGACCTACACCGGCCGCTAGACCGCGCGCCCGCAGCGGTTGCCGCCGGCCTGCGAAGGCCGGCGGGCCACCGCTCCAAATTCAGCGCTTGCGGGCTGCGGCCGGTCCGACCTTGAAGTGCACGACGCGGATCGTCACGTCCGTCACGGGCGTCGGCTCGTCGCTGGCCTCCTCTTCGTCGGTGCTGGCGTCCTCGTCGTCGCCGGACTCGTCACCGCCGCGGTCCTTGCCCTTGCCGGGGTAGCCTCCGTCGTCGCTCGGACGGTCCTTGCCCTTCGGCTTGCCCTCGTCCTCGGCGTCGCCCGAGTCTTCGGACTCCGACGGCTCTGCCGACTCCGTGGGCTCGATCTCCTCCTCGTCCTCGCGCGGGTACTCAGCGAGGGTGGCGCTCGGCTCTGTGGTGGGAGGCGGGGTGGTCGGCGTCGTCGGCGTGGTGGGCGCCGGCGCGCAAGCTGCGTTCTGCTTGCCGATCAGCTGCAGCCGCGTGCCCTCGTCCGGGATGACCCCGTCCTTGGCACCCACCACCCGTACGTTCGAGACGGCGTAGGAGCTGAGTCCCACGTCGCGCCGACCGCGCTTGTTGCCCTTGAGCACTTCCACGACCACCGTTCCAGACCAGCGGTCGTCGCCCCAGCGCGGCGTGTCCGCGCCCGCGACCTGCTCGAGGTCACCGCTCACGAAGAGGCCCTGCGCCTCGTAGCCCTTGCCGTGCTTCTTCTTGCACGGCTTGGCCTTGCCCTTGCCGGGGCCCGGATGCCCGGAACCGCCGCCGTTCGCGTTCGCGACCCCGGCGACCGAGAGCGAGGCGACGAGCGCCGCGGAGGCGAGTGTGGTGCGGAAGCGGTCGTTCACGAAGCAGTCCTTTGCCGGGTGAAGAAGGGTGGGGCGCCGCCGCAAGAGCGCTGCGGTGGCCTGACCGGTATCGGTCTGGCGCGCCGACCTCCATACCGGTTTCCGCCGAATGTCCAGAACGCGGTGGCTTGTCCGCGAAAGCGGTCACCGGCGTCCGCCCGCAGACGCGCGCCGACCGTCCTTCCCGTCGCCCTATAGCCCGACCGGAAGGACGGTCGACCCCCGCCGCTCAGCGCAGGTTGTGCATGCCCGCGTCGGGCTCGATCTGCACGCGCAGCGCGTTGAGTGTGGCGGCAAGTCCGACGTATTGGCCGGTGAGCAGGCAGAACTCGATGAGCTGCTTCTCGCGGTAGATCTCCGAGAGCCGGCCCCACGTCTCGTCGCTGAGCGTGTGCGTGTCGAGGAGCTCATCCGCCGCGGCGACGATCAGCGCCGCGCGGTCGCCCGGGATCCCGTCCGACGCCGGCGGCGCAGCATCGCTTCCGGCCGGCTCGGCGCTCCACGCGATCACGTCGTCACCGAGGCCCGCGGCCTTGCCGAGAGCCGTGTGGTGCGCGCGCTCATAGTCGCTGCCGCAGCGCGCGGCGACCCGCAGGATCACGAGCTCCGCGTCGGCCGCCGGCAGCTTGCCGTAGGGCATCAGCCGGCTCGAATACCAGAGCCACGGCAAGAAGACACCGCGGTGGCGCGCAAGCGTCAGCATCACGTTCGGGACAGGTCCACCGAGGCGCCGCGAACCGATCTTGAGCGCCGTCCATTGGAGCAGCCCGAGCTCCTTGCGGCTGCCCGGTGGGATCCGCGGCGCGGGCGAGTCAGGGGACATAGCGGCGAGACTAAAGGTTGGACTGTCCTCCAGGCTAGGAAACGCCGGTCGCGTGTTGGCGCCCGGGAGCAGCGGACCGCCGCCGCGATGTGCGAGGGTAGACGGGATGCTGCCCACGCTCCGACGTCGTTCCGACGCCGAGGGGGTGGTGCGCCCGTGCACGAAGGCCAGCTGATCCTGATCGTCGGCGCGCTGCTCGCGGCAGCGCTCGCCGCCTCGCTCCTGGCCGGCCGCCTGCGCGTGCCCGGCCTGATCATGTTCCTGGCGGTCGGCATGATCGTCGGGTCCGACGGGACCGGCTGGATCGACTTCAGCAACTACGAGCTGGCCAAGCAGGTCGGCGTCGTCGGCCTGGCCTTGATCCTCTACGAGGGCGGCCTCGCCATCGACCACCGCGACCTGCGCGCGGTCGCCAAGCCGAGCATCGTCCTCGCCGTCTTCGGCACGGTCCTCACCGCCGCGTTCACCGGCGTCGCCGCCGCGCTGCTGCTCGACCTCACCCTCAAGGAGGGCCTGCTGGTCGGCTCGATCGTCGCCGGTACCGACGGTGCTGCGGTGTTCGCGATCATGCGCGGGTCGACGATCCGCAGGCGCCTCGCGCACACCCTCGAGGGCGAGGCGGGCCTCAACGACCCGGTCGCGGTGCTGCTCGTGCTGGCGATGATCGCGTTCCTGGAGAACCCGGACTACGGCCTGGTCGACGTCGCGATCCTGTTCTCAGAGGAGCTGATCATCGGCGGCGCCGTCGGCGTGCTCGTCGGCTGGCTCGGGGCCGAGGCGCTGGGCCGGGCCAAGCTCGCATCCGCTGGCCTCTACCCCGTCGCGTCGCTGGCGATCGGCGCGCTGGCCTTCGGCGGCGCCGACACCCTCCACGGCTCGGGCTTTCTCGCGGTCTTCCTCTGCGGCGTCGTGCTCAGCGCGAAGGAGACGCCCGCGCAGCGCACGATCACCACCTTCCACGAGGGACTGGCCTGGGTCGCCCAGCTCGGGCTGTTCCTCACGCTCGGCCTGCTCGTCGAGCCCGCGGAACTGCCCGAAGTCGCGCTCGCCGGCACGCTGCTCGCCGTGCTGTCGGCCGTCGTGGCGCGGCCTGCCGCCGTCGTCGTGGTGCTCGGCCGGATGGATTTCAGCTTCAAGGAGCGGCTCGTGCTCGGCTGGGCCGGCCTGCGCGGCGGCGTCCCGGTCGTGCTCGGCACGTTCCCGGTGATCGCCGGGGTCGACGGCGCCACCGACCTCTTCAACATCGTGTTCTTCGCCGTCGTGGTGAGCACCGTCCTGCAGGGCGCGACCTTCGAGCCGTTCGCCCGCTGGCTCGGCGTGACGACGAACCAGCGCGCGGTCCCCGCGCCGCTGATGGAAGCCAGCGCGGTGCGGCGGCTCGGCGCCGAGGTGGTGCAGTTCGCGGTCCGCCCCGACGACGCCATCGTCGACCTGCGCGTCCGCGACCTCGACCTCCCCCGCGACGCCCTGCTCAACCTCGTCGTGCAGAACGACACCGCGATCCCGCCGCGAGGCTCGACGGTCGTCCACGCCGGCGACGAGCTGCACATCCTGGTCCGCCAGGAGGCGTTCGCCGACTTCGAAGCGCTCCTGAAGCGCTGGCGCGACGGACCCATGCACCGCCCGCAGGCCCGCCCGATCGGCGTACGCCAAGCGACCATCTTCAGCACCGGCCCGTGGCGCGAAGCCGACGGCGACCCCGGCCACCCGACGAGTGTCAGCGGCACGCCGGTGCTCGAGCAGATCCGGACGCGCCGCGACGAGCCCGGCGCCGTCGTGGTGCTGGAGGACGGCCGCTTCGCCTACACCGGCCGGATCACCGCGATCGGGTCGCCGTCCGACCTGCAGCGCGCCGCGACCCGCCGCCTCGGCCTCGCCAAGACCGACGGCGAGCGCGCCTGGTGGAGAGAAGTGATCGGGTCGATCTCGATCGGCGCCTGAGCCGGGCGGCTGGCTGGCTCCGTCGACGGGCCGGGGCGGGGTGTCCCGGCCAAGGGCTGCGATCGCGCAGTCCGGTTTCGCCCAGGGGGCGAAGCCCGTACAGCGCGACGCCGATCCGCC
>JAEYAL010000267.1 GCA_023404805.1 Actinomycetes bacterium | reverse complement strand
GTCCCCGCCGTCGCCGCCCACGCCGTCGCCGCCGCCGCGCTGGCGGTGGCCGGGGTGTCCGCCCCGGCCGCAGCAGCCGCGCCGACCACCAACATCACCACCTACGCGGGCACCGGCACCTCGGGCGCAGCAGGCGACGGCGGACCGGCCGCGTCGGCGCAGCTCTCCGGCCCGATGCAGATCGCTCCCGCGCCCGGCGGCGGCTTCGTCTTCGCCGACCAGTTCAACCAGAAGATCCGCCGGATCGCCCCGAACGGCACGATCACAACGATCGCCGGCAGCGGCGTGCAGGGCTTCGCCGGCGACGGCGGCCCGGCCACAGCGGCGCAGTTCAGCGCGCCGTCGGGCGTCGGCGTGCTCAGCGACGGCTCCATCCTGGTCGCGGACTCCAACAACAACCGGATCCGCAAGTTCACCATCGGCGGCAACATCACGACCGTCGCAGGCAACGGCCAGTTCACCTTCAGCGGCGACGGCGGCCCGGCGACCGCGGCCGCGATGCGGTTCCCGTACCAGATCGCGGTCTTCCCGGACAACTCGTACGCGTTCGCCGACGTCGACAACCAGCGCATCCGCAAGGTGTCCGCCAGCGGCACGATCACCACGCTCGCAGGCAACGGCAGCGCCACGTTCGCCGGCGACGGCGGCCCCGCGACCTCGGCCTCGCTCTACAAGCCGTCGGGCGTCGTGCGGTTCCCCGACGGCGGCGTGCTCATCGCCGACACCTACAACAACCGCATCCGGCGGGTCACCGCGGGCGGCACCATTTCGACCGTCGCCGGCACCGGCACGGCCGGATCCGCTGGCGACGGCGGCGCCGCCACTGGCGGCCAGCTGAACCACCCGATCGGCGTCACGGCGACGCCGGACGGCGCGTTCTACATCGCGGACTCACTCAACAACAAGGTCCGGTTCGTCTCTGGCGGGCTGATCCACACGTTCGCGGGCACGGGCGCCGTGGGCAGCACCGGCGACGGCGGCCCCGCTGCGGCGGCCAAGCTGTCCGGCCCGTACTCGGCGATCGTCCAGCCCGACGGCGACGTGCTCATCGCGGATACGACCAACCACAAGCTCCGCGTCGTCGACCTCACCGAGCCTTCGACACCGCCGGCGCCCGTCGCGCCGAAGGTCACGGCGCCGCCGCGGCTCGAGGGCAAGCCGGTTCCCGGCCAAACGCTCACCTGCATCCCGGGCACGTACACCGGCACGCCCACTCCGACCAAGAGCATCGCCTGGGAGCTGGCGCCGCGCGCGGTCACCTCGGCGACCGACCCGACCTGGCAGGCACGCGTCGGGCAGACCGGCAGCACCTACGTCGTGCGCGATGTCGAACAGAGCTACCGGATCCGCTGCCGCGAAACCGTCGTCAACACCGCCGGCACCGCCACGGCGCCGTCGAACTCGCTGCGCGTCGACCTCGGCATCCCGGCGCCGAAGGCCGAGCCTGGCCCGGTCACCGACGCGATCGCGATCGTCGGCCGCGAGACGATCTGCGCCGCCGGCGACTGGTCGAACGCCGGCGAGTTCAAGTTCGAGTGGACCGTCGACGCGAGCTTCGCGGGCGACGGCGAGCGCTACACGCCCAAGGAGGGCGACCGCGGCAAGCAGCTGCTCTGCCGCGTCGTCGGCTCCAACGACGTCGGCCAGTCGGCGTTCGCCTACTCGCGCGAGGTGCGGGTGATCAAGGACGTGCCGCAGCTCGCGGGCGCGCCGCGCATCACGGTCAACATCACCGGCGCCAAGCCGACCGACCGCTCGGCAGACTGCACCCCGGGCCGCTGGAACGCCGACGACTTCGGCCAGTACGCCTACCAGTGGTACCGCGGCGGATCGCCGATCGACGGCGCGACGACGAGCCACTACGACGTCACCGTCGACGACCTCGGCCTCACCATCCGCTGCGACGTCACCTCGACGAACATCCTCGGCACCAGCAAGGCGGGCCACTCGCTCAACAAGCTCGTCCCGCTGCCCTCGTCGGGCGCCGAGGGCCGCCTCTTCACCGCGATCAACGGCGCCAACTGGCTCTCGTCGACCAGCATGCTCGCGATCTCCGCCGAGCAGCTCGCGGCGATGGACTCGACGATCAACCAGCGCTACGCCGACGTGGTCGCCGCGGCCCGTGCGGCGTGCGCCAAGGTCTCGCCGACCTCGCCGGTCTTCGGCGCCGTGTTCGGCCTGACCCTCGACGAGCGTGCCACGTGCGGGCTCCTGGCCGCCCAGCAGAACATCAAGACGACGCCCGATGGCGTCTTCTGGACGCCCCAGCCGTGCGCGCCGCTGATCCCGACGCAGGTCCCGCAGGCGCCGCAGATCCTCGGCGTCAACTACTTCGGCGGCTATCGCCCGTACGTCGCGCCGCGCGACATCGGCGGCTTCCCGCTGTGTCCGAAGCTCAAGATCGAGGTGCCGCGGTTCGACCAGGCCCGCGCCCGCGAGATCGACCAGGGCATCGCCGAGGCCGTCGCCGCAGCGGCGCCGGTGAAGATCCTCTGGGACCTCAACGGCGACGGCCGCGCCGAAGCCGACTGCGGCCCGGACTCCCCGATCCTGCGCACGATCCCCGAGCGCGGCAAGTACCCGAAGCTCCGCGCCGTGCTCGTGAACGCCGACAGCGAGTCGACCGGTGTCTACGGCATCGCCGCCACGAGCTTCGACTTCTCGTTCGGGTCGCCGGGCGACGGCTCGGTCCGGCCCAAGCAGACGTTCGCGTGCCGCACGCAGATGGATCCGCCGCCAGACCCCAAGCTGCCGTGCATCTCGTCGGCGCGGATCGGCCGCGTGAAGGTTGAGGGCAACCTCTGCCCGGTCCAGAGCCGCTACATCCCGCCGAGCGAGCTGAGCGCGCTCGACCCGGACGTGCAGGAGGTCCTCAAGGAGAAGAACCTCGTCGGCGGCGGCAACCTCGCGAACTACACGCCTGAGGTCCGCAAGACCCTGTTCGACACCTACGTCGGCGTGCCCGGCGAGCGGCCGTTCGACCGGCTCGCGAACGCCCCGACCTTCGCCCAGTCGATCGCGGGGCGCTACACCGGCGCCTTGCTCAACATGGCCGACCCGCCCGACCTCAACACGGGCTTCCTGCAGCGCAGCGCGGGCCGGGTCACGGCGCAGGACTTCACACTGCCGTCGAAGGGCGGCACCCGGATCACGCTGCCGGCGGGCGACATCGCGCGGCTGTCGGGCTCGATCTTCAAGCGCGAGTCTGCGGTCTTCGCGACCGACCAGATCTACCTCGCGCGCGGCAAGGTCTCGATCAACGGCGTGACGCTCGACCCCGGCGGCGCCGCAGCCGTCCTCATGCCGAGCGAGGTCAAGGAGGCGATCACGTCGGTCAAGGACATGGTCATCTCCTCCAGCGGCGCGAAGCTCTCGATGCTCAGCGACAAGGGCGAGCTTCCGCTCGGCGTGACGGAGCCGTTCAAGCAGGAGATCAAGGAGTCCATCACCGAGCCTGCGCAGGAGTTCGCGACGAAGAGCCTCAAGAAGCTCACCGACGACCTCGCCAAGAAGCTCGACATCGGGCCGTTCACGCTGTCGAAGAACGTCGACGTGAAGGTCAAGCTCGAGAAGGACGGGACGGCCTCGATCACCGCCGCCGCGTCGCTGCCGATCTTCACCGACCTCGAGGGCAAGTCGCTCACGGCGAAGGTCGACATCAGCGCGAACGCGAGCGGCAAGCTCACGCTCAAGACGATCAACATCAAGGCGCCGTCGGCGCTGCTCGGCCCGGTCGAGCTGCGCAAGCTCGACATCACCTACGACGGCGGCCTGTCGGTCACCGGCCAGATCATTTTTGGTCCGCACGGCTCGGGGATCGACATCACGCGGTTCCGGCTCGCCAACGGCGGGCAGTTCGAAGCGCTCGGGCTCAAGTACAACGCGGGCGCCGGCGAAGGCATCCCGATCGGGCCGGGCGTCTTCCTCACGCAGATCGGCGGCGAGTTCGACCTGCCGGGCCTCGACTTCAAGGAGGGCCGCATCAAGGCGTACGCCGCGGTGAGCGCCGGGCAGAGCGTCGGGCGAGGGTGTCCGGCCGCGGGCCTCGAAGGCAACGTCGACCTGAACTGGAACCGCGACAAGTTCGCGATCGACGCGCACGCCGAGCCGAAGATCGTCTGCGTCTCCTTCGGCGCGGTCGACTTCCACGCCGACACGAACGGCTACTTCAGCGTGTTCGGCCACGGCGGGATCAAGCTCGGGCCGCTCTCGGTGACGGCCAACCTCGAGGGCCAGTTCCAGCTCGCCAAGAAGTTCGAGGACTCGCGCTTCCAGGTGTTCATGCAGGGCAACGGCGCGATCGCGGGCGTGCTCGAAGGCACGGTCAAGGCGATGGTCTCCAACAAGGGCATCGCGGGCTGCGGCTCGATCACCATCGTGAAGGTGCCGCTGATCGACGAGATTTTCGGCGAGACCATCAAGGTGACCGTCGCGGGCGGCGCGGGCATCCGCTTCGTGGGCGGACTCCCGCCGATCACGCCCGGCCAGCTGATCGCGGGCCTGCGGATCTTCGTCGGCTGCGACCTCGGCGACTTCAAGGTCTTCGCGGGTTCCAAGTCGGTCGTCGGCGAGCGCGCGCAAGCGGCGCGGGTCGTGCCGATGCCCGGGGGCAAGAAGACGGTCGCGCTGTCGGTCGCCGGCTCCGGCGGCGTGCCGAAGTTCACGATCAAGACGCCCGACGGCCGCGTGCTCGACTACACGAACGTGCCCGAGCAGCTCACGGCGATGCCGACGGGCTCGGTCGCGATGGCGATCCCAAGCGAGGGCCGCACGGTGATCATGTTCGCTGAGCCGCCGAAGGGGAACTACACGATCGAAACGGCTCCCGGTTCGCCTGGGATCGCCGACGTGCAGCTCGCCGAAGGGATCGACGAGCCGTCGGTGAAGGTGAAGGTCGAGGGCAAGGGCCCGAAGCGGACGCTGCGCTACGACGTCAAGAAGATCCCCGGCCAGAGCGTGCGGCTCGTCGAGGTGGCCGACGGCGCGACCCGCGAGATCAAGGTCGTCAGCGGCGGGGGCAAGGGCAGCAAGCCGTTCACCGTGACCGAGGCAGGCAAGCCCGGCGGCCGCAAGATCGTCGCCGAGATCACGCAGAACGGGATGCCCCGCGACCAGCTCACGGTGGCGACCTTCAGCGCGCCGAACCCCAAGCTCGCGAAGGTCCGCGGACTGAAGGTGAAGCGCTCCAAGGCGAAGGCCACGGTGTCGTGGAAGAAGGTCGCCGGCGCCGAGACCTACATCGTGCGGGTCACCCGCGAGGACGGCCGCCGCGAGACGTACCGGCCAGAGCCCGGCAAGTCGTCGGTCGAGATCGCGGATCTGGCGGGCCGCCGCGAGCGGCTCACCGTGCGGGTGGTCGCCATCAGCTTGGCCGGCAAGAAGGGGCCGGCCGTCACGCTGCGCTCACGTCCCACCTGACGCCCCGAGCGCAGGGGTCGCTCGGCGCGCCTGGGCACGGAGAGCCCGGGCGCGCCGCAGCGCCTGCCCCGTTGCACCGGAGAACAGACTCAAGATCGTGGTCGCAAAACGACACTGGACCGCGGTCCGTTTGGGAATTTCGCTCCGCTACGCCGGGTCGTTGCCTTTGGCTGAGCGCGCCTGCCGCTGCACGCGCTCGTAGTACTTGCCGCGCGCTTCGCGCTCGCGGCTCGCGGCGCGGCGGTCGTCGACCCAGGCCTGCTCGCGCGCGAGCTTGCGCCACGCCGCCAGGCGGCCGGGTTCGATGGCCGGCTCGACCGCGCAGCCGGGTTCGCCGTCGTGGCTGCAGTCGGCGAACCGGCAGTCAGCAGCCAGCGCCTGTAGGTCGGCGAACGCGCCGCCCGTCCCGCCGTCCCACAGGCCGACCTCGCGCATGCCCGGCGTGTCGAGCAGCAGCGCCCCGCCGGGCATCGGCAGCAGCTCGCGGGTCACCGTCGTGTGGCGGCCGCGGCCGTCGGCAGCGCGGATCGCTCCGGTGGCCATGCGGTCCTCGCCGAGGAGCGCGTTCGCCAGCGTCGACTTCCCCGCGCCCGACGGCCCGAGCAGCACCGCCGTGGCGCCTGGCACCAACAGCGGCGCGAGCGCGCCGAGGCCTTCGCCGGTGGTGGCGCTGACCGCGTAGCCGTCGACGAGCCCGAGATCGCGGGCCAGCCGCGCGGCGGTGAGGTAGGCGTCGCCGTCGAGGTCGGCCTTCGTGACGACCAGCGCCGTCTCGACGCCGCCCGCCGCTGCAAGCGCAGCGAACCGCTCGGCGCGGCGCACGTTGGGCGCGATGGCTGGCTCGCAGATCAGCGCGACATCGACGCCCGAGGCGAGGACCTGCGCGCGCGTTTCGTCGCCGGGCGCGCGGCGCGTGATCGACCCGCGGCGATCGGCGATGCACGCGATGGCGCCGCCGTCGTCGAGGCCGACCCAGTCGCCGGTGACCGGCGGGCCGCCGACCGCGTCGCGGAGC
>JAEYAL010000227.1 GCA_023404805.1 Actinomycetes bacterium | reverse complement strand
GCCGACCCCGACCCCGACGCCGACCCCGACGCCGACGCCCACCCCGGCTCCGACGCCGACGCCCACCCCGGCTCCCACCCCGGCTCCGACGCCGACGCCGACCCCGACCCCGACGCCGACTCCGGCTCCGGCTCCGACGCCGACGCCGGCTCCGCCCGAACCGCCTCTGGCGGAGACCACCCCGCCGCGGGTGGATCCGCCCCGCAACGACCCGCCCCAGGTCGCCCCGGCGCTTCCGCGCCAGCGGGTCACGCTGCTCACCCCGGTGCTCTCACGCTCAGGCGCCATCAAGGTCCGCGTCGTCACCGACGGCGCGCCGCTCCCACGGCTCGAGGGCAAGGTCGAGCTGTGGGTCGGCAAGCAGCGCATCGCCCGCGGCACCTTCGGGATGACCAACAAGGTCAGCGTCGACGTCAAACTGCGGCTCTCCACCGAGGCCCGGCGGACGATCGCCCGCCGCGGCTCGCTGCGCCCGCTCACCCGCGTGATCGTCACCAAACCCGCGGGGGTCAACAACACGCTCGCGCGCATCACGATCCAAGCCCGCCAGTCGAAGTAGCCGCGGCAGCTGCCCCGCCGCCGTCCGGCGGGCCGGCACCTTTCATCCGGACGCCGCCGCCCGCCTCCTGGCGGCTTGACCACCGGCGCCCTATCGTGAGCGCCGATGACCACCCCCGCAGAGCGACGGCCCGCCATTGTGGCCGTCGACGATGAGCCTGCCGTCCTTGCCGCCGTCGCCCGCGACCTGCGCCGCGGCTTCGGCGAGCACTACCGGATCGTCCGCGCGACCTCGGGCCCCGAGGCGCTGGAGCTGCTGACCGAGCTGCGCACCCGCGGCGACCAGGTCGCGCTGCTGATCGCCGACCAGCGCATGCCCGGGATGCCCGGCACCGAGTACCTCACGAAGGCGCGCGAGATCGTGCCGGACGCCAAGCGCGTCCTGCTCACGGCGTATGCCGACACCGAAGCCGCGATCGCCGCGATCAACGAGGCCCGCCTCGACTACTACCTCCTCAAGCCGTGGGACCCGCCGGAGGAGCAGCTCTACCCGGTCGTCCAGGACCTGCTCACCACGTGGGAGGCCGGCGCGACGCTCGAAGCGGGCGGTACGCGCATCATCGGCCACCGCTTCTCCAAGGAGTCGCACGACCTGCGCGACTTTCTCGCGCGCAACCGCGTCCCGGCGCGCTGGCTCGACGTCGAGCGCGACGCCGAAGCCCGCGAGCTGCTGACGGTGATCGGGGTGAGCGACGACCGCCTGCCGGTCGCGCTGCTTGAAGACGGCTCGGTGCTGGAGCGCCCGACCGTCGCGGAGCTCGCGGTCAAGCTCGGCGTCTCCGGCGAGGCCGCGCACGACCACTACGACCTCGTCGTGATCGGCGCCGGCCCGGCTGGCCTCGCCGGCGCGGTCTACGGCGCCAGCGAAGGCCTGCGGACCGTCGTCGTGGAACGCGAAGCGCCCGGCGGCCAGGCGGGCCAGTCGAGCCGCATCGAGAACTACCTCGGCTTCCCGACCGGCCTGTCCGGCTCGGACCTCGCGCGCCGCGCCACCGACCAGGCCCGCCGCCTCGGTGCCGAGCTGCTGACGGTGCAGGACGCCGTCGAGCTCGACATCGAGGGCGCCGGCCGGATCGTGAAGCTCAGCGACGGCCGCACGCTCAGCGCGAACTGCGTCCTGATCGCCTCGGGCGTCTCCTACCGGCAGCTCACCGACCCGGGCTTTGAAGCGCTGACCGGCAAGGGCGTCTACTACGGCGCCGCGATGACCGAAGCCCGCGCCTGCAGCGACCAGGAGGTCGTGATCATCGGCGGCGCGAACTCCGCCGGGCAGTCAGCGGTGTACTTCTCGGGCTACGCCAAGAAGGTCACGATGCTGGTGCGCGGCGACAGCCTCACGAAGTCCATGTCGCAGTACCTCATCGAGCAGATCGAAGCGCTCCCGAACGTCGAGGTGCGCACCCACAGCCGGGCGACCGAGGCGCACGCCGAGGAGGACCACCTCAGCGCGCTGACCGTCGAAGGACCGGACGGCCCAGAACAGCTGAAGGCCGACGCCTGCTTCGTCTTCATCGGCGCCCAGCCGCGGACCGACTGGCTGGATGGCGTCGTGCGCCGCGACGACCACGGCTTCATCCTCGCGGGCCCCGACGTGACCGGCGACGGCTGGCCGCTGCCGCGCGACCCGCATTTGCTGGAGACCAGCGTCCCCGGCGTGTTCGTCGCCGGCGACGTGCGCAGCCGCTCGATGAAGCGCGTCGCCAGCGCCGTCGGCGAAGGCTCGATGGTCGTCTCGTTCGTCCACCAGTACCTCGTCGATGGCTGATCAGACCCCGGACCGCACCACCGCTGCCTGGCAGGACGCCGGCCAGATGGGCACGCCGCCCATCACGCTCGACGAGCTGCGCAGCATCGACCTGTTCTTCGGGCTCTCGGAGGACGAGCTCGCCCGCTGGCAGGCGGCGGCCCTGACCTACGAGGCGTTCCCTGGCGAGCAGATCGCGGAAGACAACGCCCCCGACCAGGGTGTGCAGCTGCTGATCGAGGGCACCGCGCGCAACCTGTTCGTGCGCGGCGAGCGCGTCGAGCCCGCAGGCCGCCAGGTCGGCCCGACGTGGATGGGCGCGATCGCGACGCTCACCGGCACACCCACAGGCGCGCGGATCCAAGCCGAGACGCACTGCCGCCTGGCGACCATCAACGCCGACGACTTCACCGAGCTGGCGCTGGCGAACCCAGCCGTGCACCGCCGCGTGATGGAGACCGTCGCGCCGGTGATGCAGTCGGTCAGCGCGCTCGACCAGAACCGCGAGCGGCTGGCGTCGCTCGGAACGATGGCCGCCGGACTCGCGCACGAACTCAACAACCCCGCTGCCGCCGCGCAGCGCGCCGCGTCGCAGATGGCCGAGGCCCTGGAGACGCTCAACCACACGCTGCGCAAGTTCGTCGGCGCGGGCGTGTCGCTTGAGAAGGCCACGGTGCTGCTCGGGCTCCACGACGAGATCACCGATGCAGGCGAGCGCACGGCGCTGGACGCCCTCGACGCCGCCGACGCCGAAGACGAGGTCCTCGAGGCGCTCGAAGAGGCTGGCCTCCCCGACGCGTGGAAGGTCGCCGAGCCGCTGGCCGCCGCAGGCGTCGACGCCGACTGGATCGCTCGCGTCGTCGAGACCGCCGACGGCTCGATGAAGGTCGTCTGGGCGATGGTCAACTGGGTCGCCGCCTCGGTCACCGCCGGTGTGCTCGCCGACGAGCTCAAGGAGTCGACCCGCCGCATGACCGACCTCGTCGGCGCCGTGAAGTCCTACACCTACATGGACCAGGGCGACGTGCAGGAGCTCGACATCCACGAGGGGATCGAGACGACGCTGAAGGTGCTCGGCCACAAGCTCAAGCACACGTCGATCCAGCTCGTGCGCGAGTACGACCGCACGCTGCCGAAGCTGATGGCGCGCGGCCCGGAGCTCACGCAGGTCTGGACGAACCTGATCGACAACGCGATCGACGCCCTCGGCGACACCGGCACCATCACGATCCGCACGAGCCTCGACAACGGCTGCGCCCGCGTCGAGTTCACCGACGACGGGCCGGGCATCCCGCCCGAGAACCAGACGCGGATCTTCGAGACGTTCTTCACCACGAAGGAGGTCGGCAAGGGCACCGGCCTCGGGCTCGCCACGGCGTTCCGCATCGTCGAGGGGCGCCACGGTGGCAGCCTCACCGTCGAGTCTGTGCCGGGCAAGACCACCTTCAGCGTCTGGCTCCCGCTGGGCACGGCGACGGCCGTCCTGCCCGACACCGGCCTGTCCTGACCCCTGCCCCCGGTAGATCCCGGACCAACCCGACCCCGACCCCCGACCGACGAGAGCGAGCGCGCATGGCCGACTGCACCCACCTGGACCACGTGAAGGTCACCGAGCTGCCGGGCGCCGTCGACGGCTGCGACGACTGCCTGGCGATGGAGCCCCGCGGCGACTGGCTCCACCTGCGCCTCTGCTTGGAGTGCGGCCATGTCGGCTGCTGCGACGACTCCCCGAACCAGCACGCGACCGTGCACGCGGGCGCCGAGAACCACCCGATCATCCGCTCGATCGAGCCGGGCGAGACGTGGTCGTGGTGCTTCGTCGACGAGACCGGCCTGCGCCTCCCGATCACCGGCGAAACGCAGATCCCCCCGGCGCCGCTGGGCTGAACCGCCCCCTCGCCGAAACGGACCGCGGTCCAGGGTCGTTTTAGGACCCCGATCTTGAGTCTGTTTGCCGGTGTACCGGCCGCGGCCCGCTAGGCCGGGTCGGCGGCGCCTGCGATGCCGAGCGCCTCGGCCTCGGCTTCGAGCGCGCCGATCACGAGCCGGATCAGGTCGTCGAGCTCCATCCCGAGGTGCTCGGGCCCGCGGGCGACGTCCTCGCGGGACACAGCCGCCGCGAACGCGGGCGTCTTGAGCTTCTTCTTCACGCTCTTGGGCGTCATGCCGTGGATGCCCTGCGGCCGCACATAGGCGACCGCCATCACGAAACCCGACAGCTCGTCAACGGCCAGCAGCGCCCGCGCCATCTCCGACTCGGGCTCGACGCCGAGATACGGCGCGTGGGCGGCGACGGCGTTGATGAGCAGCGGGTCGGCGTCGCGCGCCTCCAGCAGCTCGAGCGCCTTGCGCGGGTGGCCGGTCTCCAGGTCGGGGAACCGCTCGTAGTCGATGTCATGGAGCAGACCCGTGACGCCCCAGAGCTCTTCGTCGCCGCCGCGCTCCCGCGCTACGGCCCGCATCGACGCCTCGACCGCCAGGCAGTGTTTGCGCAAGCTCTCCGACTCCACCCACTCCGTCAGGAGGTCCCAGGCTTCATCACGGAGCAGCGGCGTCGGCATGCCGCGCAGCCTAGGGGCAAAGATGCGCGCTCTCCAGGGGCAAGATCGCAAGAACTTCGGGGGCAAGATTGCAACGGGAGCCGAGGTGGGAAGCGACCGCTAGGCCGGTGCGAAGGACTTCGTCCTGCTGCTCAGCCCCAGCGGGCCATCCGCTCGGCGGGGACGACCTCCGCCGGGTGCGCGCCGCCGGCGAGCCCGCGCTCGAGCGCCTCCTGCGGCAGCGGCGCGTCGCTGGCGAGCAGCAGCAGGTTGCCGGAGTGCTTGCCGCGCACGACTTCGCGCCCGCCGAACGCCAGTACCTCGCCGAACCGCGCCCGCAGGATCTGCGCCTGCTGAGCGGCGAACGGCCACGGCGGCTGGTCGACGACGTTGAGCAGGTAGCGGCCGCCCGGGGCCAGCACGCGGTGCACGTCGAGCGCGAACGTCGGCGTGGCCATCGCGGGTGGGGTGTCGGTGCCGATGAACGCGTCGCCGAGCACGAGGTCGAAGCTGTCGTCGTCGAGCCGGTCGATGTGGCGCGCGGCGTCGGCTTGGACCACCTGCAGCCGCTCGGAGCGCCGCAGCCGCAGGTGCTGTTCGGCGAGCTTGATCACGGCGCCCGACTTCTCGACGACGACCTGCGACACCTGCGGCCGCGTGCTCGCGAGGAACCGCGGCAGGGTGAACGCGCCGCCGCCGAGGTGCAGCACCCGTGACGGCTCGCCGCGCCGCACCAGGAGCTCCAGCGCAGCACCGATCCGGGCGACGTAGTCGATCTCGAGGTGGGCGGGGTCGTCGAGGTCGACGTAGCCGTGGGTCAGCCCGTCGATCAGCAGCAGCCGCCCGTTGGCCCGAGAGCGGTCGACGAGCAGCTCCAACGTGCCGACGCTCGACTCGATCCGCAGCTGCTCGCCAGACGAGCGTCCGCCAAACGAGCGGCGAGAGGAACGGCGGCCAGCCACGCGGCAAGCCTACGCATCAGAAGCCGCGGGCCCGCGCAGGGCCGTCGTCAGCGCCGTCCCGACTTCAGGCCGTGACGGGCGACCCGACCTGCGCGACGACCCAGTCGCTCACATCCTTGACGACCTCTTCCCAGCCAGGCTCGCCGACGATGAAGTGCGACTTCGTCAGGTACTCCTTGTAATCGGCCGCGGGCTGGTACTTGGCGGCGTTCTTCTTCGACACCTTCGCCGGGACGACGTGGTCGCGGCCGCCGCCGAGGAACAACAGCGGTGCGCGGTCCGGGTTCTTGAAGTCGACCTTGAAGACCGTGTTCGGCAGCTGCGCGGCGGCGCCGTTGAACAGCACCTTCGACGCGGCCGGGATCGCAAACTCCTCCCATGCCGCCTGCGAGGCCTCGTCGGTGAGCGTGTTGCCGAACGCGTACTTGAACTGCTTGGGCGTGAACGGGACGGCCTTGCCGAAGTTCAGCGGGTTGCCGAGCACCCCGAACGCCGAGCGGATCGTCGAGATCGGGAGGTCCGGGATGCCCTTGACCGTCGCTGAGTCGACGGCCACGCCTGCGGCGCCCAGCCCCTTGCTGATCAGCACCTGCGTGAACGCGCCGCCGAAGGAATGGCCGATGATCACCGGCGGCTTGTCGAGGCCGCGGATGACCTCCTCGTAGTGCGCGAGGACGGCGGCGGCATCGGTGCCTGCGATCGACGAGCCATCGGCCCGGAGCTCAGCCGGCGTCTTGTCGCCGACGCCGGGCCATCCGGGTGCCAGGGTCTTGAAGCCGAGCCCCTCAAAGTGTTTCCTCCAGTCCGCCCAGCTGTGCGGCGTCACCCACAGGCCATGGATGAAGAGGACTGTGTCGGGCGACGTGGTGGGGGACGGGCTCATGACGAGGCTCCTGTCGATCGTCCAGATTGTAGAACGATCGTTCTAGTTGATCAGTCAACGAAGCTAGCACCACCAGCTCGGGCGCGTCAACCTCTGGCGATAGAACGATCGGTCGACTAGGGTGCCGTCATGAGCTCCGCAGCGTCTCCGGCCCCTGCTCCTTCGCCTCGCAAACCGTCGGCCGCGCGCGCCCGCCTGCTCGCCGCCGCCAGCCGCCTCTTCTACGCGGAGGGCATCCACTCGGTCGGCGTCGACCGCGTCATCTCCGAAGCAGAGGTCACGCGGGCGACCTTCTACCGCCACTTCCCCGGCAAGGAGGACCTTGTCCTCGAGTACATCCGCGAGCAGGATCTCGCGACGCGCGCGCAGGTCGAGGAAGCGGCCGAGGCGACGTCCGACCCGGCGCAGCAGCTCGCCGCCATCGTCGAAGGCGTCGCGCAGCGGCTTACCGCGGCGGACTTCCGCGGCTGTCCCTACATCAACATCGCGGCCGAGTACCCGGATCGCAAGAGCCGCGTCCGGCAGGCGGTCGATGAGCACCGCGCGTGGTTCCGCTCCACCGTGCTGGAGCTGCTCACGGCTTCAGGGCATCCCGACCCGGACTACGCCACCGACCTGCTGGTGACGCTGCGCGATGGCGGCCAGGTCGCGGCCTACCTTGGCGACGCGTCCGCAGCCCGGACCAACTTCCTGCGCTCGGCGGCGGCCGTGTTCGCGTAGCGCGGGGCCGCTGGTTCGCCGCGGCTGTCGTCTCCAGGATGCGCCGCTCGCATGGGTTGAACGCGTGAGTGACCGTTCTCGCCTGGACGACGAAGCGCTGGCAGGGTTACCGTCGGGGTCATGCAGATCGGTCGCCTCGACGCAGCGGAGCCCTTCACCACCAAGGACGGCTCCACGATCCGCGAAGTCGCGGGACGCGTGTCGCTGCCGACGCAGAACCAGTCGCTCGCCCAAGCGACGGTGCCGGCGGGCGGCGCGACCGACCAGCACTACCACCACGTCAGCGAAGAGATCTACTTCTTCACGGCGGGCAGCGGCCGCATGCGGCTCGGCGAGGTCGAAGCCGAGGTCCGCGCCGGGGACACGGTCGTGATCCCGCCCGGCGTCGAGCACAAGCTCTGGGCGTCGGAGAGCGAAGACCTCCAGCTCCTCTGCTGCTGCGCCCCCGCGTACACGCACGAGGACACCGTCATCACCGAACCGGGGCTCTCTGGGTAAATGTCCAGGGATAATCGCGGGGTCCGTATGAACGCCGATAGAGGAGTTTGCGTCGGGCACTGAGGTGCCGATGCGACAGCGATGACGTCCTCCCCCCGCCGTCAGCACCTGGACCGCCTCCGCAGCGGCACCAGCGCCACAGAACCCGGAGCCGGGATCGCGATCCTCAAGCGCCGCGACGTGGCCTTCGTGCCGCTCATGGCGATCTGCGTCGGTGCCTTCGCGTTGGCGCTGAGCGAGGGTCTGCGCGCGCCGGCGCGCCCGTGGGCGCCGTGGGCCGACGAGCTGATCGTCATCGCGTCGATCGGGTTCGGCGTCGTCAGCGCGGTCGGCGCGCTCCTCCAGGACACCGCGGGCGCGGAACGCCGCCGCGGCCGGTTCACGATCTACCTCGCGTGGACGGCGTTCCTCGTGGGCTCCCTCTCCGTGACGGCCGCGATGGACGCCGGCCTCGCATCCGTGTCGTACACGGCGGTCATCATCGTCACGCCATACGTCGGCCTCGTGTTCCCGCGCAAGTGGTCGCGGATCTCGCTCGCGGTCATCGTCGCGTCGATGCCAGTGATCCACCTCATCCGGCCTGACGCCGACCTCATCGAGGTGGCGTCGACGATGACGCTCGCCGTCTCGGGGTGGTTCGTCGGTCTGATCCCGCGTCTGGGCCACTACCGCGCTTCGCGCCAGGCGCTGCTGCTGTCGCGCAGCGACGTGCTCACCGGCGCGCTCAACCGGCGCGGCTTCTTTGAACACATGGACTGGGCGCTCGACCAGGCCCGCACTGCCGGGCAGCCGGTGGCGCTGCTCGTGGTCGACCTCAACGGCTTCAAGCTCATCAACGACGCCGAGGGCCACGCCGCAGGCGACGAGCTCCTCGCGTGGGTCGGCCGCCAGGTGCCCGAGTTCCTCCCCGAGGGCGCGGCGTTCGGCCGCCTCGGCGGCGACGAGTTCGCCGTCTTCGTCGCCGACGCAGACGCCGCCGAGGCGGTGGCGCTCGGCGAGCGGCTGCACGGCGTGCTGGCTGAGCGCGTCGGATCGTCGTTCGGGATCGCGACCTGCCCGGCAGCGCTCGCGGGGACCGACGACCTGCTCCGCGACGCCGACCTCGCGCTCTACGCCGCGAAGGCCGATCCGGCCCAGCGCGTGCAGCAGCGCGAGGTGCTGACCGACGAGCGCCACGCGCAGCGTCCCC
Organism: Actinomycetes bacterium; assembly: GCA_023404805.1. Lineage (GTDB taxonomy): Bacteria > Actinomycetota > Thermoleophilia > Solirubrobacterales > Solirubrobacteraceae > JAGIBJ01. The sequence goes on along the minus strand of JAEYAL010000227.1, from coordinate 3,273 downwards.
GCGGAGCGAAGCCGGTGGCGGTGCCGCCGGTGTCGTTCGAGCGGCTCCGGCGCCGCGGCGTCCAGGCGCTGGCCGCCGATCCGAGCACGTTCGACGGCATCTGGGTGCTCGCTGGCTTCACCACCATCGCGGTGGCCGGCGCCACCTTCGTCGCCAGCACCATCGCGGGCGGCGGCGACAGCTTCTACCAGCACCTCATCATCTACCTCGGCATCCCGTGGGTGCTCGCGAACCTGGCTGCAGGTGCGTACTACAGCAAGCGCACGCACCACATGGGCGAGCCGAATGCCGGCGTCGTGTGGTTTTCGGCGCTCAGCGTCGGCCTCGGTGTCGGAACCGCTGCGCTGTCGACGGGCGATGGCGCCGCGTCGCCGATCATCGCCGGGCTCTACCTCAAGGTCCTGTTCGACGCGACGACGTTTGAGCGCCGCCAGGCGCAGCAGACCGCCGGCGCGATCTTCGTCTGCTGGGCGCTGGTCCTCGTCCTCGGGCCGAGCGGTTCGCTGTGGGTCGCGCCGTTCGAGCTGGCGTTGTTCGGCGGGGCGTTCGCGATCGGGTCGATCGGCCACGCGGCGTTCACCGAGGCGACCAACGCCCGGATGCAGCTGGCCAACACCGACCCGCTCACGGGCCTGCTGAACCGCCGCGGCTTCGTCCGCCGCACCGAGCGCGCCCTCGCGGCGACGACGCCCCGCTCCGGCCGCCTCGCGGTCATCGCGCTCGACCTCGACGGCTTCAAGCAGATCAACGACACGCAAGGCCACGCCGTCGGCGACCGCCTCCTCCAGGCGGTGTCGAGCGTCGCCACGGACACGCTTCAGGGCGCCGAGGCGATCGGGCGCTTCGGCGGCGACGAGTTCGTCGCCGCGATCCGGGTCGGCTCGCGCGACGAGCTCGACGAGGTCGTCGGCCTCCTCGACGCCCGCCTCGCGGTCGTCACCGCGGGCTCGGTCGGCGGCGCGCTCCAAGGCCCCGACGGCGACGACCTCGACGGCCTCCTCGGTGTGGCCGATGCCCGCGCCTACGCCGTCAAACAGGACCGCGCGACGCAGCGCGGCACCGGCGCCGAGATCGCGGGCGAGGAGTCGCGGCGCTCGGGCGACCGCGGCCGCGGAACGGGCGCGGCGCCGCACGCGCCAGACGCCGACGGCGCCTGATCAGTCTTCGTTGAAGATCCGGGGCTCGCCGTCCCAGAGGTTGATCGACGACGACCCGTCCTCGTTCAGCGGGGCGAGCCACCAGCCGGAGACCTGTCGGACGGCGATCCGCATGACGGGCACCGACGTCGTCGTCGGGACGCCCGGCGCGGTGATGGTCGCGTCGGTCAGGGTGATGTGGGAATACGTGCGCATGGCTTCGAGCTGGCGCTCGAGATCGCCGGGAAGCTCGCGGGACCGCGGCGGGCCGTCGACCGCGAACGGCTCCAGCGCTTCCTCGAGGGCTTCCTCGCGGGCGCGGTGGTCCTCGACCATCGTCGTGGGCTCGTTGATCCAGCCCAGCGCCATGGCGTCCCACTCGTCGTCGGTGAGGCCGTCGGGCCGCTCCGCGCGCTCGATCTGCGCTCCGCGGCGCACCCGCAGCAGCGATGCCAGCGCCTCAGGCTCGTTGAGCTCGCCGATGATGATCATGCCGTTCACCAGCAGGCCGACGTGCTCGCGCAACCGCTGGCGGGCCATCGCCAGCAGCGACATCAAAAACTCGTCTGGGGCATCCCGCACGGCCTGCCGCAGCAGGTCGCGTTCGGAGCCGGTGAGAGGTTCGTCGTCGCTGCTCATCCACGGTTCATGGTCGCACCCGCACCGGGCGCCCTCCACGGGTGGCCGAAGCTGGCGGGTCACCGGGGAGCGCGTAGTCCAGATGATGGACCGGCAGGGTCCACAAGCTGGACTCGAACCGCCCCAGGGCGCTTGGCACGGTCGTCAGCATGCTCAACGCACCGCACCTGCACACCCTCCGCGGCTCCCTTGCGCTCGCCATCGCGCTCGGGGGCGGCGCCGCGCTCGCGGCGACCGCCGACGCCGCCACCGCTGTCTCCGCCCGGACCGCCCTCGAAGCCAAACGCATCGACGCCCCTGACAGCGCCGCCTTGCTTGACGGCCGGATCGTCCTGGGTTGGAGCAACGGCAGCGGAATCGGCGACACCGCCAGCACCATGGTCCGGCCGGCCGGCGGCGTGCTGCCCGGCAAGGCGCAGGGCCTGCGCCAGACCACGCCGATCGAAAACGTGTCGTTCCTGGCGGGTGGCCCGGCCGAGCAGCCGGTGCTCGGCTGGTTCCAGGACACCGACGCGCGCGTGCCGTTCCAGACGGTCTTCGACGGGGAGCGATTCGGCGCGCACTTCGCGATCGTCGGCAGCGGACAGGGCGGCCGCGGCCGCTTCGCCAGCTACGCGCGCTGCCCCGACGGCACGACGGCCTTCACCTACCAGTTCACCTACGACACGGTGCCGACCGTGCCGACCACGTACGCGACCTACGCGATCCTCGCCAACGCGGCCGGCGTACGCGCTGGCTCCAGCGTCATGCCGAGCGCGCCGGGCTCCCGCGACCTCTACCAGCACCCGGCGGTCACCTGCGACCGCACCGACCTTCCGCTGTTCTCGATCGCCGACGATCCGGACTACAGCGGGACGGCGCAGGGCAAACATCTGCGGGTGTACCCGCTCAAGGGGCCGCTGACCGCGCTGCTGCAGCGCGATCTGCCGGCCAACATCTCCGTCAACGGATCGCCGGAAGCGCGCGTCGCGCCAGACGGCCGGGTCTGGATGCTCTGGACCGAGTTCGGCGGCTCGGCGACGAGCTACGTCGCGACCCGGGCGCCGGGCGCGACAGGCACAGCAACGTCCGGGTCGGTCCTCGACGCTGGCGGCAACGCGAGCACGCTGTTCTTCGGCGCGGGCGGCACGACGCACGTGCTGATCCGCCGCACGGTGAGCCCCGGGAAGTACCGCTACGGGATCCGCACCGTCCAACCCGGGCCGGCCAACGACTCGTTCGGCCCGGAGGAGCCGCTCGTGGGGGAGGGCAACCACTACGTCCAGGTGCTGACCGACCATCCGGACGGCATCCCGCGCCTGCTTGTCGTCACCTACGAGGGAGCCAGCAGCGTGAACCTCGCCGTCCAGGGCATCCCGCAGGCTGGATCGACAGAACCGCTCACGTCCCTCGACTTCAAGGTCAACGGCGCGTTCACCACGAGCTACCTGCCCTCGGGCGACCTGTTCGTCGCCGGCCGCGAGGAGATCGCCCCCGGCCGCCACGAGCTCCGCGAGGG
>JAEYAL010000177.1 GCA_023404805.1 Actinomycetes bacterium | reverse complement strand
CCTCCGCGGCGTCGTCTGCCACCGGCGTCGGACCGGCCTCCGCGGCGTCGTCTGCCACCGGCGTCGGACCGGATTCCGCGTCGTCCGCCGCCCGCGGCCGCTTGACCAGGTCGACGGGCACCACGGGCACGGGCGGGGGCGGCCCTGCCTCGCTGATCCCAAAGCGGTCGTGCAGCCGGCGCAGCGGACCGGGCGCCCACCAGTTCCACTCGCCGAAGAGCCGCATCAGCGACGGCACGAGCAGCGCGCGGACGATGGTCGCGTCGATGATCACGCCGACGGCGAGGCCCACGGCGATCTGCTTCATGAAGAACACGGGGCTCACGCCGGAGGCCAGGAAGACGACCGCGATCATCACGGCGGCGGCTGAGATCACGCGCCCGGTGCGGCCGATGCCGACCGCGACCGCCTCCTCGTTCGGCAGGCCGCCGTCGTGGAGCTCCTTGATCCGCGCCATCACGAGGACCGCGTAGTCGGTCGCCAGGCCGAAGAGCACGGCGATCATGAACACCACGCTCGTGACCTCGATCGCGTCCGGGCCGTCGCCGTAGCCGAACGGCGCGTCGAGCAGGCCCCACTCGAACCCGATCACGAGGACGCCGAGCGTGGCGGCGAGCGTGAGCCCGTTCATCAGCAGCGTCTTGAGCGGCAGCAGGACCGAGCCGGTCAGCAGGAACAGCAGCACGAGCGTGATCAGGCAGATCGCCAGCATCACGGGAGGGGCGTGGTCGGCGAGGCTCTGCTTCTGGTCCATGAAGCGCGCGGTGTTGCCCGAGACGAGCACGTCGCCGCCGCGTGGCGGGTTCAGCGCGCGGATCTGGTCGACGACGTCCTGCGACGCTCGGTCGAGCGACGGGCCGGGCGGCGCGATGTTCGCGTACACGAGGTTGTCGCCGGCGTCGATGAACCGGACCGGCCGCTTGATCGCGGGGATGTCTTCGACGTCGGCGGCGAAGCGGCGCATGCGCTCGTCGGTGACCTTGCCTGCGACCGTGATCGTGATCGCCTCGATGACGCTGCGCGGGTAGTGCTCGGCGAGGTACTCGCTGGGTTCGTACGACGGCTGCCCTGGCGGCACGGCCTTCACGCTCGGGCCCGTCAGCGTGAGCGACGCCAGTGGCGCGGCGAGCACCAGGAGGAGCAGCGCCGAGAGCGTCGCCACCGGCACCGGCCGGCGCATCACGCCGTGGGCGAGGCGGTACCAGCCGCCGGACTCGTCGGACACGGCGGGGCCCTTGCGGACGGCGAGCGCATCGATGCGCGACCCGAGGATCGCGACGATCGTCGACACCAGCACCACCGCGACGAGCGCCGAGACCAGCGCCACCGCGGCCCCGGCGACGCCGAGCGAGTAGAGGAACCGCTGCGGGAAGAACGCCAGCGGGATCATCGCGGCGGCGACCGTGAAACCCGAGAAGAGCACGGTCCGCCCGGCCGTCTGCACCATGCGGCGGTGCGCCTCTTCGCTGGGCCCGTAGCGCGCGAGCTCCTCCCGGTACCGGGAGACCAGCAGCAGCGCGTAGTCGACGGCGAGGCCGAGGCTGAGCGTCGTCGTGATGTTGAGCGCGTACGCGGATGTGTCGGTGACGGCCGACATCAGCCGCAGCAGCAGCATCGTCGTGACGATCGAGACCACGCCGATCACGAGCGGCACACTGGCCGCGACGAATCCGCGGAACACGACGAGCAACAGGATCGCCAGCAGCGGGAACGCGATCAGCTCGGCGTTCTGGAGGTCCTCGCGGGTCTGGTCGTTGACCTCCTGGAACGCCGGCGCAAAGCCCGACGCCTTGACCGAGAAGAGCTTGGACTCCGTGCGCCGCTCGGCGTCCTCGGCCGCACGGCCGCCGTCCTCCTCGACGTCCTTCGTCGCGAGGTAGCCGGACAGCACGAGCGACCGCCGGTCGGACTCGATCAGCTGCGCCGTGCCGGGCGCGCCGCTGAGCGGGTTGATGACGTGGCCGACGTACTTCGTCTTCCTCAGCTGCTCGGCGAGCCGGTTGATCTCGCGGCGCTGGGCGGGCGACTCGAGATCGAGCTTCTTGCCGTCCTTCTTGCGGATGACCAGGACGATGCCCGGGTTGGCGTCGTACCCCAGCGCGTCGCGGAGCTTGGCGGCGGCCCGCTCGCTTTCGGAGGCCGTGTCGGTGAAGCCGGCCGCCTTGAGGTGGTGCTCCACATCGTGCGCGAAGAGCCCTGCCGCGACGACGAACATGCCGACGAGCGCGAGCACCAGCCGGGGTCGGCGCCAGGTGAGCGAAGCCAGCCGGTCAAGCATGGCGCCACCGTAGCACGAGTAAGTCTCCTGAGGAAACTTACCTCCCGGTCGGGGGACGGCTGCCCTATGGTGGGTGCAGATGCAGCGCACGCCGTTCAACCAGATGAACTGCTCGATCGCCCGCACGATCAACGTCGTGGGGGAGTGGTGGACGCCCCTGATCGTGCGCGACCTCGCCCTCGGGATCAGCCGGTTCGACGCGCTCCAGCGCAACCTCGGGATCTCGCGCAAGGTGCTGACGCAGCGCCTGTCCGGGCTGATCGAGGACGGCATCGCCGAACGCGTGGCCTACCAGGACCGCCCGCCGCGCTACGACTACTGGCTTACCGAGAAGGGCGCCGAGCTGGCGCTCGCGCTGCTGCCGCTCCAGGCCTGGGGCGACAAGTGGGAGTTCGGCGGCAACGGGCCGATCACGCTGACCCACTCCACCTGCGGCCACCAGACACGCGCGACGATCTGCTGCTCGGAGTGCGGCGGCGAGCTGAACGCGCTCAACCTCGTCGGGGAGATCAACCCAGAGTCCACCGGGCCGATCGCGCCCGAGGTGCCGGCCGCGCTCAAGCGGATGGCCGAGACGCGCGCCGCGATCGAAGCGGCGCTCGCCGCGTCCGCCGACCCGGCCGAATCCAATTGAGCGTCCTTTAGTTGTCGCTATAGCAACAACTAAAGGACGCTCAATGCCTCAAGCGGCGTGGACGCCTCAGGCGGCGTGGGCGATGTCCATGCGCTCGTGGAAGTGGTCGGCGAACACCTTCGCCACGAGCTCGGCGCGGCTGGCGACGCCGACCTTGTCGTAGATCCGCTTGAGGTGGTCCTGCACGGTGTAGCGCGAGAGGTGCAGCTGCCCGGCGATCTCGGTGATGCTGAGGCCGCGTGAGAGCGCGCGGGTCACGTCGAGCTCGCGCGGCGTGAGCTCGTAGGCCTCGACGATCAGCGACGCGACCTCGCTGGCCGCCGCCGGCTCGATGATGATCGCGGTCTGGCCAGCGTCGCCGCTGCAGTCGGCCAAGCACGAGGCGTGCACCAGCACCCACAGGCCGCACTGGGTGCGCACGCGGGTGCGGGTCGGCGTGGTCGAGCGGGCGACGGTCCGCGCTCGCGCGACCTGCGCCGCATGCAGGACCTCCATCGGCAGCTTCGTGCCGAACTCGGTGAGCGCCCGGCGCCGGTAGCTCTGCATCCGATCGAACCAGTCGATCGCCTCGGGGGTGACCGAGACGAGGCGGTTGTGCTCATCAAGGATGGCCATGCCGGGGCTGCCGACGCCGAACTCCTCCGAGGCGCGTTGCAGCGCCGCGGTCCGCAGGGCGCGCGCCACCATCGGCGCGGCTTCGGCGACAAACCGCTGCTCCGCGGCGGTGAATCCGCCGCCATCGGTCTCCGCGCGGTTCATCTGGAGCATGCCCCAGCCGCGTCCGCCGGCTTTGAGGACGGCGCGCAGCTCGGCGCGCAGGTGCGGGTGGCGGCTGAACTCGCGCCAGCGCGCGCTGCGCTCCGGGCGGCCGCCCGTCACGGTGTGGAGGTCGGCGACGGGCTGGTCATCGCGGGCGAGGTCGACGAACTTCGCGAAGTCCGGGACCTCGAACTCGTACGCCCAGAACGGCTCGCACATCTCCTCGGGCATGTTGTGCACGAAGCCCGAGCCGAGCCCGAGCATGGTCTCCGGGTCGGTCGCGGCGATGAACATCCCCTCGGCGCCCACGACGGCGCTCAGCTCGGCGCCCACGGCTTCGAGCATCGCGGTGGGGTCGAGGCCCTCCGACGTGAGGTGGTCGATGCGGTCGAGGGCCGACCGCTGGTTGCGCGTGGATGTGGCAGACGGCATGGGGCGAAGGTATGCCTGGTTTTGGCGCGTCACAACCCCCAAACCGCAAGTTTGGGGAGGCCCCTGGGGCGCCCTCGCCACCCCTAGGCCGGGGTGCCCCGGCACCTCGGGGGCCCCACGAATGCGGGGGATGCCGGGGCAGCAAGTCCCCCGGCCCGAGGGATAGGAACGGCGCCGCGGCCGGAGCACGCTTGAGCAGCACGTTCCACCACCGACGCGAAAGCGAGTCCGTCGTGCATCCCACCTCATTCATCCAGGCCCCGACGACCGAGCTGCCGCGCCCGGTCTTCCCAGAGGACCCCGGCTATGACGCGGCCCGCGCGGCTTGGAACCTCGCCGCCGACCAGCGTCCGGCCGCGGTCGTCACCGCGACGAGCGCCGCGCAGGTCATCGGGGCGGTCGAGCTCGCCAAGACCTTCGGCCTGCGCATCGCCGCGCAGAGCACCGGCCACCTGGCCACGGCGCTGCCCGAGCTCGACGACGCGATCCTGGTGCGCACCGCCATCGGCGGCGTCGAGGTCGATCCGGTCGCGCGCCGGGCCCGCGTCGGCGCCGGGGCCGTCTGGCAGGACGTCGTCGACGCGGTCACCCCGCATGGCCTCGCCGCGCTGTCGGGGTCCTCGCACGACGTCGGCGTGGTCGGCTACACCCTCGGGGGCGGCATGAGCTGGCTCGCCCGCCAGTACGGCCTCGCCGCCAACCACGTCCACGCCATCGAGCTCGTGACCGCTGAGGGCCGCCTCGTGCGCGCCGACCGGCTCGTGAACGCCGACCTGTTCTGGGCCGTGCGCGGCGGTGGTGGCAACTTCGGCGTCGTCACCGCGCTCGAGATCGACCTCTTCCCGGTCACCGAGGTCTACGGCGGCATGACCGTCTGGCCGGTCGAGCAGGCGCGCGAGGTGCTTGCAGCATGGGCCGCGTTCGCGCGCACGGCGGCTGACGCGGTCACCACGTCGCTGCGCATCCTCCGGTTGCCGCCGCTCCCGGAGGTGCCCGAACCGATGCGCGACACACCGGTCGTCGTGGTCGACGGCGCGGTGCTCGCGAGCGAGCGGGTCGCGCAGGCGATGCTCGAGGAGTTCCGCAGCGTCGGGACGCCGGTCATGGACACGTGGGCGGCAATGTCGCCCGCGGGCCTGTTGCAGATCCACATGGATCCGCCCGCTCCGGTCCCGGCGCTCGGCGACACGATGAACCTCGTCGACCTCGACGACCAGGGCATCGACGCCTTCCTCGCGGCCGTGCGGCCGGACGAGGTCTCGCCGCTGCTGTTCGCGGAGCTCCGCCAGCTCGGCGGCGCGATGGGCCGCCGCCCCGAGGGCGCCGGCGCCCGCGCCGGCATGACCGGCGAGTTCTGCCTGTTCGGGGTCGGCATGCCGATGTCGCCCGAGCATGCCGACCAGCTCGAACTGCGCCTCGGCGAGCTGATCACCGCGATGCGCCCGTGGAGCGCCGGGAGCTTCTACCTGAACTTCTCGGAGCTCGGCGGCACCGCCGACGGCGCCTTCGACCGCCGCACCCTCGCGCACCTGCGCGCGGTCCGCCGCGCGTGGGACCCGCACGAGCGCTTCGTCGCCAGCCACGCGATCACGGTCGACTGACCGGACCGCGCGCGAAGCCACCACGACCATTTCGACCCTCCACCTCAGCACCATGTTCACGACCTCCAAAGCCACGTTCGTCCGGCGCGCCGCCACCGCGGCGGCGCTCGCTGCGCCGCTCGCGCTCGCCGCCGCGCCCGCGGCTAACGCCGACTCGATCTCGTTCCTGCGCGGCGGCAACATCTGGGTCACCTCGACCGACGGCAAGACCCAGGTCCAGGTCACGCAGGGCGGCGGCTACTCGTACGCCTCGCGCGCCGACGACGGCACCTTCATCGGGCTCTTCGGGCGGCGCCTGCACCGCATCTCGCCGACCGGCCAGATCACCGCCGACTTCGACACGCCGGTCTCAGGCGAGCAGTCCGCGCCGAACACCTCGTTCTTCCGCGGCCCGTTCCGCCCGGAGATCAGCCCGGACGGCTCGAAGATCGCCTACGAGTACTGGCACCAGGCGATCGAGAACAAGCCCGGCTGCTTCCCGGTCGGCGATTCGCGCTGCCAGGACAAGCGCATCTCGGTCGGTATCGGCTACTCCCATCCGGACCGCCAGACCGGCTGGGACGAGCCCGGCCTCGGGCGCCAGTCCGGCTGGATGCACCCGTCGTGGATCGGCAACGACACGCTGCTGATGTCCGACAAGTCGGTGCGGCCGAACGTCGACGCGATCCTCGACCACCCCGGCGACGGCAACCAGACGATCGCGCACTGGTTCGAGGACACGGGCGTCTGGTACGTCCGCGACGGCGAGGTGTCGCGCCGCGGCGACTCGGCGGCGTTCGTCTCGACGCTCGCCCGCGACGCGTCCGACCCGCACTGGGGCCAGGAGGACGACCAGATCACGATCTACCGCATGAAGGGCGCGGCGCCGGAACTGCCCGAGCAGTGCTTCTCGTTCGGGAATCCGGAGGCGATCTACGCGAGCCCGTCGTTCTCGCCTGACGGCTCGGCCGTGGTGTGGGAGTCCGATGAGCGGGGCGGAGAGGCCAAGCCGCCGCAGCTGCTGATCGGCTCCATCCCGAGCCAGGCCGCCGGCTGTCAGCTGCCGACCGAAGGCGGCAAGACGCTGCTCGAAGACGCGAAGCAGCCCGACTGGTCGCCGGCGCCCGTGCCGGTGATCGCGGCGGGCAGCGGCGGCCAGGGCGGCGGCCAAGGCGGCGGAGGCAAGGTCCTCGGCGGCAATGGCGGCAATGGCGGCAATGGCGGCAACGGCGGTAACGGCGGCAATGGCGGAAACGGCGGCAACGGCGGCGGCGGGACCGTCGGCGGCGGCCTCACTGTGACCGTCTCCAAGTCGACGATCGCGAAGGCGCTCTCGGGCGGGCTCTCCGTCCGGCTGCAGGTGCCCGGCGCCGGCCAGCTCAGCGTGGTGGCCACACGCGGCAGCAAGCAGGTCGCGGCGGGCTCCGCGTCGCCGAAGGGCGCCGGCGAGACCAAGGTCAAGCTGCGCTTCACGGCCGCCGCCAAGCGCACGCTCAAGCGGGCGGGCTCACTCACGCTGACGCTTCGCTACACCTACACGCCCCAGGGCGGCGCGCCGGTCAGCGGCACCACAAAGGTGAAGCTCAAGAAGTAGCGGGCACCGAGCGCCCTGGCTGAGCCGCGGCGCGAGGCTCCGGCGCGAGGCGGCTCAGGCCGCCTTGCGCTGCTCGCCGTCAAAAGGGCCGGAGCCTGCGCTTGCGTCGTCGACGGGGCTCAGGACGCCGACGGCCGTCTCGGCCTCGACGAGGGCGTTCCACTGCGGCAGCACCGACTCGAACGCCTCGAAGATCTCGGGATCGAGCTTGGTGCCGGCGTCGCCGCTCATGATCGCGAGGACCTTCTCCGGCGGTAGCGCTTCGCGATAGGGGCGCTCCGCGCTGAGGGCTTCGCCGACGTCGGCGACGGCGAGGATGCGGTCTTCGAGGCCGAGGTCGTCGGCGGTGAGCCCGTGCGGGTAGCCGCTCCCATCGAGCCGCTCGTGGTGCGTCAGCGCGAGGCGGGCCATGTCGGTGAGGACCGGGATGCGGTTGAGCACGCCGTGGCCGGCCTCGGGATGGCCGCGCATCAGCAGCCACTCGTCGGCGGTGAGCTTGCCGGGCTTGTCGAGGATCATGTTCGAGATCCCGAGCTTGCCGAGGTCGTGGAGCTGGCCGGCGCGGTAGAGGCGGCCCGCTTCGCGCTCGGTGAAGTTCATCTCGAGCGCGAGGAGCGCGGCGAGCTGGGCGACACCGCGGGAGTGGCGGGCGGTGTACGGCGTTTTCGCGTCGACGATCTGGCCGAACGCGTCGGCGACGGAGTCCAGCCGGGCGTCGTCGACGGCGATGGCGGCCGAGCGGGGCTCGAGGGCGCGGACGTCCGGGCGGGCGAGGCCCGCCCAGAAGGCGTCATCGGCCTCGGCGGCCGTGACGATGTCGACGAGCGCAGGGTCGAACCATTTGCCGCGGCGCTGCTGCGCCATCTCGACGGCGGCCGCGCGGCCACCGCTGACCCAGAAGACTTCGAGCGTCTGCGCCAGGCACATGATCCGCCCCAGCAGCGGGATCGCCTCACCCTGGAGGCCGTAGGGGTAGCCGCCGCCGTCCCAGTGTTCGTCGAGGGCCTTGATCGCGTGGGCGGTGTCGACGCCGAGGCCGATGCCCAGGGCGATCTGGGCGCCGCGTTCGCAGCGCAGCTCGGTGAGCTGGGCGGCGCCGGCGGCACCGCTGGCGACGAGCGCGCGGACGCGTCCGAGCTTGGTCCGGATCCCGGCGCCTGGCGCCGCGTGCCGCAGTGTGTGGATCGCCGAGACGGTCTTGCTGCGGTGGTCCTGGTTGCGGCGCGTCGCCTTCACGAGGCCGTCGTCGTTGCCGTACAGCTCGGCGATCGGCGCGGCGTTGACCGAGCAGCCCGCGTCCTTGAGCAGCAGCGCGTAGTAGAGCGCGGTGCGGTCCTCGTCCGTGAGCGCGAGGCGCTCGGCGATGCGCATGCCGAGCAGGCAGGAGCGCTCGGAGTGGCCGGCCGGGTGGCCTTCGGTCAGGTCCAGCGCGTGGGACAGGCCAGCGAGGACGTCGGAGAGGTGGAGCTCCACACCACTGTTCTCGGCCCCGAGCGGGTGCCTCGGACGGTGGTGCGCGGGACGGTGGACCAACGTTGTACCGCTTTCGGGCCTGACGGGCGCGTCAACGCGCGGGCCGCCCCGGACCGCGGGCTTCGCGGCGGCCGGTCAGTCGACGAGCGGCAGGACGAGCTGCGCCGCGTCCTTCGGGGGCTTTGCCGGCTCGCTCGCCCGGACCGGCGCCTCGCCGAACGCGGCGCTGCGGACGCCGAGCAGCCGGACCGCCGCGGTGATGTTCTCGCGCTCGAAGAGCTCGCAGGCGAGGCGGCGCACCGTCGCCGGGTCGCGCGTCGGGCGCGGCAGCGTGACCGCGCGGGTGATCGTCGTCCAGTCCGAGAGCCGGACCTTGATGCCGACGGTGCGCCCCGCGAGGTCCTTGCGCTCGAGGTCGTCGCAGAGGCGGCTGGCCAGCTCGCTCAGCGACGCCAGAAGCTGGGCGGGGTCGACGATGTCGTGCGGGAACGTCGTCTCGCGCGAGCAGGACTTCACCTCGCGCGAGACCTGCACAGCCGACACGTCGCGGAAGTGCGCGAGCGCGTGGAGCCGCGGTCCGGACCCGGTGCCGATCGCGGCCGTCAGCTCGTCGATCGAGCGGCGCTGCAACTCGCCGATGGTCGTGATCCCGAGCTCGGCGAGCCGCTCGGCGGTGCGCGGGCCGATGCCCTGAAGCTTGCGCACGGAGTCGCCGGCGAACTGCTCGCACGCCTGCTCGCGCGAGAGCACCGCGAACCCGCGGGGTTTGGCGGCGCCGCTGGTGGTCTTGGCCACCAGGCGGCTCGGGCCGACGCCGACCGAGATCACCATGCCCGTCTGCTCCTCGACCTCGGCCACCATCTCGCGCAGGGCGGTGAGCGGCTTGTCGAGGCCGGTCAGGTCGACGTACGCCTCGTCGATCCCGGCTTGCTGCACGACGGCGAACCGCTTGCGGACGAGGCTCCAGACCTGGCCGCTGATCTCCTTGTAGCGGCCCATGTCCGGCGGGAGCACCACCGCGGTCGGGCACAGCGAGCGGGCGCGCGACATCGGCATCGCGGAGTCGACGCCGAACGCGCGGGCCTCGTAGCTGGCGGTGGTCACGACCGAGCGCGGACCGAGCCCGCCGACGATCAGCGGCTTGCCGCGCAGGTCGGGGCGGCGGAGCAGCTCCGCGGACGCGTAGAACGCGTCGATGTCGAGGTGGGCCACCACGCGGCGCGGCCCGTCGCCTCCGTGGGAAGCGCCGGGCCGGGCAGGCTGGTCGGCAGGCGGCGTGCCGCGCATGGACCAGAGCTTACGAGGGCGAACGGATGTTCGCTGCTCGTGGTTGGGACGTTCCGGAGCGCGTGGCCCGGAGGGGGACGCCTGAGCGGCCGATGGCCGCTCAGGGCTGGGACAAACCTGGGGCGCTCAGCGGCACTTCGCGATGCGCTGCGTCGCCGTGTCGCGCAGGACGCCGGACGCATCCGTGACGGCGAGCTTGAGCGTGATCGTCGACTTCTTCGCGCACTTCGGCACCGTGATCGTGGTGCGGACCGCGGTGCCGGCCGCCTCGAAGTCGACCGTGCTGCGGGCGACCGTCTTGCAGCGGCCGCTCTTGCAACGCTCAAAGGAGAGGGCGCCGGTGCCGGTGGAGCCGATGAACGAGGAGGTCAGCGTGAGCTTGCCAGCGCGCTTGTTGCTCGGCGCGCGGTTGATCTTGCTCTCGAAGATGCCGATGCCGACGCCGCCGGCCGGGGCCTTGGCCGCGCGGCTCGTGCCGCCGGCTGCGGCCGTGGTCGACGTCGTGGGCGTCGTCGAGGTGCGGCTCGTGGTCGGGCCGTTCGGGACGTACGTGCTGCCGGACATCGTCGCGGAGATCCAGTCGGTCACGGCCGTGACGCGGGTCTCGAACGACGGGGCGAAGGCACCGCCGGTGGCTGCGTCGCACGGATCCGGGCCGGTCGACGTGATGCCCCAGAGGACGGGCGTGTTGCCCTGCGTGGGGTCGAAGCGCACGAGCGGGCCGCCGGAGTCGCCGAAGCAGGTGGCCTGGTGGGCGGCGCCCGGCAGATAGCAGTCGGCGTAGGCGCCGGAGCCCGGGTTGTAGGCAGCGCAGGCCGTCGGGTTCACCTGTTCCAGGCGGCCGGTGCGCAGCACGCCGCTTGACGCGCTGTTGTTGGTCAGGGAGCGTCCGAAGCCGGCGACGTTGTCGGCGGTGCCGGCGACGTACGACGTGGCGCGGAGGGGGTCCGGGAGGGCGAAGGGTGCAGCCGGGACGGTCGTCTTGAGCTCGATGAGCGCGGCGTCCCAGGAGGCGTTGGTCCAGCTGAAACCGGGGTGGACCTTGGTGGAAACGGCCTCGATGAGGTTGTCGCCGGCGGTCGAGACCGAGGTGACGCCTGACGCGATGAAGACCTCGGCCGGGGCGATCGGCTTTGTCGCGTCGCCGGACTCGGCCAGGCAGTGCGCGGCGGTCGCGACCCAGTTCGGGGCGATCAGCGTGCCCGTGCACAGGCGGGTGCCTTCGGCGTCGGTCGCGAAGACGGCGACGACGGCGCTCCAGCGGCCGCTCGTGGCGACGTCGGCGTTGGTCGCGCCCGTGCCGCTGATGATGCGGCCCTCCGCGGCGCTGGCCGCGGCGGGGGTGAGCGCGACAAGCGCGCTGACGAACGTGGACACCACCAGGGCGGTGCGGCCGATCCGTGGCCTCTTCGTCGTCTTGGGGGACGAGGGGGCTCCATGCCCCAGCCGGAAGAACCGGCGCCGGATGATTTCCATGTCCAACTCATCGGGTGGTTGGACCGGTGCCGGAAGCGACGTCCGGACGGGCGTCCGATCGGGGGACGGTCAGCGGGTGCCGCCGACCCGTCTGCAGGTGGTATAAAACCACCTGTTTGCAGGGATATAATCTGACTCTGGACATCTTTCCAACCTCGTGAACGGCGGGTAGGACGACGGCATGAAGCCCGCCCTTCCGGACGGTCGTGTCCGCCCGCTAGCTGGATGGCCGGGGCCGCGCGGCCGATGGTCAGGGGCGGCCGCTGCGCTGGAGTGCCCGGGCGTGCGGGCGCTCAGGCGCAGCGGCCGGGGCGCCGCGCGCGGCCGGTCCCAGAAACGCGAAAGCCCCGCACGGGGCGGGGCTTTCGTTCCTGAGTGCGGATGACGACCGCACTTTCGAACCCTGAAGCCGCGGTCAAGCTTTGCCGAGCACGAGCGGCGAGACTGGGCTGCGCTCTCGGCCGACTGCGCGCCCCGTGCGAGTATGGTCCACCGCCTCCGCTTGGGGGCCGCGAAGGAAGCTCTGAACGACATCCTCAAGTCGGCAGAGGGTCCGTTGAGGGTCGGCGAGATCCACGCGCGTCTAGAGGGGGCGCTGGAGTGCGCAGTGAGCCGCCACACGGTTACGAGCTTCCTATCCGTGGCTTGTCGGTCAGATGGATCGCCAGTGCGGCGCGTGGGCCGCGGGCGCTACGAATGGAACGTGGCGGGCATCTCGTGAGGCGTTAGGAGCCTTCATCATCCATCCACTGCGTCGATCGAATCGCCGAGTAGATATGAGCCCAACGCTCCTTGGTACGCGGCTGACCGCCACGGAACTGGATTCCGGCGAGCATTTGAACGTCAGCCTCGACCAGATTGTGCTCGTCCGCGAATGCCCTGAGCGAGTCCGGCACCGCTTGCGTCGGCTCGGTGATCAGTTTTCGGCCGAGGAGATCGGACATCGTCACTCCTAGCGCGCTGGCTATCGCGTACAGCTTTTCGCCAGACATCCGTTGCGAGGTGCCGTTCTCCAACTCCGATAGGTAGCCCTTGCTCGTGCCCGATGCTTCGGCGAGGTCGACGAGCCGCATTCCGCGCTCCTGTCGCAGGCGCCTGATTCGAGCCCCGGTCGTCTCCTGGCCGTCAGACATTGGCGGAGCGTTTCGAGCGCACGGGGGTCACGAGCGCGAGGACACGTTCTCTCAACTCGCCCGTCTGGGCATCGACCCACGGGCTGTTGACTGCCTCGACGTGGAAGACCCGCGAGCCGTCGGTAAGCCCACGAAGCGTGGTCTTCCCCTCGAATCTGCCGTCTGTTGAGACGGCTTGCAGCGGATCGTCAGCGGCGAGCGACTTATACCGCGAGATGGGAGGCCATGCTGGGCCGCCCGGGACGAACGTTGAGGAACGAAGGCACGGCGGTGCGCCGGCGACGTCTCGTGGTTTGTTCATGACCTCAAGGCGCAGCACGAAAGCCGGCTCGTGCCAGAGCGCAGCGACGCGGCGCGCGGTGGCCTCAAAACTAGCGGCGTACCGAGTTCCAAGTTCCTGCACGACGTCGAACGTCAGATCGGCGTCCTTCAAGTCCGCGAGCATGTGTCGCCGGGGCAGCAGAAGTTCCGAGGCCGCGAGATCACATAGCGCTTCGACTGGATCTCGCGCAATCGCCGGGCTCGGGGCGCAGCGGAACTGGATCTGGAGCTGGTAGCCGGGAAGGAACGTGTGCCCGATCTCGTGGAATCCAGAAAAGTTCTGGCGCTCAACGGAGTCGGACTCCCGCAGCTTGATGACGGCGCCCTCCGGCCCCGGCACGAGACACGCGGCCACGTCTAGCGGAACCCGATCAATTCGGGTGATGCCTTGGATCTGGGCGACGACGTCTAGCGAGACGGCGGGCTCGAGCTGCCACTCCTCAATCAGGTCGGCGGCGATGCGGATGACGTGTTGCTCGTCCGACGCCGAGGGTCGGAGGTCTCGTGCCTGCTGCAGAAGGGACGCCACGGTTCGATCTTATCCGATCGAGTTCGCTCCTCCGAACCACCTGCTAGCATGGTTCGGGATAGCGAACACACGCTATCTATCCCGAACTAGGAAGTAGCCGGCCGATGTCCGAGAAGCAGACGCACGCAGACCCAGATGACCGCCATGAAGAGCACACCAAGACCACGACGGTGATCGTCAACGGCCGCAAGAAGACGGTCGACTCCAAGAGCCTCACTTTTGACGAGGTTGTGGCCCTGGCGTTCGATCCGATCCCGTCGGGCGACAACGTTGTCTTCACGATCAGTTGGAAGTCCGGCAAGAAGCAAGGCCGCCTCCTCGAGGGCCAGTCCGTCGACGTCAAGGAGGGCATGATCTTCAATGTCGGCCACAGCAATAAGTCGTAGCCCCGACCTCACGCGCCTCGTGAACGAGGGCTACGAGGTCTCTATCGAGCACGGCCACCTTCTCGTGTCCGGCATCCCCTACGTGACGAGCACCGGCACGGTCGAGAGAGGCACCTTGGTGTCGACGCTGAACCTCGCCGGTGACGTGACCCACCGCCCGTCGGACCACGTCGCCTACTTCGCTGCCAGCGAGATGCCGTGCGACGAGAACGGAGCCCGCCTCACCAAGGTGATCCACGATGAGACCGCGCGGGATCTCGCTCCCGGGCTGCCCATCGTTTGCGGCTTCTCCAGCAAGCCACCGGAGCCCGACCCAGACTACTTCGAGAAGATGCACCGCTACGCAGAGATCATCTCCGGGCCAGCGCTGCGCATCGATCCGAGCGCCACACCGCGCACGTTCAAGATTGTCGAGAGCGACGACGCGGAGTCCATCTTCCTGTACGCGGACAGCGCTAGTGGTCGCGCGGGGATCGGAGACATCTCGTCAAGGGTGCGCGGACACCGTGTGGGAATCGTTGGCCTGGGCGGGACCGGAGCCCATGTTCTCGACCACGTTGCCAAGACGCCCGTCGAGGTCGACTTGTTCGATGGCGACACCTTTCTGCAGCACAACGCGTTTCGCTCGCCCGGAGCTGCCGACGTCGAAACTTTGCGGGAGCGGCTGGCAAAGGTCGACTACTTCGCGCGCATGTACGGTGGCATGCGACGAGGCATCCGAACACACGCCGAGTTCATCGACGAGAGCAATGTCCACGAACTCAGCCCGCTCGACTTCGTCTTCGTCTGTGTAGACGACGGGCCGAGCAAGCGCGTCGTGGTCGACTTCCTCGTCGAGCGCGGCATCCCGTTTGTAGATGTCGGGATGGCACTATGGCGCAACGATCAAGCAGTCGGGGGCCAGGTCCGCACGACCTACTGGAGTTCGGAGCGCACTGAAGGACTCCGGGATCTCTCATTCGCCGCCGATACCCCGGAGGACGTCTATACCGCCAACATCCAGATCAGCGAACTCAACGCGCTGAACGCCGCTCACGCCGTGATCCGTTGGAAGCAACACTGCGGGATCTACGCTGACTTCGCGTCGAACACCACAGCGGTCTACGCGATCGATAGCAACTCGCTCGTCAGCGACGAGGATGCGGCATGAAGGCCAGACTGATCGAGCCTCGTTTCGTCGAGTTCGTGCCCGGCGACCTCGAGCCCGGGATCCTCTACGTCTGCGCGAACTACGGGACCGTGGTCCATCTCTGCTGTTGCGGCTGTGGCCACGAGGTCGTCACCCCGCTCAGCCCGCGCGACTGGCGATTCAGCTACGACGGCGAACACCTGTCGCTCTCGCCGTCCGTGGGAAATTGGAGTCTCGCCTGCCGATCCCACTACTGGATCCGCGACAACCAGGTTCGGTGGGCCGGCCGCTGGACCCAGGCGCAGATCGACGCGGCACGGGCGTTCGACCGCGGCTCCGGCGGATCGGAGGCTCTTCGGCGAGAGGACGCTGTTCTCCCCACGTCTTGGTGGTCACGAGCCGTCACCCGTGTTCGCAAGTTCGGGCGTCCTGCATAGGCTCCGCGGGCGACCCGCGATCGGGTCACCTACTCGCGCGGAGGGCGGCTCGGTACGGATCAAGTTCGTTGTTGTACCGGCGCTCGCGACGCACGAAGGCCTCGACCCCACCTTCCATGATCTGCTGGACATCTGCCCGAACCTTGGGGTCCTCTAGCGGCCCGACGTGATGATGAGCAGGCTCACCGGTAGCTCGGATGCCTATGCCCGTCGAGGTGCCCTCCATCACGATGATGCGCTCAGCATCTCCGTTCACTGGTCTGGCGCTCGGCTTGAGTCAAGAAGAAGTGGCCCACCGAGGCGGGCTCGCGTTGAGCGATGTCGGCCGGATCGAGCGCCAGCAGCGTGACCCGGGGGTCATCGTCCTCACGAAGCTCGCTCGCGGGCTCGGGGTGACGCCCGCGGAGCTACTTGCCGGCATCCGCTAGTGCTGGGGCACCGAACGGATCCGGATGGGGTTCGTCGTCGTCCCAGTAGGCGTAGCGTTCGAACAGAACTCTCGCGGCGGCGCTGTAGTCGAGGCCATCCTTGGGCTCGAGGTCCCAGATAGCGAGTGTGTTCGGTTGGGTGACCTCGAGATGCCGCTCTAGATTGTCGACGTCCAGGTAGTGCGACAATGGCAGCGTTGCGTCATCTGGCGTTTCCGGAGCGATCATTACCGCGCGCGCGGCCTCCACACCGGCTCGAGTCGAGACCGCTCCCGCCGTGTTCAGTCCGGCCGCCGCCAGACGGGCTTGGACGGCGACCGTATGCACAGCGGCGAGAATGTGCCAGTCGCGCCAGCCGCGAGCGCGTAGTTCGGTCACGGTCTGCTCGAAGCGCCCGTCGCGGCGTAGGCGGTCGAGTGTTAGCGCGATGAGTGGAGGCAGCCGCTCGTAGCGCGCTTCTATCGATTCTCTCGCCGCATCGCGCGAATAGGTTGGGCCAGGCCCGTCTCGCCACGGGAGTTCGTCGTGAGCGTCGATGTCTGGGCGCTGGCTGTCGAGCGGCCTGGCGATGCCGGACCGCCCGCTGGCCTCGAAGGTCTCGCGTGTTACCGGCGGAAGTTCGTCGTAGGGTCGTCCGACGACGAACGCTCCGTGAATCCCTCGCTTGAACAGGCTCTCCTCAACGGCATGCATCACATCGCTCGCAGGGAGTAGTGAGGCTCCGAGGAGTATCTGAACGCATGCGTTCATCAGCTCGAGCGACACGTCCTCTGGAACGAGGGCCTGGCCAACGTCGACAGTCCCCAACGAGATCCGCCAGAGCTGCGATTCAGGGTCCCAGTCGCACTGCCCGGCGTCGTCGGCGGCTGGGTGCGTCGATACGAACGCCATGACTTTTTGGGGGGCGAGACACAGTTCTGTGTCTCGCAGTGCGACGAGGCAGATCTGGAGTGCAGCCGCGAGCCGCTCTGCCGCGAGCACGTCGCGGAAGTCGTTCTCGCACTCGATGTGAAAATCCAGGCCCAGGGCGGCAAACCGGATGATCCGGGTAGCACCGAGGTCATCAAACGGTCGGCCACGGAGTTGATCGTCGGCTATCTCGCGCCAGCGGTTCTCGTCCCACTCGGTGCGGATGTCCAGGAGCTTGTCCGGGGCCCCGTGGCTACGGAGGATCTCGGTCATGCGCCCCGCGGTATCCGACGGCAGTAGGTCTAGGGCGGCGGATCGGATCAGTGCAGCCTCCCGAATTGCGCGCACGCTGTCCTTCTCGGCCCACTCGTCGGCCTCGGTATCGACGAGAACATCCTGCGCTGTTAGCCCGATATCGATGAGTTCCATCGCGCTAGCCCAGTTGCCGGCGCGGTACTCGTGCACGGCTGCCCTCAGAAAGCCGTGCGGCACAAACGATCCGACATCGTGCGCCGTCGAAGCGTGCGCGCTGACAGCGGCGGCGAGCGCGAATTGCTTCGCGGCCTGGGGAAGTCCGAGGATCGCGTAGCCCTCGCCAAGTGCGAGCATGCAATCGAGGGCGCGATCGATGAAATCTCCAGTCGCGCTGGCAGTCATGGCGCGCTGTAGTTCACCGATCGAGTCGACGATGCGGTTCGCCTGCGCGAGCGACACCGCTCGGCCGAGCGCGCGATCGGCGACTGCGGCACCACCCTCTGAACGCTCGATCGCGGCGTCGAGCGCGTCTACGATCTCCCGCCACTCGGGGCGATCGACAAGCATCGGCGCGCAGAGTTCCGTCGTCGCCGCGAGTCCGGACGTTGGCACCAGTGGGAACTCGCGAAGCATCCTGGCCAGTTCGCGCCACGCTCCCATCGCGGCTTCAATGTCGAGCGCCGCGTCCACCATCTCGGGAGTGCGCGTGATCTCGGGAGCACCGACTTCGAGCTGCTCCCGAACATCAACGACGTCGGGCAGGGGGTGAGCTGTCGTCGGCGGTTCGATCAGTACCGGGTCGACCAAGAGCCCGAGGTGGCCAATGGTCTCGAGCATCTGGGCACGTCCCAGCGGGCCGGCCGCTTCGTCGGCCAACCGCCGTGCGTGGCCGAGAGCCATGGTCGCCCACTTTGCGACTTGTGCCGGGCTGAGCGTTGTTGCCCCGTATGTCAGGGCGGTGCTCACGTAGTTCAGGACCACCCCGGCATCTCCGAGTGTGCTCGGCGTCGGGTTCAACGAGACATCATCGAAGAAGGCGGCCACGAGATCGTCCGCCAGGTGCAGATCCTGCATACCGTGCACCGTCGCGACGATGACTTCGTAGCGGCCTCGCTGGCGAACCTCGAGCGAGAACGCTGGATCGCAGTAGTGCCGCATGGTCTCGAGCCAAAACGGGAGGTCACCACGAAGCTGCGGCGTTTGGGCCGCGAGGCGCAGACCTGCGCGCAAATCGAGTAGCTGCCCGATGGTCGCGAGCGGCTCGGTACGTGCACGCCACCGCTTGAGATCCTCCACGTACCAGTCGGGCGGGCCCTCGCCTTCGGCCACCGGCGGCGGAGGCGGAGCCAGCGACGCGGGCAGCGAGAGGTACCGCTCGGCGATCCAGAACAAGTCATGGCTCGCGAGTTCCTCGGAGAGCGCCATGATGTCGAAGATCTCGAGCCCCACGTCGTAGGTCGCTCGCATCTCTTCCTGTAGGGCATGGCGATCGGCGACCGGGACGGCCTGCGTGACGAATGCGTAGATCGTCTCGGGTTTGACATCACCGGCGCAGATCTTCTTGACGTCCGCCCGGATCTTGCTTTTGATGTTGTCGCTTTGAAGTGTGCAGGCGAACGCAAGCGGGGCCGAGGACGCTCGGCCTGCGAATCCACCGTGCGTTCCGAGCTCGGCTGTCAGGTAGGTGCGGAAGGTCTCGAAGTCGCGACCTTGATCACCACCAACACCGACCGGGCCCGTCGCCGGAATCACGTTTGCCGCGATCCTCGCGCGCGCGAAGTACCGGCACAGATCTTCGAATCGATGTGCGGCGTTCTGGATTCCCAGCTCGCTGAGCGCGTAGCGGATCGCTCCAGCCACCTGGTCCGGTGCCGGTGGGCGTTCTGCGCCTAGCGATTCCTCGCTGCTCATCCTGCAAAGCGTTGCACGCCGAGCGGCAGAGTCCGTCGGATCGACGCCGAAACCGAGGCGAGCGGCGGAAGCCCTGCCGTACGGCGGCAATGGTCCGGAAACTGAGCACGGTCACCCGCGGAACTCCGGCAGGGCCCGCAGACCCTGACCTCGTCCTCGCTCCGGCGCGATCGTTCTCACGATCTCCGAGGTTCGGCGAACAGCGGGCGGAGTTGACCACCGCCCAGGGACTTGAGCGTGCGGGGCGAGTTAGCAAGCAAGGTGGGGGGTACCCCAGCGATTCGGGCGCGTTTCGGGGTCGGTTTGTGGGACACAAGCGTGGGACACGGTCCGCGTGGGACGCTGGCTGCGGGTCGGAATCATGGCCCCAGAACGCAGAAAACCCCCGCCTAAGCGGGGGTTTTCTCCCTAGTGCGGATGAGAGGACTCGAACCTCCACGGGATTGCTCCCACACGGACCTGAACCGTGCGCGTCTACCAATTCCGCCACATCCGCGTGGCAGGGCGCTGCACGATACCTGAAGCCGGCCAAGTCGGCGTTGCCGCCGGCGGTGCCGAGCGGCGGCCCCTGGAGTCCCTGGGGAAACGGCCGCGACCCGCTCGGCCACGCCTCGCGCGTATGTGCGCGTGCCACGCGCGCGAGCGGGTTGCCTTGCTGTCGGTCCGCGCGCTTAGGCGCCGCCGAGCGCAGTGCACCGGAGACAGGGTCACGACGCGCGGAGCGCTCGCCTTTGCTACGGTTGACGCCGTCCTGCCGCCATCGTCTAGGGGACTAGGACGCTGCCCTCTCACGGCGGAAACCGGGGTTCGAATCCCCGTGGCGGTACTCACGAAAGGCCTCGCGCAAGCGGGGCCTTTCGCGTTATCGAGCGTTTGGAACGGAACCGAGCCGCGCTGCGGCAGTCGGCTGGTCGTTCTAGCCCTGCAGCGCTTGGCCGGCTTCGAGCAGCCCGCCCGTGAGCGTGAACGTGCGGTCGCACAGGGCCCGCAGGACCCGCGCGTCGTGGCTCACGACCACCAGCGCCGATCCGGCGTCGGCGGCTCCGCGCAACAGGTCGAGGACGCCCTGCACGTTCATGGCATCCAGCGCCGAGGTCGGCTCATCGGCGAGCAGCACGGCCGGGCTGGCGGTCATCGAGCGCACGATCGCCACCCGCTGGCACTGCCCGACGGACAGCTCGCCTGGCCGGGCATCGAGCGGCAGCGCGTCGAGCCCGACAGACGCCAGCGCCCGCTGCGCGCGCGCCCGCCGGACGCTGCGGCTGAGACGCGGGCGCCCGGGCGCGGTGAGCGGCTCGGTGATGGTGCGCCACAGCGGCCAGCGCTCGTCGAGGGCGCTGACGGGGTCCTGGAAGACCTGCTGGACGTAGCCAGGCCGTGGCAGCGTCGGCGCGCTGCGGCGGCCGCGCCAGACCGGTGCACCGCCCATCAGGAGCTCGCCTGAATGGAGGCGCTCGATCCCAGCGAGCGCCCGCAGCAGCGTCGACTTGCCGGATCCGGACGCCCCGCAGACGCCGACGATCTCACCGGGCCGCAACGCCAAGTCGACGCCCCGCAGGACAGCCGAGTCGCCGTAGCGGCGGTGGGCATCGCGCAGCTCCAACACCGGCGAAGCTGCGCCACCTGCCACGCCTGGATCCGCGGGAGCTGCGGCCGAGACCGGCGAGGCCGCACCACCGGCCATGTCCGGCGCGGCGGACCCTGCGGCTGAGGACAGCGAGCTCACGCCAGCTGCCCTTCGAGCAACGCGCGGGTATAGGGGTGCCCGGGGGCGCGGAGCACCTGCGCCGCCGGACCGTCCTCGACGATCCGCCCGCCGTGCATCACCGCGATCCGGTCGGCGTGTTCGGCGACCTGCACGAGGTCGTGGCTGATCAGCAGCAGCGCGTACGGCGCGGACGCGCGGAGCTGCCGCAGGATGCCGTCAGCGAGGTGGGCGTCGAGCGCGCTCGTCGGCTCATCGGCGATCAGCAGCGGCGGATCGTAAGCGCACGCCGCGGCGATGGTGGCGCGCTGCAGCATCCCGCCGCTCCACTGGTGCGGGCGCTGCCTGCCGCGCCGCGCGGCGTCGTCGATGCCGTTGCGCTCCAGCAACTCGACGATGCGGCCCGGCGGCGGCTGCTCGCCGTGCGCCCGCCATGCCTCGGCCACGTGGCGCCAGACGGCGTGGACCGGATTGCAGGCGGCGAACGGGTTCTGCGTCACGACGCCGACGGTCCGTCCGCGGAGCCGGCGCAGGTCGCCGGCGCGCGCCCCGACGACCTGCGTGCCGTCGACCAGGATCGAACCCGACGCGCGCGCCCCGGCAGGCAGGAGGCCGGTGATCGCCTTGGCCAGCGTCGACTTGCCGCAGCCAGACGCGCCGACGAGCGCGACGCACTCACCGCGTCGGACCGTGAAGCTCACGCCGTACACGCACGGAGCGGCGCCGCGGTGCGCCACCGAGACCCTGTCGAGCTGGAGCAGCGGCGGGGTCAACGGGCGGCCCGGATGCGCTCGGCGTCGCGGAGGGCATCGCCGCAGAGGTTCGCGGCCATCACCGACGCGAAGATCGCGACGGCGGGCGCCGCGAGCAGCCACGGGGCCGTGGTGAACAGCCCCCGCGACTCGGAGAGCATCGCGCCCCACTCGGCAGCCGGCGGCTGGGCGCCGAGCCCGAGGAACGAGAGCCCGGCGATCGCCACCACGACCTCGCCGAGGTTCAAGGTCGCCAGGACGCCGAGGTGGCTGAGCGCCCCGGGCAGGACGTGGCCGCGCACGATGGCTGGCCAGCGCACGCCGCTGAGCCGGGCGGCGATGACGTCGGGCCGGGCGCGCGCTCCCTGGACGACACTCCGCGTGATGCGGGCGTAGGGCGCCCACGATGCGGCGATCAGCGCCACCAGCAGGTTGGAGAACCCCGGCCCGAGCACGCCGAGGGTCGCGAGTGCGAGGACGAGCGCAGGCAGGGCGAGCATCACGTCGACGAACCGCATCAGCGCCGCGCCGAGCACGCCGCCGCGCATCCCGGCGACGAGCCCGACGGACACGCCGATGCTCAGCCCGCCCGCCAGCACGAGGACGGCCGCCACGAGCGAGCGCCGACCTCCATCGAGCAGGCGCGCGAGCTGGTCGCGGCCGAACGCGTCGGTTCCCAGCGGGTTGCTCGTCGACAGCCCGAGCAGCTTGCGGCTGTAGTCGATCTCGTTTGGCGGCGCGGTCCAAAGCAAGGGTCCGGCGACCACCGCGACGGCGAGCCCGAGCGCGAGCCCGGCCCCGATCCGGCCGGTGCGGGTCGCCAGCGCCGACCGCATCAGCGACAGGCGTCGCTGGCCGGCGTGCCAGGTGGTGTCGACGGCAGCCGGCAGTGGGGTCACGAGCGTCATCGGGCAGCACTCGCAGCGGCCGTGCGGCGCGGGTCGATCCGGGCCCCGATCACGTCGACGAGGAGGCTCGTCGCCACATAGAGCAGCACGGCCATCAGCGTGAACCCCTGGATCACCGGAAGGTCGCGCGCGCCGATCGCCTCGACCGCGTAGCGGCCGATCCCTGGCCAGGTGAAGACGGTCTCGACGATCGCTGCGCCTCCGAGGACCGCGCTCACGCTCATGCCGACCGAGGTGATGAAGGGCAGCGCTGCGTTGGGCAGCGCATGGACGAGCAGCTGCCTGGCAGGCGACGCGCCGCGTGCGGATGCGACCAGGACGTACGGCGCCGTGAGCGCTTCGAGGAGCCCGGCGCGGAGCAGCCGCGCCCACGCCGGAGCGATCGCGATGGCGAGGCAGAGCGCGGGCAGCAGCGCTGTCCGGACGCTGCCGTCGCTCACGACCGACCCGTACCCGCCGCCGACGACGACCACCTCGAGCAGCAGCACGCCCACAAGGAACGCGGGCAGCGCGGCGAAGAGCAGCATCGTGCCGCGCAGCAGCTCGTCGGGCCAGCGCCCGCGAAACGCCGCCCCGAGCAGCGCCGCGCCGACCGCGACCACCAAGGCGATGGCCAGCGCGAGGCCGGCCAGCAGCGCCGTGGCGGGCAGCCGGGTCCCGATTTCCGCCGCCACCGGCCTGCCGGATCGGTACGAGTCCGACAGGTCACCCCGGACGGCCCGCCGAAGCCACCGGAAGTACCGGGGCGCCAGCGGGCGGTCGAGGTCGAGCTCGGCGCGGACGGCCGCGATCTCGGCCGGTTTGGGATGCGCGAGCCCGCGTGCGGAGAGGACCCGGCTGGCAGGGTCGCCGGGCGCCAGCGGCACCAGCGCCCAGACCAAGACGCTCGCCCCGAAGAGCGTGAGCAGCGCCTGGGTCGCTCTCCGCGCAGCGGTCATCGGGCGGAGGGCTTGGTGTCCACGGTGATGTGGGTCAGGCTCGTCGACGGGACGTAGCCGCGGTAGCGCGGCCCGACGACCGCCGGGAACCGCTTGACGGCGAGGAACACCTGGTAGGCCTGCTTCGCGACCACGATGTCCTGCGCCTCAGCCAGCAGCGCCTTGCGCTTCGCCGCGTCGAACGTTGTCGCGAGCTGGGCGACGATCGCGTCGAGCTTCGGATCGTCGACGCCGCCGTAGTTGCTCTCGCCGGTCGACGCGAGGTACTGGCGCAGCGGCTGGACCGGGTCGCCGTTGAATCCGACCGAGCCCGAGAAGATCAGGCCCGCATCCCAGCCGGACTGCTCGCGCAGGGTGGCGTCGATGTCGTCGACCTCCTGGATCTTCACGTCGAACCCGACGGCCTTCAGCTGGGCTTGGACGGCGACGGCCAGCGGCTTCAGGTCGGGCTGCTGCGGGTAGATCACGAGCGTCACCGCCAGCGGCTTGCCGTCGCGCTCGCGGATGCCGCCCGCGCCCGGCCGCCACCCGGCGCCGTCGAGCAAGGCCGCTGCCTGCTTGGCATCCGTCCCCTGGTTTGGGATGGCGAAATCGAGCTGCTTCGCGTACATCCCGACGGACGCGTCGTAGGCCCCGTCCATGACGTCGCCTGCCAGGGAGGCGTAGTCGATGCCGAGGCTGAACGCGCGGCGCACGGCGACATCCGCGAACGGGCCGCTGCGCTGGTTGAGCGGAACGCGGATGTTCTCGACGCCCTGCGGCGGCGTCACGTAGAACGCGTCGCTGCGGCCCTGGAGGGTTCGTTTGACCTCGGTCGGCGGGTACAGCGCGATATCGGCCTCGTCGTTGCGGACCGCCAAGATGCGCGCTCCGGCGTCGGGGATGAACCGCAGCCGGACGCCCGGGAGCGGGGGCTTGCCACCCCAGTACCCCGGGTAGGCCTTGAGGGTCATCTCGCCGGTGCTCAGCGCGACCGGCTCATACGGGCCGGTGTAGATGCCGGCCTTCAGCAGCTGGTCGGCGCTGTCGCCAGCGGCCTGCGCGGCTTCGGCGTCGTAGACCGGGAACTGGGACTCGTCGGCGAGGATGAACGGGAGCGTCGCCTCGGGCTTCTTGGTGGTCAGCGTGACCTGCAGCGGCCCGGATGCTCTGGCCTGCGCGCCGGGAAGCGTCGCCTTGGCTGCTTCGCCCTCGGCCAGCTGGCGGCGCAGCACCGCCACAAGCGCTGCGGCGTCGAGCGGCTTGCCGTCGTGGAACGTGATCCCGTCGCGCAGCGTGAGCGTCCAGGTGCGGGCGCCCGTCTGATCGAGCTTCTCGAGCAGCCACGGCTTCGGGACACCGTCGCTCGACGGCCGCATGAGCAGCTCGCCGTAGCCGAACTCAGGGCTCCAGAAGCCTTCCTTGAGCGGGTCGATGCTCTCGATCGCGAACGAGGTGGCCATCCGCAGTTCGGCGGGAGCCGCCGCAGGCCCATCGGCAGCCGAGCTGATGTTCTGGTCGGACGAGCCGCAGCTCGCGGTCAGCGCGGTGACGGCGGCCAGGGCGAGGGCTGTGGCGGCGGGCCGGTGCCAGCTGGATCGGGAGGTGGGAGTCATCAGTTCTCCGTGTAGAGGGGCAAGGTGTGGGCGGCGAGGGCCAACGCCGCAGGGGGCTGCCGCGGCTCGCGCAGCGAGGCCTCCCACGCGGCGCGGCGCTCGCCCGGCCGCCGGATCGAGCAGCTCTCGCACGGCTGCTTCCCGGGGATGTCGCGGATCAGGCAGCACGTGCGGCGCTCGTGGCAGAGGCCGTCGTCGGGTGGATCGCCCCAGACCTGCCAGCCGACGAGGCCAGCGATCGGCCACTCGGGAACGGCGAAGAACCCGGCGGCAGCCGCGCGGAGCGCCTGTGCATGCCACGGCGGGACGAGGCGGTCGAGCGCGCTGAAGATGCCGGCGCACGAGGCGGCGAGGTTGCCCCACGCGCGCCGCCGGTTGAGCGGCGAGTGGCTGCGCACGGCTGCCACCACCGGTTCGAAATGGTCGAACAGCTCGCGGCCGAGCGTCTTGATGGGCGGTTCCAGGGGGCCCGCGGGGCGAGCGGGGCGAGGATCGGGGAGCCAGAGCTCGACGGTCCGGCCGCCGTCGAACCGCGCATGGAGGCTGCTGGACTTCAGCGACGGCACGACGCCGAGCAGCGCCCACGAGGCGATCGCGACGCCCGCGACCCGGGTGCCGTAGTGCTGCAGGGCGATCGACGCCGCGATGCGCGGCTGGTCGGTGCCGAGCGTGGCGGCGTAGTCGCTGATCACGGCTGGCCACGCGGAGGACGCCTGCGTCGCGAGCAGGTCGCCCGCGGTCCAGTCGCCGCTCGGAGCTGGCTGGCACGTCACAGGGAACCGGTCGCCGAGGACGGCGAGCTGTTCCAGCCGGGCGCGGAGATCAGGCCCCTCAGGCATGGGGCCTGGCCGGACGGGTGCGGCGGCGGGCCGCGCTAAACGCTGAAGGGGGTGCGCCGACGGGCGCAGCTGGCTCCGCGATGGGAGCCGGCGAGAGTCTCGACATGGTGCCTCCAGCCCCGGTCCCCGGGGGCTGCTCGACAGGAAGAGCGCGCGAGGTTTCCTGACTCTCGAGCGGTGACGCCGCGCCTTCCCAGACGCAGATGCGTCCAGTGGCTGGTCCGCCCTCAAGGGGCGATGGCCTGCGGCGGCCGGTTCTCGATCACAGTGGCGGGCCCGTCCCGGAATTTCACCGGGTTCCCGTCGCATCGCTCTCGTTGATGTGGCGGCGACTGTAGCGCAGAGGCGCCAGCGGGCCTCTGTGACACGCGGCACGGGAGGGCGGTTGGCGGGCTCGCGCCTCGGAACGGTCGGGTAGGAGGCTGGCTAAGGCTCAACCTGACCGTTACTGAGGTATGCCTCAGGCTCTGGTCGACCGTCAGGTCGCCGCCCAAACCGCCCAGTTTCTGCCTGGCTCGAGCCTTCGGCGTGGGCTCAGCCGCGAAGATGGGAGCGCCTGTCCGCAGTGAAGCAGCCCCGCGGCGCCAAACTGGACGGAAGCTTGCAACTCCGGGGTTCGGCGCTCGCAGACGGCCACCTTCTGGAGTGGTGGGGTATGACGGCGTTCTGCGCGCCTAAAGGGTTCGGCCGCGCCAGGCGATAAGGGGGGTAGCGCGCATTACCCGGACATGGAGTCTCGGGTGGTCGCTCCAAGTCCCCCGACATGTCGTTCCCCCGAGATCTCTTCACTCGCCGCTCCCGGCTTGGAGCGGCGTTCGTCGTTGTGCTGACGGCCGGGGCATGCGCAGGCTCGGCTTCGGCGGCGACGTCCGACCCGACGGCCACCCCGTCGATCGACGACAACGTTTCGGTGGCGAACGTCAGCGTCGTCCGCAAGGACACGACGCGCAAGATGCAGCTCTGCTTCCGCCGCAGCTCGCAGATCGGCCAGGGCACCGTGTACATCGCCCAGAAGAAGACGCTCAAGTGCCGCGCCGGAGACGCTGCGCTTTCGATGCGCATCCTCGTGGGCCAGGAGCCGATGACGGACGAGGCCGGCAACGCCGTCACCTCGACCACGACGACGTCCACCTCTTCAAGCCTCCTCGACTCCGGCGTCGTGATCGGCCGCACCGGTCCCGCGGGGCCGGCTGGCCCGCAGGGCGTGCAGGGTGAGAAGGGTGAGCGCGGCGCGACTGGCTCGGCCGGGCCGCAGGGCGCGACCGGCGCCGCTGGCGCGACCGGCCCGCAGGGGCTTCCTGGCTTGACGGGCGCGCAGGGTCTCACGGGCGCGCAGGGTGCGGCTGGTGTCGCGGGCGCTACCGGGGCTACGGGTGCTACCGGCGCGACGGGTGCCACCGGCGCGGCTGGCGCGCAAGGCCCGGCGGGTCCGGCGGGCGCAAATGGTTTGACGGGGCCCGCGGGGCCCCAGGGCGCACAAGGCCCGGCT